>NZ_JAVIWQ010000002.1:2716347-3018163 GCF_034313965.1 Herbaspirillum sp. RTI4
CGCACCATCGGCCAGCGCCACAGCGTGCAGCGCCCGCACCAGTGCATTGAATTCACTGGCGAAATTGCTGCTCAGAAAACGACGTCGCACGTCCTCCACTCCAGTGGAACAAGACATCCCGCCACCGGTTTCCTGCCAGATCGCATTGAGTTCTGCCTCACCGGCGGCATCGTGCAGCAAAGCGCTGACCTGATCCATGAATTCGTAACCGGTCGTACCGTCAAGCTGCCAGCCGGGTCGCAACTCCTCCTCCGGCCCCAGAATTTTTTCCGCAATCAGATAAGGTGCGCGCAGCTCTGTGTGCGATTCTTTTGCACCTGCCGGTTGCGGCATCCGGGCGACAAGTTCCGCACGCAATTTCAGGCAATAGGCAGCAGGATCGGCCAGCCCGTCGATATGATCGATGCGCACGCCATCAATCCAGCCCGCCGCCACCAGCCGGAACAGAACCGCATGCATCGCCTCGAAAGCACCCTCCTCCTCGATACGCACGCCTGCCAGTTCGCTGACTTCGAAAAAACGTCGCCAGTTGATCTCATCCCCGGCATTGATCCAATGAGAAAGACAGTAATGTTGACGCGCCAGCAAATCCCGCAGCGCAGATGCTCCGTCAAGCAGCGCAGGAGAAAACGCGCTCAGGGCAGTTTCTATGGCGGCGAGTCCCGCTGGATTAGCGCTCAGCTCGCGCAATAAGGCGAAGGCACTGTCGGCCAGTACTTGCCGCTCTTCAATGCCGATACCCTCCACAATATCGAGCGACGCCAGCAAGGCCGGAGACAAGATCGACGACCCGGCCTGTTCGAGAACGTCGGCATAGTTATCGGGCGCGAGCGGAAAGCGTTGCTCGCCATAATCGAAAAAAAACTGTCCCAACCCGGCATCGAACACCAGCCGTATTTCTCCCGACTGCAAGACGTCCTCGTCACTGCGTCCCAGAAACGGCAGCAGCACCTTGCCGCGCAAGATGGTGTCGGGCGAATGCCAGTCGATATCGAACCAGCGCGCATAACGACTGGACGCGCCCCAGCGCAATACATCCTGCCACCACGGATTATGTCGTCCCACGCCCAGATGATTCGGCACGATATCGACAATCAGGCCCATGCCTCTGGCGTGCAGCCGCTCCACCAGTCGCTGCAAACCCGGCTCCCCGCCCAGCTCGGGATTGATGCAGCTCGGATCGACAATGTTGTAACCGTGCCGCGACCCCGGTTGCGCGCTCAGTATCGGCGACACATAAAAATGGCTGATACCCAGCGCGGCGAAATAATCGACCTGCGCGGCGGCATGGTCGAACGTGAATTCCTTATGCAATTGCAATCGTGCCGTCGCACGCAGCGTACTCATGCCGGGCTCTCTTTCCTGTAGTCCGACCCTGCATTCTGGGCGGAGGAAACACCGGAATGCCCCGACAGACTTTGCCGGACGCGCTGCACTGCCTTCAAGCGCGCCGCGCAAACGGAGCCTTGCAGCAAGCTCTCGACCTCGGGCAAGCGACGCCGCCAGTTGGGATGAACGCCCACGGTGCCGGGAAGATTCGGCTGCTCAGTCAAGCCGAGCAAATCTTCCAACGGCAACATCGCCAGCGGAGAAGCGCTACGCGCAACGAACACCAGCGCGGCATCTACCACGGCCGCGCTGTCTGCCGACGACAAAGGCGCATCGCCCGCTGCACAACCGGCCTGTACAAACGCCCTCCACAAACTGGCGCGTTCGGCGTCACGAACCTGACTGGCCTGCTCCAGACTCACACCCGGCTCCAGCAAATCCAGTGTGGCGCGCCACGCCAGATCCACCCCGCTCCACCAGCCGGCAACGGTGGGCAAATCGTGCGTAGTAGTGACGGCGATTGCCTGCGTCGACCATTGTTGCGGCGGCAAAAATACCTGCTGCGGTTTAGTCTGAAATTGGTGCTGAAAATTATGCTGAAGTTGATGCTGAAGTTGATGCTGAAACCACAGCACGCGCATACCGTACAAACCATCCTCGGCCAACTGATCGCCGAAACCGGCCGGCACCGTTCCCAGATCTTCACCAATCACAATCGCTTTATGCCGCCACGATTCCAGTGCAATCAGGCGCAGCAAATCACGCGCCGGATAGCGCTGATAAGCCCCGGCCGTGGCATCGCCGCCTTCCGGCACCAGCCACATCCGCGCCAGACCCAGCACATGATCGATACGCACCCCGCCGGCGTGGGCAAAACACACCCGCAGCATATCCAGATACGCCCGAAAGCCGGTTTGCTGCATGGCCCGCGCCGACTGCACGCCCAAGCCCCAGTTCTGGCCGCGGGTATTGAGCAGATCGGGCGGCGCGCCGACCGACAGGCCCTGAAGAATTTCCTCCTGATGCGCCCATGCCTGACTGCCGCCGTTATCCGCACCGATGGCCAGATCGGTAATGATGCCGACGCCCATGCCCACCGCCAGCGCATCTTGCTGCGCCTGCGACAAACCGCAGGCCGCTTGCCATTGCAAAAATTGGTGGAAGCGAATTTCATCCGCATGCGCCAGCCCGAAGGCCAGTGTCTCGGGCGAATCCGGCTGTCGATACACCTGCGGCCATACCCGCCAGTCACAAGGCAGATCAAGGTCTTCGGCGCGCAAATGCAGACTCAGCGCCTCGTACAAGGCGTGCGAGCGCAATGCCGCGCCACCGCGACGGCTGAATTCATCGAAGGCATCGAGTGCTTGCGCCGGTGCTTGCCGGCAGAATTTCTCATACAGACGACGCAGCAAAGCCAGCTTGTGCGGCGTTGCCCTGGCCCAGTCCAGCAAAGGTTCTTGTTCCAGTGCCGCGTGCAATGCGCACGCCTCCTCACCGGCTTCGGATAACACCTGCGCCAAGGCCGGCGCGCCCATCGCCGCAGCGGGATCGACATGCAAGGCATTGAGGAACAATCGACTCGACGGTCCATACGGACTGTAGCGGGAAGGATCGGCGGCGAACATCGCATGCACCGGCGAAATTGCCAGCGCCGTCGCGCCGTAGCCCGCGGCTTGCTTTACCAGCTTATCCAGCCCACCGAAGTGACCAATCCCGCCGTCGCCATGACTGCGCACTCCGTAGATCTGCGCCGACACGCCCCAATGGAAATCCCCCTGCGCCCCGGCCCGGATCGCATCCGCCACGCCGAAACAACGGCGCGGCGCGACCGCCAGCGTGAGTTCAAACAAATCCGTCTGCAAACGGTGATAACCGCATTCGTTGATGGCCGGCAGGTTAGCGACTTGTCCGGTGTCGTCCGCAAAACAACCATGCAGCAGCTGGCCCGAGGCCAGTTCCAGGCGGTAGTGCAGTCCGGCCAGTTGCGGTTTCGCGCCAAAACTGACCATCTCGCCCACGGTGGCGGTCATCAGTGGCGGCAAGGGACTGGCCGCCTCTTCTGCCGCCAGACGCCGCAAACTATCCTGACATTGCGCCTCGCTGCCGCAGGCCAGGCCCATCAGCGAAAGAATGGTGCGCAAGGATTCATCCGCAACTTGCTGCGGCTGATCGAAAGCGTCGATCCAGTCGCTATACAAACCGGCAGCCTGCGCCAGTCGCTGTAAATAGGGTTGTGGATTACGGCTCATTCCCTTCTCCCTTCGGCATCGGCTGCTTCCAGCAAAACCAGTATCGAATACGCCGGCAGATTGCCTTCGGCCAGCGCATCCAGTGTGCCGCCGCTGTCGAACAAGATCTCGGCTCCACGCAAACCAAGCAGATCGTCCAGCACTTGCGGCTGTGCTGCCGCCCCCAGATTGAGGGTGATGTTCAATACCGTACCGTCACCCAATCGCCAGCGAGCGTTGACTGCCGCGACTGCCAGCGCCTTGGCCGATAAGGACTTCGCATGCACCAGATGCGGCACGATGCGTGCCTTGCGGATTTCCAGCAAGCGCTGCGTCCAGCTGTGCCAGAGCGCATTTTCAGACGCATCGCTCGGTGTCCGATGGGGAATGGACGCCACGAAACTGGCCAGATTATTCACATCCGGCATGCGGTCGTTGACCGCCGTTGCGGCTAAATGCGGAAAGCGGGAAAACTCGCGGCGGCGACCCTCGCGCACCGCCTGCGCCAGCGCCTCATTGGCATGGTCGGTGAAATAGAAAAATGGCTGACGCGCTCCGAATTCCTCGCCCATGAACAACAGCGGAATCTGCGGCGACAGCAACAGCAAGGCTTGCGCCGCCCGTAATGCGGCCGGATGCGCCAGCGTTGTCAGTCGTTCGCCGCAAGGACGATTACCGATCTGGTCGTGGTTTTGCAAAAACAAGACGAAGGAGGTCGGCGGCAATTGCGCACTCGGTTCGCCGCGCGCCACGCCACCGCGATAGGCAGAGGGTTCGCCCTGATAGATAAATCCATCCCGCAAACAGCGCGCCAGTTTTTCAGCGGCATCCTCGGCAAAATCGCTGTAATAGCCGTCTTGCTCGCCGGTCAGCAGCACATGCAGCACATGATGGCCGTCATCGTTCCACTGCGCGTCGAAAGCGGTTTCATGCAACTTGCTGCGGTCGAGCAAATGCGCGGCATTGCCTTCATGTTCCAGCACCAGATGCAGATGCCGCGAGGCAGGAACCGACTCGTGCAGTCGGCGGCTCAAGCGCGGCAACCAGTCCTGCTCCCGGATCGCCTGCGCAGCGTCCAGTCGCAAACCGTCGAAACGATAATCGTGGACCCAGTGCAAGGCGGCCTGCATGAAAAAATTGCTGACTTCCGGTCGACTGAAATCGATGGTGTCGCCCCATTCGGTCGGCGCTTCCTGACTGAAAAAGGGCTTGGCATACAAAGAGAGATAGTTACCATCCGGCCCGAAATGGTTGAACACCACATCAAGGAAAACCATCATGCCCAGTCCATGCGCGGTGTCGATCAGGGCTTTCAATTCATCCGGCGTGCCGTAACTGGCGTGCGGCGCAAACGGCAACACGCCGTCGTAACCCCAGTTGCGCGAGCCGGGAAAATCCGCCACCGGCATCAGTTCCACCGCCGTAATGCCCAGCGCGGCCAGTTCCGGCAAGCGTTGACGCACACAGTCATAGCCGCCCATCGCGCCCACATGCAATTCATAAATGACCGTCTCATGCCAGGGAAGCCCCTGCCATTCAGGATGTTGCCAGACGTAGGCGCTGTCATCGACCACCACACTAGGGCCATGCACGTCATCGCGCTGCGCGCGCGAAGCAGGATCGGGCACCGTGACTTTCGTGCCATCGGTCAGGCTCAGAACGTAGCGATAGGCCGTCCCTGCACGGCAGACAGCTTCGACGGCAAACCAGCCGTCGGCATCGGGATCTTCCGGCATGGCGATATGCGCGCCGCCTTCGATATCGACCCAGGCAGCGCGTGCCAGCGGGGCCCAGAGGCGGAAATAGGTGCGATCGGGTGACAATAATTGCGCACCGAACGGTAAAGAATAAGAGAAATGCTGATTCATAATCTCCTCCTTGGGAGAGAGTGAGCCGTCGCCGCAAAAAATTAAATGCGGCTAGGGGGAAATGCATGTACGCCGAGAAAGTCTCTGAACAAGCGTAAAAGTCGACACTAAGGCCGACTGGAAAAGGGGCATAAACAATGCCGTTGCGATGGAGTGCGGCAAACCTCGCCGCCGGGTGAGTGCGCCGCGTAATCGCTTAATCAAGTGTCCCAGGTATTGTCTAATCATCATCGCGCCTCAAGGGTCGGTTGGCGAACACCATCACGCCGTGCGCCGGTACGGTGATGGAGGTCGTGGTGTCCGGCAGATGTCGCGCACTTTTTGCGGGGACACCGTTACCCAGACTGCTATCAAGCAATAAATGATGCGGCCGCGGCGGCATAGGAAAACTGAACTCAATCGGCGCGCTATCGGCATTGACGAACATCAGCACCAGATCGGTATTTCCCTGCCCCTGTCCCACTCCCGGGCCGGCGCGTTGTACCGCGATAGCACGCGCCTCCGGGTTGTCCCAATCGTCGTCCGACACCGGATCGCCTTTTTCATCGAACCACGCCACGTCGGGTATGCCCGGCGCTACCTCGTTCGTGCCATGCAAAAATCCGCCCGATTGCAGGACAGCGAATTCGCGCCGGATGGCCGTCAAGCGCGACACATAGGCAATCAGTTCTTTGCCGCGCGGTGTTTTGGCCTCGTTCCAGTCCACCCAGGACAGGGCGTTGTCCTGGCAATACGCATTGTTATTGCCGCCCTGCGTGCGGTGAAACTCATCGCCGGCCAACAGCATGGGCGTGCCTTGCGCCAGAAACACGCTGGCCAGCATGGCGCGCTGCACCTGATCGCGCACCGCCTGAATCAGAGGGTCGTCGGTCTCCCCCTCCACACCCCAGTTGGCGCTGCAATTATTGTCGGTACCGTCGCGGTTTTCCTCGCCGTTCGCTTCGTTATGTTTGCCCGCATAACTGACCAGATCGCGCAAGCTGAAGCCATCGTGCGAGGCGAGGTAATTGATCGAGGCCCAGGGCTTGCGGTGGCGATGATCGAACAGGTCGGACGAACCCAGCAGGCGACCGGCGAATTCGCTGCGCTGCCCGGCATCGCCGGCCCAGAAGCGCCGCATGCCGTCGCGGAATTTATCGTTCCATTCGGCAAAACCGGGCGGATGCTGGCCCAGCTGATAGCCGTCGGCACCCAGATCCCACGGCTCGGCGATGAGTTTCAGCTGCGACAGCACGGGGTCTTGCAAAACCGCCTTGAAGAAACCGGCATTCACATCAAAGCTCTGATGATCGCGTCCCAGCGCGGTGCTGAGATCGAAGCGAAAGCCATCGACATGAAAGGATTGCGCCCAGTAACGCAGCGAATCGAGTACCAGCTGCAACACGCGCGGATGACCCAGATTGAGGGTGTTGCCGCAGCCGGTGCTGTCGTCGTAATAACGCGCATCGTCGGGGGACAGATGGTAGTAACTGGCATTATCCAGGCCGCGAAACGACAGTGTCGGCCCCAGTTCATTGCCGCAACAGGTGTGGTTATAGACCACGTCCAGAATCACTTCGATGCCGGCGCTATGCAGACGTCGAATCGCCATGCGCATCTCATTGGGATCGCCCGCAGCCAGATACAGCGGTTCCGCCGCGAAAAATCCCAGGGTGCTATAGCCCCAGTAATTGCGTAGTTGGCGCTTGAGCAAAAAGGCATCCTGCGCGAAAGAATGCACCGGCATCAGCTCCAGCGTTGTCACGCCCAGCTTTTGCAAATGCTCGATGAAGCGCGGATTGGCGAGTGCGGCGAAAGTGCCGCGTTCAGGCGCAGCGATATCCTCACGCTGCTTGGAAATGCCACGCACATGCGCTTCATAAATCACGGTATTGGCCCAAGGCACCTGCGGCAGGGTATCGCTGCCCCACTTGAAATTGTCCTCAGTCACAACGGCCTTGACCATTGCCCAGGCGCTGTCGCGGCGATCGAAACTCAGGTCGGCGCGGGCAGAACGAAACCGATAGCTATACACCGCCTCCGCCGACCGGAGGGTACCGATCAGGCGCTTGGCGTAGGGGTCCAGCAGCAGTTTGTTGGAATTGAAACGATGCCCCTGCGACGGCTCATGCGGGCCATAGGCGCGATAGCCGTAGACCATGCCGGGAACGGCATCCGGCAGATAGCCGTGCCAGATTTCATCGGTGCATTCGGGCAGCGCATAGCGATGCAATTCGTGACGACCGCTGGCATCGAAAATGCACAGCTCGATTTTTTCTGCATGCGCTGAAAAAACGGAAAAGTTCACCCCCAAGCCATCCGAGCTTGCGCCCAGCGGCGCGGCCGATCCTGCTGATAAATGCGGCGGAAAGTTCATTGATGTCATACGGCGTTCCCTTTTCTAAAAACGGCGTGCGCTTGCCATTGCAAAACGATGGTCGACAGCGGCGGCAACAGCAGTTGCAGCGACGTCGGATAGCCATGTGAGGCGGTGCGTTCCAGCGCGACCGCGCCCTGATTACCCTGATTGCTGCCGCCGTAAATAGCCGCATCGGTATTGAGCAATTCGCGCCAGAAACCCGATTTGCCATTAATTTCCGGCACACCAATGCGGTATCCGGCACGCAGCACCGGGGTCATATTGACCACCACCAGCACCGGCGGCGCGGCGTCAATCCCACCCTCGCCATAGCGCAACCAGGCAAAGACGCTGTTGTGCTGATCGTCGCCCACCACCCAGCAAAAGCCCTCCGCCAGATCATCACTCTGATGCAGCGCCGGAACGGCAGCGTAGAGATGGTTCAGATCGCGCACCAGCGACTGCACGCCGCGATGACGCGGATCGTCCAGCAGTTCCCATTGCGGCGAAGCATCGTGGTCGAACTCCTTGTGCTGCGCCAGTTCACAACCCATGAACAGCAGTTTCTTGCCCGGATGCGTCCACATAAAACCCAGATAGGCGCGCAGATTGGCCAGTTTTTCGCTTTCATCGCCGGGCATTTTGCTGAGCAGCGAACCCTTGCCATGCACCACTTCATCGTGCGAAATCGGCAGCACAAACCGTTCCGAAAAGGCGTAGGCCAGCCCGAACGTGAAATCCTGATGGTGGTACTGCCTAAACAGGGGGTCGTATCCCATATAGCGCAGGCTATCGTGCATCCAGCCCATATTCCATTTATACGAAAACCCTAGTCCGCCCTGCTCTACCGCTGCACTGACGCCGGGCCAGGCGGTCGATTCTTCGGCGATCATCAGCACACCGGGACAGCGTTCCGCCACGGTCTGATTTAACTCGCGCAAAAAACTCACGGCTTCCAGATTTTCCCGACCGCCATACTTGTTAGACACCCATTCGCCCGATTTGCGGCTGTAATCGCGGTACAACATCGAGGCCACCGCATCAACCCGCAAGCCGTCGATATGGAAATGCTCCAGCCATTCCAAGGCGCTGGCGATCAGAAAACCGCGCACTTCATTGCGCCCGAGGTTGTAGATCAGCGTATTCCAGTCGGGATGAAAACCCTCGCGCGGATCGGCGTGTTCGTACAGCGCCGTACCATCGAACAGCGCCAGACCATGCTGATCGGCGGGAAAATGCGCCGGCACCCAATCGAGGATCAGCCCCAGTCCTGCGGCATGACACGCATCGACGAAACGGGCGAAATCCTCAGGCGAGCCGAAACGGGCGCTGGGCGCAAATTGCGACAGCGGCTGATAGCCCCAGGAACCGCCGAAGGGATGCTCCATCACGGGCATCAGTTCCAGATGGGTAAAGCCCAGTTCCCTGGCATAGGGAATCAGGCGCTCGCCCAGTTCATTCCAGTCCAGCGAACGATGACCTTGCTCCGCCATACGCATCCAGGAAGCGGGATGCACTTCGTAAATCGATAAAGGCGCATTGCGTGCCTGACGCTGCGGGCGTGCTGCCAGCCAGTCGTGGTCGGTCCAGTCGAAGGCGAGGTTGTCGGCCACGATCGAGGCTGTGGCCGGTGGTATTTCGGTAGCGCGCGCTACAGGGTCGGCTTTACGCGGCAGCAAGCTGCCGTCCGGCCCGAGCATTTCATATTTATACGCTGCGCCGGGGCCGATGCGCGGCAGGAAAATTTCCCATACACCGGCATTCGGTCGCAAGCGCATGCCATGCCGTCGCCCGTCCCAGGAGTTGAAATCGCCGACGACCGAGACGCGCCGCGCATTCGGCGCCCAGACGGCAAAACGGGTCCCCGCCACGCCATCAATGACCAGCGATTGCGCACCCAGACAACGGCCCATTTCTCTATGCTTGCCCTGCGCCAGCAAATGCAGATCGAAGTCGCTCAGCAGCAAACCGAAGGCATAGGCGTCTTCCGTCACTTGCGTGGTGAGCTTGCCCTGCGCATCGAGCCATTCCACGTGCAGCAGATAGCGTGCGCCACCGCTGGCTTTATCCGGCAGGCTAAGCGTGCCGGTAAATAAACCATCGGACGCGCCGCTGCTGTCCTCTTGCGATTTCAGGGTCGCCAGACGATGCGCGGGCTTTTTTGCAGAATGCACATGCACTGCCGCTGCGCCAGGCTGAAAGCTGCAGATGCGAACGTCATGCTCGCCATCTTTCTGCCGTATCGGGTGCGCGCCCAGCAAGGCGAAGGGATCGCCAAGATGGCCTTGCAGCAAGGCGTCGGTCAGCGCGGCCTCCACCGAAGCGAGCGATACGGTGCCAGGAGTTTTGATTGGCATGGATTATCCTTCCGCCGGTTCAAGGCCATCGAGCAAGCGTTCGACTATGCGTTTCATGCCACTCAGCGGCACCGGCAACCACGCAGGACGATGGGCGGCGTCATAGCAAATCTCATAGGCGGCTTTTTCCAGGATGAATAAATCCAGCAAGGCTTTCCGCTGCGCCATAAGAACATCGGAAACGGTGCTGAAATCCGTTTCCAGATATTTATAGTAGGCATCCAAAAAAGCCAACTGGCATAAGGGCGTGAACGACGCCAGCACGTTTTTCTTATGCGTCTGAGCGGCTTCGCTCAAGTCGGCCGGGCCTATGCTATTGGCAAACGCGGCGGCGTATTCGAACGAGCGCAACATGCCCGCCACATCGCGCAGAGGACTATTTTTTCCACGGCGCTGCTCCAGCGTGTGCGAGGGTTCGCCCTCGAAATCGATGAAATACACATCGCCGGAAGAAACCAGCACCTGACCCAGATGCAAGTCACCGTGCAAGCGGATGCGCAGGGAGCCGATTCCGGCAGTCGCCAGTTGCCCGATATGCCCTAATAACTCGGTGCGGCGCGCTGCCAGAGCTTGCGCAACACGGGCAGTTTCGCTGTCGGCCCAGTCCTGTGTGCTGTGCAGAATATCCAGCGCCGCATTGACTTGCGCACAGGCCTTGTCGGTCCAGTCGGCTGCATCGTCGATGGTCGCAATTTCAGGAGAAAACGCCGGATCATAAGTAGGACGTGATAACAGCGTGTGCAATTCACTGAGCCGTCGCCCCAGCAAGGCGGCACCATGCTCCAGCTCACCGAGGACACCGTCGCCATCGGCGTAATTCGCCAGCGTTGCATCGACCATGCCGGCATTTTCTTGCAGGATGGCGCGCTCCAGCGTATCGAGCGTCCATTGCCAGCCGTCGCTCTGGTTGTGAATGAATTGTTGCAACACCACCAGCGTGGTGGGCGTGCCATCGGCGGCGATGCGTTTGACTTCGCCCAGCGTGGCCGGGGTATTGGCATAGCCGTGTTCGGTCAGATACCGCCCCATTTCGATTTCAGGATGGATGCCGGTATGGAGGCGGCGAATCAGTTTGAGCATGATCTCGTCGCCAATGACGAGCGAACTGTTCGACTGTTCCAGGGAAATGCGCCGCATCGCCAGTTCCTGCGGCACTGTCATGACAGCAAAGGCATCGCTGGGAACAAAGTGCAGCACGCCGTCCTCGGTTGGCAGTTTGGTGCGGGCCATGGTCAGTTCCACCATGGTCATGGCAAACGAATCGAGCGTAAACGCATCGGTCAGCAAACCGATGTGACTGTTGCGACGAATCCGTGCCAGCGCCAGTTGCTGCGGCAAGGCGGTGACGGTGTCTTCTTCCTTGATAAAGCCCAGCGGCAGCAGATAACGCGCTGCCCCCTCCGCGCCCGAGGTTTCGATTTCGGTGAGCAGAATCGGCAATGCGCCGGGGAGTAATTTGGACAGCGGCAACACGGTGGCCAGCGCAATGTGCGCGTGCGCCGGTTTTTGCTGCTTGCCGGAAAACCAGCGCCGCTTGGGCAAATAGCTGGGCAGCACTTCCTGCTCCAGAATCGTGCGCGACGCGGCCTTGAGCATGTCGTCCACGCCTTGCCGGATCACCAGTGTGAACAGTTCCGGCAGCGGTTCCGGTGTCGGCGAGAACCAGGTCGGCATATGGGCTTCGATGGCCAGCGCAAACCAGAAAAATCCGTAGGGCGGCAAAGTCAGCAGGTAACTGCCCTGCCCGATTGGCGGGAAGGCAGTGCCACCCAGCATTTCGACCGGGATGCGGCCGGCGAAGGCCGACAAATCGAGTTCTACCGCCTGCGCACTCTGCGACACATTGGCCACGCACAGAATGGTTTCGACTGCGCCGGTGTGCGGATCGGTGAATTCGCGCAGGTAGGCCAGTATTTTGCGGTTGCTCGGGAACAGCAGTTTCAGTGTTCCGCGACCGAATGCCCGATGCTGCTTGCGCACGCTCAGCATGCGCCGCATCCAGTTCAGCAGGGAGTGACGGTCGCTGTTCTGCGACTCCACATTGATGACCTGAAAACCGTATTGCGCATCCATGATGGGAGGCAATACCAGCGAGGCCGGATCGGCGCGCGAAAATCCGCCGTTGCGATCAGGGGTCCATTGCATAGGGGTGCGCACTCCGTCGCGGTCGCCCAGATGGATGTTGTCGCCCATGCCGATTTCATCGCCGTAATAAATGACCGGCGTGCCGGGCATCGACAGCAGGAAGCTGTTGAGCAACTGAATGCGACGGCCGTCGCGCTCCAGCAGCGGTGCCAGACGCCGCCGTATGCCGAGATTGATACGGGCGCGACGGTCGGAGGCGTAGAAATTCCACAGATAGTCGCGTTCGGTTTCCGTCACCATTTCCAGCGTCAGTTCGTCGTGATTGCGCAGGAAGATGGCCCACTGGCAATCGGCGGGGATATCCGGCGTCTGGCGCAGGATATCGGTGATGGGAAAACGATCCTGTCGCGCCAGCGCCATATACATGCGCGGCATCAGCGGAAAGTGGAAAGCCATGTGGCATTCGTCGCTCTCGCCGAAATATTGCTGCACGTCTTCCGGCCACATATTGGCTTCGGCCAGCAGCATGCGATCAGGGTATTTCCAGTCGAGATGGGCGCGGATTTTCCTGAGAATGTCATGCGTTTCCGGCAGGTTCTCATTCGAAGTGCCTTCGCGCTCGATCAGGTAAGGCACGGCATCCAGACGCAGGCCGTCAATCCCCAGATCGAGCCAGAACGACATCACGCCCAGCACCGATTTGAGCACTTGCGGATTGTCGAAATTGAGGTCCGGCTGATGCGAATAAAAGCGATGCCAGAAATAGGCATTGGCCACCGGGTCCCAGGTCCAGTTCGATTTTTCGGTATCGAGAAAAATGATGCGGGTGCCGTCATAGCCCTTGTCATCGTCAGCCCAGACGTAGAAATCGCGGGCGGCCGAACCCGGCTTGGCCTTGCGCGCGCGCTGGAACCAGGGATGCTGGTCGGAGGTATGGTTGATGACCAGTTCGGTGATGATGCGCAAGCCGCGCGCATGCGCTTCGGCAATGAAACGACGGGCGTCGGCCATGCTGCCGTAATCGGGATCGACGCCTTTGTAATCGGCAATGTCATAGCCGTCGTCGCGCCGGGGCGAGGGATAAAACGGTAGCAGCCAGATGGTATTGACGCCCAGCCCGGAGATGTAATCGAGTTTATCGATCAGGCCCGCAAAGTCCCCGATGCCGTCGTGATTGGCGTCGGAATAGGATTTGATGTGGATCTGATAAATCACCGCGTCCTTGTACCAGAGCGGATCGTCGGTAAAGGCGATCTGCTTGGGTAACTTTTTGGCGCTCGGTTTTGCGCTGGATTTTGCGTTGGCTTTTGCGCTGGATTTTATGCGCGCCTGGGTGTCAGCCTGAGCGTGCGATGGCGCACTCTCCTCGTGCTTATCCTCAAGGGCTAGTGGCATGCCGGGGGTATCGATGCGTGTATTCATGGCCTCAGACTCCATTCGGTGTGATACGCCAGATCGCGTACGGTAATTCGTGCGGATGCAAAGTCCAGTTCTGAACCTTGCCGTGCCATTCAAAATGCTGTCCCTGCACCAGATCCTCGACCAGCAGCTTGCCGTGGTCGGGCAGACCGAATTCCCACAGCGGCAGCTCCAGGGCCGTGGTCTGGCTGGCATGTGGATCGAGGCTAATGGCGACCAGAATCACGTTATCGCCGAAACCGCCTCCCCCATCAGCGGCCGGTGTGCTCTTGGCAAAAAACAGCACCTTGCTGTTCGAGGCCTGATAAAAACGCAGCCCCAAATGCGTTTGCAAGGCCGGGTTTTCGATGCGCAAACGATTGAGCAGCGTAATTTCAGCAATGATGTTGCCGGGGGCCTGCCAGTCCCGGGCGCGAAGCTGGTATTTCTCGGAATCGAGATACTCTTCTTTGCCCTCCACGGCGGCGGCTTCGCACAGCTCGAAACCGCTATACATGCCCCACAAACCGGACAGCATGGTGGCCAGCGCGGCGCGAATCAGAAAGCCGGGACGACCCGCGCTTTGCAGGAAGCGCGGGTTGATATCCGGCGTATTCACAAAAAAATGCGGCCGGAAAAATTCACGCGCTTGCGGGCCGGTCAGTTCGCTCAGGTAATCGGTGAATTCCGCCTTGTCGTGACGCCAGGTGAAATAGGTGTAAGACTGCGAAAAGCCGATCTTGGCCAGGCGATACATCATCTTGGGCCGGGTAAAGGCTTCCGACAGAAAGATGACATCGGGATGCGCGGCGCGCACGCTGGCAATCATCCATTCCCAGAAAGGCAGCGGCTTGGTGTGCGGATTGTCCACACGGAAAACGCGCACCCCTTCGTCGACCCAAAACAAGATCACATCGCGCAGCGCCAGCCATAGACCGGGGATGGCATCGGCGGCATAAAAATCGACATTGACGATGTCTTCGTATTTTTTGGGCGGATTTTCGGCGTAGCGGATGGTGCCATCGGGAAGCCAGTTGAACCAGTCCGGGTGCGTTTGCAACCAGGGATGATCGGGCGAGCACTGGATCGCAAAATCGAGTGCGATTTCCAGTCCGTGCTGCGCAGCCGCTACTCGCAGGCGGCGGAAATCCTCCAGCGTGCCGAGTTCGGCGTGGATGGCATCGTGACCGCCGCTGGGATCACCGATGGCATAGGGACTGCCGGGATCGCCTGCGGCGGCGGTCAGTTGGTTGTTCGGGCCTTTGCGGTTGGTCGCGCCTATAGGATGAATGGGCGGGAAATACAGGGTATCGAAACCCATTGCCTGAATCGCCGGCAGACGCGCAATGACATCGTCGAAATTGCCGTGACGCACCGGATCGCCGCTTTGCGAGCGCGGAAACAGTTCGTACCAGCTGGAAAAGCGCGCCGCCAGCCGTTCGGCGTCGATGCTTTGTTCCTCGCTGCGTACCAGGAAGGGACGCAATTCGGGACGCAATTCGGCAGACAGTTCGGCATCGGCATCACTTTCGCTCTCGTCCTGCCAGACTTCGATGCAGAAGTAATAGCGACCCAGCCGCTTCAGCGGCAGACATGCCGCCCAGCGGTCATTGAGGTCTTTGGGTAGGGGCTGCATCGGCACCTGCTGCCAGTTTTTTTCATCGGCGGCGCGCCACAGCAAGGCAGCGGCCAGACGTCCGTGGCCATCCATCAGCAGGTCGGCTTGCACTTCCACGTTTTCACCCAGCACGCGCTTGACGGCAAAATTTCCGCCCTCGACAGTAGGCGTGATGTCTTCGATGGCAATGCGTGCGCCCCGCATGCCGCGCTCGACCTGTCGCCGTGGCCGCTTGGGGGCGGTGACGATAGGTGGCAAATGATGCAGCTTCAAGAAAGAGACGCTGGCGGCGGGCAACTCCATGCTCGGGATGGCAGGCATGGCGGCGGCATCGTCGCTCTCCGGGCGCAAGACTCTGCCCGCCAGACGCTCCTGCAAGTAGGGAGAGGTCAGCGTGAGCGGCTGCGTCAGCCAGGTATTGATGGCGATCAGCCATTCGTCGCCTTCGCTGTCGGCGCTCGGGGGATTGGTGCGCAAGAGCAAGGCGATGCCAGCAGCCTGATCCGTCAAAGGGCGCAGTTTTGCTGCACCCGCAGTCGGGCCATGCAAAGCCTGTAGCTGATTGGCAGAAACAATATCGTCGCGCAAATCAATATCGGCATGCAGACAGGCCGCTTCAAATTGCGCCGGGGTTTGCAAGGCGTCCGGCAGACCAGAGATGGCCAGCGGCTGCGTCAGGCCGTATTCGTATCCCATGGGAACGAGAATGCCGCTGCCGGTGGCGGCGGCCAACAGCAGCGCGCGCTGCGCGGCGTTTTTCCTCAGGACCGGGTCGTCGAGATTGTATTGACGCGATAAGCGCCGTCCGAACGGGTCTTCAGGAAAAACTACCGGCGCAGCCAAAGCGGCAATGTGCTGGCGCTCGCGGAAATACCAGCTGGCGTGAAAATCCCACCACGCAGCGGAAGAAAACATGGCGTCAAAGCCGCAGTCGGACAGGCTGTCGATTTGCAGCAGCGGCATGTCCGGCGTCCATGCCAGAAAAGTGCAGCATGGCTGCTGCTTGCGCAGTGCGACGGTCAGATGCGCCCATTGCAAGGGCAAGACCGCATCGTCCATGACGCAGCAAAATCCGGCGACACCGGCATCGAGCGCCGGGGTCAGCCGTTCCACCATGTCCTCCGGAAAACGCACGCCCGGGGTGGTCGGCTCCCAGCGCGGCAGTAGTTTGCCGTTACGCGCCTGGACCTGATGCGGCTCGGCTTGCATTCCTTCGATCACATCCGAGGGCACTGGATAAAACCCGTCGGGATAGCGATTGGCAATGGGATTGCCGGCATCCGACTTGTCGATACGCAATTCCAGCAGTACCCGCACATGATGGCTGGCGCATGCGATTGTGATCGCCTGCAATTGCGCCAGCGATAGCATCCCGCCGCCAGCGCGTGCGGAAAAATTACCGTCGCTTGCGGGCGCGGCGGCAATCAGCAAGTGGTCGAAACCGAGTTCGGCGCAGTGCGCCGCCAATGCAGGCCAGGCGGATGGGTCGATCAGTGCAGGGTCCGCGCAATAGATGCGCGGACTGTATGGGGTGTTCATCATGAATTACCTCTTGGAAGCGGTGTGTGCCGGGGACAAGGAGCGCCAGAGCCAGTGCAAAAACAAAATCACAACGTAAAACCGCAGCGCGAAATTACGTCGTGAAAAGATGTCGGGGCAGCGATGGAGGGCGCTCGCTGCAGCCGCCTGCTGGCGGCAACAGAAAATCAGGCGAAGTGGTAGTCGGGCAGCGAATCAAACTGCTGCCGGTGATGATCGGAAGCTTGCTTGGCGCGGTCGAACAGACGCTTGCTGCCTGTACCGGAAATCGCCGCATAGGCTTCGATGTAATTAGCGGTCGGGCCGTCCCAGCCGAAATCGGCGCGCATGATGTTGTCTTGTATGCGCTGCCAGTTGCTGGCGTTGGATTGGATTTCCAAGGCGCGATCCACTGCGGCCAGCATTTCCTGCGCCGTTTCGCCGTCGAACAGCACGCCGGTTGCCTCTTGCGGCGGGTCGCCGCTTTTGCCTGCGTCAATGATGCTGTCAATCAGGCCGCCGACCCGTGAAGCAATCGGCATGGCTCCGTAACGCATGGCGTACAGCGGCGTCAGGCCAAACGGCTCGAAGCGACTGGGATGCAGCAACATATCGCTGCCGGCATGCAGGGCGTGCGCGCGACGTTCGTCGTAGCCGATATGCACGCCGATACGGCCGCGAAAATGGTCTGCCAGTTCGAGAAAACCTTGTTCGTATTCATGCTCTCCCTTGCCGAGCACCACGATTTGCAAACGACTGTGGCGTTCCAGCATGGCGGGTACGGCATCGAGGACGACATCGACCATTTTCTGGTGCGACATGCGACTGCCTATACCCATGATGGGAGCGAAGGGATCGGTAGGGATGAGGCCGAACAGGGTTTGCAGGTCACGCTTGCAGATGCCCTTGCCTTTCATGCAGTCAACGCTAAAGTGGCGCGCAATCAGTTGATCGTCGGCCGGGTCCCACACTTCGGTATCAATCCCGTTGACGATGGCGCTGAGGTCTTTCTTGCGCAAATTCAATGCGTCCTCCATGCCGAAGCCGAATTCCGGCGTCAGGATTTCTCTGGCATACGATTCGCTGACGGTGGTGACGCGGTCAGCATAAGTGATCCCGGCTTTCAGAAAACTGAGCTTGCCCCAGTATTCCATGCCGTCGGCACCGAGCATGCTTTCAGGTATGCCCAGCTTCGGTGCCAGATTGATGTCGAAATTGCCCTGGAAGGCGATATTGTGGATGGTGAGCATGGTGCCGATGTGCTCCAGGCCGTGCAGTTTAAGCAAGGCGGGAATGAGGCCGGTATGCCAGTCGTTGGCATGCACCACATGCGGCGGCTCGACGGAAGTCTTGCCAGCGCAGACTGCCAGCGCGGCATGGGCCAGATCGGCAAAGCACAGGGCGTTATCGGTAAATTCATTGCCACTGTCATCCACATAGGGATTGGCCGTACGCGCTCTGAAGCGAGCGGTATCGACCAGAACGACGGGCACGCCCATGCCCGGCATGACGCCGCACAGCAGACGGCCGGGACCGCCGGGAAATTCCATATCGAGCGAGGCAGGCTGGAGGTTCCAGGCGTGTTCGAGTGCGGTGGCATAGCCGGGCATCATGACGGTTGCCTCGACACCGGCGGCGCGCAGCGCCAGCGCCAGCGCGGTAATGACATCGGCTAATCCGCCGGTTTTGATCAGCGGTACGGCTTCAGAAGTAACGATCAGGACACGTGGTTGCATGTTTGGCCTTCCATAACTTGTCTACCCCTCACTGGAATAGAGGCGCATGGCTTACAAGTTATAGAAATAATACGAGACCGACCATCGGACACTGGCTTGCATCCGCGTAGGACAATGCTTACCCCAGGGAAATAAAGCGATTTAGCGTAATTTTAGGCGGCGTTAGCAACCAATAAATACCTATTAAAGCGCCGCCCCCTAAGAAAGCCTACGAAGGATGTTGAATTGACCGCATTGTGAGAGCCTGTTGAAAACGCCAACAAACCCCTTTGGACAAGTAGCCTCGATTACGCCATCAGCGCTCTACGTGCGAGATAACCAGAGCGCGACTCCCCTGACGCAGCGGCCGCTGCGTCAATCTTGCGCAGGACGCGCGCCGGAAGCGTGATGTTCACGCGCTCAGCCTTATCCGACAAGGTAGACAAATCAACCGATACCGCAGCCCAAATCCAGCCTGAAAACTCAGACTTGGACTGAAGCGCACTGATTGACGAGGCTGCGGGAATAAGGCCACCGTCATCAATGACGGTTTCCAGCCATAGCTCAATGGCTTCTTTGGCGTTGTCGATCGCTTCATCTAAGGTGTCGCCCGCGGAAAAGCAACCGGGAAGATCGGGGACAATGACGCCATAGGCAGTGTTGCCTTTTTCGTTTCCTGGCTCAATAACAATAGGGTATTTCATGATTGACCTCTCATTTAAGGCCTGCTTGTTTCAGAAGTTTCTGAACTAGCCCTATGCCTAAGTCTTTCTTTGGATGCGGAACGGTAATATGGCCGCTGCGATCCGGATGCGTGTAAATGTGATGCGACCCCTTTACGCCACGGCGCACCCAGCCGTTTTGTTCCAGTCGCTTAATGAGGTAGGCGCTGTTCATGTGCGCATTATACACACTAGAAATAAGTGCTCAAGCGGCTTTCGTATCGATTGCTCGGCAAGCCTGCCCGCCGGTTTATGCTGCGTCTTGCGCCATCAAACGCGAAAGGCCCGACATGGCGGGATAAGGGGCGGTAATGAAATAAGTCGGAATCCGCGCCAGAAAGTCACCTGCGCGGCCGTGGGTCTCGAAGCGCTGGCGAAACGAGGACTGCACAAAGTAGTCCTGCATATGCGTCAGCACCCCGCCACCGATATAAATTCCGCCGCGCGCGCCGATGGTCAGCGCCAGATTGGCGGCGGCATTGCCGAGCATGCCGCAGAACAAATCGACCGCTTCCGCACTGAGAGGATCACGCGTGATATCGGTCGCCGTGCCGCGTCGCACCAGATCGGCCGTGGTCGGCACATCATCGTCAGACAGTGCCGCGCCTGGCTTGGCTCTCAATGCCTGATAGATGGTTTGAATGCCCGGGCCGGACAGCAGGCGTTCCTGCGACACATGCTCAAAGCGCCCCCAACAGTATTCCAGTACGGCGGCTTCCTCCGCATTGCAAGGGGAAAAACTCACATGCCCTCCTTCGCTATGCAAAGGACGCCAGCCGTCGCCGCACGGCACGAGTCCGCCCACGCCAAGGCCGGTGCCGGCTCCCAACACGCCGATGACCGCCGCTTCCTCGGGCGCTTGGCCGGTGCCGATCTGCCGGAACTCATCCGGTGCCAAGCCCGGCAAAGCCATTGCCAGCGCTGTAAAGTCGTTGAAAAAATGCAAGACATCGAAATCCAATTCCCGCCGTAAATCCTCAATGGAGAATGCCCAAGGGCGATTCGGCATGCTCAGCCAGTCGCCCTGCACCGCCGTCGCAATCGCTATTCCCCCATGCCGTACGTTGCCGGTCTGCCCGGTTTGCGCCAGATAGGCGGCGATGACTGCGCCCAGATCGGGGTAATCGTCGCAACGGAAAACAGCGATTTCAGTGCGACGGAATACTGCCGTTTCAATGCAAAACCGGGCAAAGGTGCCGCCGATGTCTCCCAACAGGCAGGGCCAGCGATCACCGTGGATGCGCTGCGGCCGGGTATCGGATGGCGAAGAGGAAGTCATGCTCATGGCGTTTGTCTCGTGTGATTTGCCTCACTTGATCAGGCAACGATGAGTAGGATGACGCCGGAAATCAGCGTCGCAAAAAAGGGAAAGTTACAGGGGAAGTGACAACAGGGGAATAGGGATGAGGCATCGCTCGCAGCGGAAATCTGCCTTGTCGCATACGCGATACGGGTCACTACCATACCCCCTTCGTTGTAAGTCCGCTTGCATCTACTTAAAGGACTGATGTTTTAGGGACTTTTAAGACGTGTTGACGTTTAGTTTGCGTTCACTCGATCGGTTCAAGGTCCGTCACTGTCAGCTTGCCGTTGTCGATGATGGCCCGAAATTTCACCTTGTCGCCGGGTTTTACCTTGTCCAGCAAGGACTTGTCTTTGGCGGTGAACACCATGGTCATGCCGGGCATGTCCAGGTTCTTGATGTCGCCATGTCTGAGCGTGATTTTTCCGGCGTCTTTATCGATCTTCTTGACCTCACCGTCGGTCATGTCGGCAGTGTTGCCGGCGATCTGCGCGGAGGGCTTGGCCTCGGGGGTCGCAGGCTGCGCAACGGCATTCAGCGGGAGGGTCGTCGCAATAAGCAAACCGGCTGTCAGAAAAATAGTAGGAATAGTTTTCATGTTGTGTCGATGGTTGATTGTGTCGATGGTTGATTGTGTCGATGGTTGATTGTGTCGATGGTTGAAATTGAAGAGAGTCGCCTCGCAGACCACCTCATTGGTAGCGATGGCTGCGAATGAAGTCAGAGTCAGAATCAGAGTCAGTGGTGTGTGGCTTCGTCCATTTTCTTGGATTCATGAACTGGCATCTTTTTGACCATGACCTTCACCGCGCCTTTCATTCCGGCGTCGTAGTGTCCCGGCTGCAAGCACGCGAAATCAACCTGCCCGGACCGGGTGAATTGCCACACCACTTCACCGCTCTGGCCGGGTGCCAGCGTGATCATGTTCGGGGAGGCGTGTTCCATCTCGGGGAATTTCATCATCATTTCGTAGTGTTCCTTCAGAGCGGCTTTAGTCCCCAACACTAATTCGTGTTTTACCTTGCCTGAATTTTTGACGACGAAGCGGATGGTTTCGCCCTGACTGGCTTGCACATTCGCCGGTGTGAAGCGCATGGTGTCGTTCATGTCGATATTGACTGTGCGAGTCGCTTTGGCTGCGTCGCCGGCGATGCCGATGGTCGACGTGGCATGGTCGTGATCGCCATGGCCTTCACCGGCGATTGCCAGAGGGCCCGTTGCTAACAGGGCGCACAGTGCGAATGTATGGAGGGTGCTGTTTTTCATCATTTTCCTTTCTAGGGGTGAATTAAATTTATATCGGTTCAGTCATTGGTTCAGTGGTCAGCATGGCCGACCGGTTTGCGCACCTTTACTTCGACGGGTGGGGAATCGGGTTGCGCGCGCGGCATGGTCTGCCCGCCTTTGGACTGGAAACGGGCCGGCTTGGCCAGCGCCCCGTTGTACTCAAAGGCCACCGTTCCCTGCGGATGCTTGAACCAGCCGGGGTCTTTGTAATCGCCCGGCTTCTGGTTTTTGCGCACTTTCAAGACGCTGAACATGCCGCCCATCTCCACGCCGCCAAAAGGCCCCTGGCCGGTCATCATGCGCGCCGTGTTGTCGGGAATGGGCATTTCCATCTCGCCCATGTCGGCCATGCCGCGCTCGCCCATCACCATGTAGTCCGGTACGAGCTGGGTGATTTGCTTGGCAATGCCGCGATGATCGACTCCGATCATGGTCGGCACTTCATGCCCCATCGCGTTCATGGTGTGGTGGCTCTTGTGGCAATGGATGGCCCAATCGCCCTCTTCATCGGCAAGGAACTCGATTTGCCGCATTTGCCCTACGCCGATATCGGCGGTGACTTCGGGCCAGCGGCTTCCTGTGGGAGTCGGCCCGCCGTCGGTGCCGGTTACGGTGAATTCGTGGCCGTGCAGGTGGATAGGATGGTTGGTCATGGTCAGGTTGCCGACGCGAATGCGTACCTTGTCGTTTTGTCGCACGTTGAGCGTGTCGATGCCGGGGAAGATGCGGCTGTTCCAGCTCCACAGGTTGAAATCGAGCATCGTCATGATTTTGGGCGTGTAGCTGCCCGGATCAATATCGTAGGCGTTGAGCAGGAAGCAGAAGTCCCGGTCCACCTCCTCGATCAGCGGATGCCTGGTCTTGGGATGCGTCACCCAAAATCCCATCATGCCCATTGCCATTTGCGTCATTTCATCGGCATGGGGGTGGTACATGAAGGTGCCGGGTCGACGGGCGACGAACTCGTAGACGTAAGTTTTTCCCGGTTGGATGGACTTCTGCGTGAGGCCGCTGACGCCGTCCATGCCATTCGGCAGACGTTGCCCATGCCAATGCACGCTGGTGTGCTCGGGCAAGCGATTGGTGACGAATACGCGCACGCGGTCGCCTTCGACCACCTCGATCGTCGGCCCCGGGCTTTGGCCGTTATAGCCCCATAAGTGCGCTTTAAAGCCGGGGGCCATTTCACGTTCCACAGGTTCGGCTACCAGATGGAATTCCTTGACGCCGTTATTCATGCGCCAGGGCAGCGTCCAGCCGTTGAGCGTCACGACCGGGTTGTAGGGGCGGCCGGTACGCGGCAATAGCGGCGGCATGGTGTTCGGAGACGCCTGACTGACCGGCTCCGGCAAAGCCGCCATCGCGACCTTGCTGACGGTGGCAGCGGCCACGGCGGCGGTCAGGGTACCCGCGCCGCGTAAAAAATGTCGTCTTGATTGCATGATTTTTTCCTTTAGTCGGTATTTTTAGTTGCTATTTTTAGTCGGCATTGCTGGCGGCCATGCTGCGGGTCGGTGGGTTGAGCTTGGGTTTGCCAATCAAGGCCATTTCCAGATCAGCCTCGGCTATCCAGAAGTCGCGCAGCGCTTCGATGGTGCTGTTGACACTGGCGACCTGTGCGCGGGCGTCGGCCAGCAAATCAAAGACGCCTATCAGCATGCCGTTGTAGCGAAGCTGGTTCTCTTCGCTGATGCGGTTTTTGATCGGCATAATTTCATCGCGGTAGTGGCGGGCAATGTCGTAGCTGGAGCGATAGCCCTGATAGGCTTCGCGCACTTCGGAACGAGCATTGATGGCCGTCTGTGCGGCGATGTTGAGCGACTGCATGTAAAGCGCTTCGGCCTTGGCGACCTTGGCCGTACCCCAATCGAACAGTGGCAGCTCGAAGGACACCTCATAACCCTTCTTGTAGCCGGCATCTGCCTTGCCTTCCAACATCCTTGTCGGCCCAAATTCCAGGACGTTGATGAAGCGCGTGGTCTTGGTCAGCCCCAGATTGTTAGCCAGCGCTTCGGTCTGCAAGCGGATTGCCTGTACGTCCAGCCGTTGCGTCATTGCCATTTGTTCCACATTGGGCAATTCATTGGGCGCTTGGGGCAAGTCGGGAAGACGCTCAGGCAGCGTAAACTGAGCTTGTTGCCCCCACAAACCAAGCAGACGGGTCAACTGCTCCCTGCTGGCGACGGATGCTTGCTCGGCACGCGCTGAGCCGAGTGCGGCATCGGCATAAAAACCTTGTTCGCGCGCCTGTTGCAGCTTGTTGAAATTGCCCACCTGCGCCATGCGGCGCGCCAACTCGGCGCTGGCTTCGGCCGCCCGGCGTACCTGGAGTGCGTAGCGTACCGATTGCTCTGCGGCCAGCGCGGTGTAGTAGGTCTTGCGCGTCTCGGAGGCCAGACGCAGCATTTCCAGACTGACCATGCGCTGCGTTTGCTCGAAGCGCCGCCGCTCTATGGCGCTGACTTGCGGCATCGTCACCAGCGAGAACAGGTTGAAGGTAATGGCCTGCTCGATCGAATATTCCCGTCCGTCCGGGCCTGACTGGCTGCCTCGCAACATGGCAAAACGGGGATTGGGCAAGCGCCCGGCTTGCACCAGATCGGATTCGCTGATGGCCAAATCGGCAAAAGCCGCTTGCAGGCCCCGGTTGTTCAATAGCGCCAGTTGCACAGCGGCATCGACGCTCAGCGGCTTGCTCAGTAATTCAGCGACACGCTGGGCAATGGTGTCCTGATCTGCATCTGACCTGGACCACATCACTTCTTTTTTTAGCCGCTCGCGGGCGGTAGTCGCAACGCTGTTGAAACCGCCGTCCTGACTGAAGGAGGCGCAGCCTGCCAGAAGGACGACGGCCAGACCGGAAATGGCGAGGCTCCTGGTGGACCTCAGAGTGCTATGCACGGCGCTCATTGTTGACCTCCTTGGTGTACCGCGTGGTCTTTCACCTGTGGCGTAGTAGGCGAAACCGCAGATTCGGTCGCCGCGTCAGGCTGGCCAGCTTCCCTGGCGTACACCCGCCAGCCGCCAATTTTTCCGGTCAGATCGTTGCTGTTTTTCCATGCCGCAACCGGCTCATCCCTCAGCGGCCGATAGCCAGTAAAGGCAGAGCGATAGGGAACTGCTTCAACGGAAAGCTCGGCGCTAAAGGGATCGGGCCGTAAGGGTTTTTTAATCTCAGTTGGGGTCTGCGCAAGGGCAAAGCTCGATGCCAGCGTCAGAGCGACCGGCACGACGCAGCGTGTCCAGCCATGGGGAATGAAAAATTGCATGAATACCTCGCGTGATCATGGTGAGTCCCCCGCACGTAATGCGAGCGGGAACGGCATGGCAACAACACGCAGCAACAAACGCGCAAAGCGCCCGGCTACATGTCGTCAGGCGAGGAAAATGCGGGGTGGTCGATCGAGGCGACCGCGATTAGCAGAGGGTTCTGCCACAGTCAGGGCGGGGAAATCCAGGGGCACGACAAGAGCGGCAATCACGATGGCCGGATTGGTGATGATGGCGGCACCTGGGCAGCAGGGTGTGCAGGTGCTGCACTTGTCCTGGAAGGTCTTGGATTTTTCTGGCGACGTATTGGCGTGATAGTCGGCGTGATAGTCGGTGCGATAGTCGGTGCGATAGTCGGCATGGTCTGTTGATACCTGCGCAACATCAGGCACTGACTTCATCATAAGCGCGTGACCCGGATGCCCCTGCTCGCACACAGCCATGTTCGCTTGCGCCATGCCTTGAAAGGACAGCGCAACGAACAGAAAGCAGGCCAGCAAAAAGCGCCAGGTTGGATGGGTCAACATTATTTCAGGCATAAATTGAATAAATTTGATATGCCATTTTCCACTGCATCCAAACCTTTCGTCAAGTTATTCGGGTGCAGAACAGCCGACATTTTTAATCATTTCTCCTGCTCCATTGCCTGTTAAACAATACCTGTGCGGCGGGGCAAGGCAGTAAGCCCGCCATCTGCGACGTCAAGCACCTTGCCGGCATACTTCCTGGAGGAAACACATGCGCAAATGCATTGCCCCCTGCCCACCAAGTCGGCTAGCATAGCGGCTTCGCGCCGCGATGCCGTTGCGTCCCACCCTACCCACCGCCCGCCCATGTCCCCAGACGATTACTGCCAGCAAAAAGCCGCCCGCAGCGGTTCCAGCTTTTATTACAGCTTCCTGTTCCTGCCCAAAGAGCGACGACGCGCCATTACCGCCTTGTATGCCTTCTGCCGCGAGGTGGACGACACGGTCGATGATATTGCCGATTCGTCCATTGCCCGCACCAAGCTGCATTGGTGGCGGCAGGAAATCGCCGCCATGCTGGCCGGTCAGCCTACGCATCCGGTGACGCGCGCGCTGCAACCGCATCTGACGATCTACGATTTGAAGGGCGAGCATTTGCAAGCCATCATCGACGGCATGGAAATGGATCTGGATCAGACTCGCTATCTGGATTACGCTGGCCTGCAAAAGTATTGCTGGCATGTCGCCAGCGCGGTCGGCATCTTGTCGGCCAGCATCTTCGGCGTGACGCAGCCGGCGACACTGGCCTATGCCGAAAAACTGGGGCTGGCGTTTCAGCTCACCAACATCATTCGCGATGTGGGCGAAGACAGCCGCAAGGGACGGATTTACCTGCCGGTCAATGAAATGCAGCAATTCAATGTCACCGCAGCCGATATCCTCAACGCCCGCCATAGCGAGAATTTCGAAAAGCTGATGCGTTTTCAGGCCGAACGCGCCGAGCGCACTTACGACGAAGCCATGGCGCTGCTGCCGAAGGCCGACCACCGCGCCCAGCGGCCCGGTCTGATGATGGCGGCGATTTACCGCACGCTGCTGGCGGAAATCGTCAGCGACGGCTTCCATGTCCTTACCCAACGTATTTCCCTCACCCCTATCCGCAAGCTGTGGCTGGCCTGGAAAACCTATGTGCGCGGTTAAGTGAAACCCACCTCGCGCCGCCACGTCGCCGTCCTCGGCGGTGGCTGGGCCGGATGCGCAGCGGCGGTAGAACTGACGGCAAACGGGCAGACGGTCAGCCTGTTTGAGGCAGCGCGTATCCCCGGCGGTCGCGCCCGCCGCGTCGATCTCGATGGCAACGCACTCGACAACGGCCAGCACATCCTGTTGGGCGCTTACGATGCCAGCCTGCGTCTGATGCGACAGGTCGGCATCGACCTTGATCAAGCCCTGTTGCGACTGCCCCTGCAAATGCGTTATCCACCCGCCGACGGCATCGGCATGACGCTGGTCGCACCACGTCTGCCTGCGCCCTGGCATCTGGCGGTCGGCGTTTGGCGCGCAGCAGGTCTGCGTCGCGCCGACAAACTCGCTCTGGCGCGTTTTTCCACTACGGCACGCTGGATGGACTGGCGGCTCAATGTCGATTGCAGCGTCAGCGAATTGCTCAATCGCTATGACCAGACAGCGACGCTGATCCGGCTGCTGTGGCGGCCTTTGTGTCTGGCGGCGCTCAATACCTCTCCCGAGCAAGCATCGGCACAGGTGTTCCTGCAAGTCTTGCGCGATAGTCTGGGCGGGCGACGCGCCGCTTCCGATATGCTGCTGCCGCGAGTCGATCTCAGCGCCCTGTTTCCCGAGCAAGCCATGCGCTGGATCGCGGCACAGGGCGGCGAAGTCGAGTATGGCGCAGCGGCCGTCAACCTGCGTGCGGAGGGGAAACAATGGCGCATAGGATTTCGCAACGATGCGCGCCCGGCAGTCGTGGTGGATGCCGTCGTCATCGCCACGCCGCCGGAACCGGCAGCGCTGCTGCTGGAAACGGCAGCAGAGGGTATTGCTGATCCAAACGTCCAGACCGCGCTGAACGCCATGCGCGGATTCGACTATCGCGCCATCACCACCTGCTACCTGCAATATGACGCAGACCTGCGCCTGCCCCACCCCTTCTATGCCCTGACGGATAACGTCGGGCAACAGGCACCGGGGCAATTCGTGTTCGATCGCGGTCAGCTGCATGCGGCACAGGCAGGCTTGCTCGCCGTCGTCATCAGCGATGCCGATACCAGTGCGCTTGCCGACCATGCGCTGCTGGCTGCCCATCTCGGACAGCAACTGGCGCAGGCTTTCGGCCAGCCGTGTCTGGCGCAACCGCGATGGAGCCGCGTCATTACTGAAAAGCGCGCCACGTTTGCCTGCACTCCCGGCCTGCAACGTCCCGGCCTTGCCACCGGCTTATCCAGCGTGGTGCTGGCCGGAGACTATGTCGCCAGTACCTATCCGGCCACGATAGAAACCGCTGTGCGCAGTGGCGTGGCGGCGGCGCAGGCATTGCTGGATAAGGCTCAATAAACAGCGGGGATGGCGAGTGAGGAGTCAATCCTGATTCGCTTGAAAAAACTTCACGCATTGCCGGAAACGATTCATCCACGCACTGGCACTTTTCACCTACACTTCAGCATCAAAAATTACATCCTCTACGGAGAAGTCCATGCCTGTCATCACCTGTATCGAAGATTTCCGCCTCCTGGCAAAAAAACGCGTTCCTAAAGCGTTTTACGACTACGCCGACAGCGGCTCCTACACCGAAGGCACTTATCGCGCCAATACCGACGATCTGGCCGCCATCAAGTTGCGCCAGCGGGTTGCCATCAATGTTGACGAGCGCTCCACCAAAACCACCATGATCGGGGAAGAAGTCACCATGCCGGTCGCCATCGCGCCGACCGGACTGACCGGCATGCAATGGGCCAACGGCGAAATGCTGGGGGCCATGGCCGCAGAGCAATTCGGCATTCCCTTCACTCTTTCGACGATGAGCATCTGCTCAATCGAAGATGTCGCCAGCGTCACGACCAAGCCGTTCTGGTTTCAGTTGTATGTGATGCGCGACCGTGGTTTCGTCAAATCGCTGATCGAACGGGCGAAAGCGGCCAAGTGCTCGGCGCTGGTGCTGACGCTGGACTTGCAGATTCTCGGCCAGCGGCATAAGGATCTGAAAAATGGCATGTCGGTACCGCCCAAGCTGACGCTGGCTACGGTGCTCGATCTGGCCACCAAGCCGGGCTGGGCGCTGCGGGCGTTGAGCGGCCGCAAAACCTTCGGCAATCTGGCCGGCCATGTGGCGGGTGGCGGTAGCGGCATTCAGACGCTAAGCCAATGGACTGCCAGCCAGTTCGATCCCACCCTGAACTGGGACGATATCGCCTGGATCAAGGAGCAATGGGGCGGCAAGCTGATTCTGAAAGGGATTCTCGATGTGGAAGACGCCAAAATCGCCGCCACTACCGGTGCCGATGCGCTGATCGTCAGCAACCACGGCGGTCGCCAGCTCGATGGTGCCATGTCGTCGATTGAGGCGCTGCCGGCGATTGTGGAAGCGGTCGGCGATCAGATCGAAGTCTGGTTCGACGGCGGTATCCGCAGCGGTCAGGATGTGCTGAAAGCGGTGGCGCTGGGGGCCAAAGGCACGATGATAGGCCGGGCGTTTCTGTACTCGTTGGGCGCGATGGGTCAGGAAGGCGTTACCCGCATGCTGCAAATCATGCAAAAGGAACTGGATGTCAGCATGGCGTTGACTGGCACCAAGGACATCAAAAATGTCGGGCCTGGCATTTTGATTGGCCGGTAATTGCGTGTTTGCTTCAACGCGATTTTGACGGATGGTGAGCCGAGATATATTGCCGGCTCACCACCGTCACAACGTGGAAAACGTCCGTCCGGCTTGCCGCCGGGTCCTTCGATACGGAGCTAACGCTCCTACTCAGGACGAACGGTGAATGCTTGTTTCAGCCGGATAGCGCCGTATTTCAATAAAAATCCGTTTCGGGTTATTTTTCCCGAACACACCACCCGCTCGTTCTGTCTCTCAGGACGAACGGTGAATGCTTGTTTCAGCCGGATAGCACCGTATTTCAATAAAAATCCGTTTCGGGTTATTTTGCCCGAACACACCACCCGCTCGTTCTGTCTGTCAGTTCATTTCACCTGAACACCTACTCCCCGTTCCACCTGTCAGCTTGTTCCCCCCAATACACCCCTCCTCCGTTTCGCCTGCCAGCTTGCTCCGCTGGAAGACACCCCCCCGTTCGTCCTGAGTAGGGATAAAGTCCAATATCGAAGGATATGGCGGCAAGCCGGTCGGATTCCAACATTCGCCATGACCAACTTTGCGTTAGTCCTATTATTTAAATTTTCTTTTTAAAATTTATTTATTTATATTATTTAATACGGATAACCATACTTGAACGATATCAATTAATTAATTATTTTTGTATTATTCAAATATAAAAATAATTAAAATATTATTTAATTGCATATTTAACGTCTTAATTAAATATAAATTCAATAAATAGAATTTATATGAGCATTAATAAAAAATAAAAATCAGCAACAAAGAAACTCCTCAGGCAGTCCCCTTTATATTCCCCATCTCACCCGAATTACCTTACTGACAAGCTCGACGGACATTTCATGCCTACCTTTTCCATTGCCTCCAGGCCGCACAGAAATCATCAACCCGCAAGAATACCCACCGTCACGCCCACCTCCGATGAGCACTTCGCCCGCCGGTTCCAAGGCAACTCAAGCGCCGGCTCTGTACGAAATTCCCCTGTCTTCGTCAGGCATCCGCCGTCGCGCGCACAGCGCCAGTCCGCGACAGTATTGCCTTGGGATAGCTTGTCACCGCTTCGGCAAGAAAAAATTCCGCACTCCGCGATGCCGCCGCTGAAAGAAAGCGAGCTGTCCCCGGCGCTTCAGGATCAGCTCAATCAGTTCACCGCGTCCTTTTTGAGCCCCTTGGCAAGTTATCTGAGCTCGCCACATCAGAAACAAAAAGAACTCTACTTTGCGTCAATGCTGGAAAAAGTCTGGTTCGCCCATTTCCCACAAATGTCGCAGGAGTTTATAGACGAACTCTGCAAGGCCTACCTCCAGCAGGCGGACAAGCATCACTGCGCCATACCATCCCACCCTGACAATGATGATCACCTTCAAATGTGGCGTGCGCTGTTCCAATTGATCTCGCAAAAAATTGCCAGAGAAACATGGCTGATGGTGAAACTGCTCAATAACCCGCAGCTCGTGCGCCACCCGCAATTGAGCCGTCACTTTTCACCTCCTTTGAAATACGTGCCGGACTCGCAGCGAGCCGCGCCCTTGAAAATGCAGCACACAGCCGAACTCGTGATGGCTGAAATGGACCGCCTAGCGCAAAACAGGGATCAGCTCGCAGCAGGCACGAGTAAAAATACCCATGGCGATTTGCGCGATTATCTTTTAGAGGAGGTCTGTCTAGACTTGCGCGAAGGGGTGTATTGCCTGGAAAAACTCACGCTCGACAAGGTCAAAACTCCGCAGGATTTCAGTCATTATCTTTTGCAGAGTACTTCCCCCGCATTGCACGACTGGCCCGGTACGCTGAAGCCATCTCAACCAAGCGACGCGACACCGTTGAAGCTGAATCGGCCACGCAATTGGGGATTATTTTTCCTTTACGCCGGGGGCGAACTTCCACGGGTCAATTGCAAGAGCGAGACGGCAGCCCCTATCAATGAACCGATATCTGCGATCCGCTCAGGATCGCCGACCTCATCAATGCAGAGTGCCCTGGATTACCTGCGCTCAGGTGCTGCCGCCATGTGGTCGGCCCTACCGGACTTGCCGGTGTTCCCGCCGTTGGCAGGAGCAACTGAAACGAATCCGCAATCAGCTATTGAGCATCCTGTTGAGCATCCTGTTGAGCATTCCCGTCTCAGACGAAGCCCGCCTTCAGGGGCGCTATGTGAAATGCCGCTCGCCAAAATCGAGAAAAAAAATCAGCCCGTCGATGGTTTGGCCAGATTCGATACGATTACTGAGAGCGCCTCCAAAGCCGCGCAATTCAATCACCTCCCCGGTTTAAAATCGCTCACTCACGCTGACGCACAGACAGCCTTGAAATTAGCTTTCGGCCCCCTGCTGAAAAAAAATGAGTACGTAAAATCATTCATCACCTTGCCAGATGACACCCTGGAATTTCGCATAGGAAGCAAGGGCGGAAGATATAAAAGATCACGCAAACTTGCCGTGGGACTGGATGGAAAAACACAGCTGATCGAGAACCTGCATCAAGACGCACCCAAATGGCTTGGTCGAGTCCAGGGAATCAATCGCGGTGGCAATTACCTCATGGGCGTCTATGGCGTCATCACCGGGGCAATAAAAACGCCGCAGGATTTCGGCGATTATCTCGGGCTCGCAGCGGACTCGGCGCAGGTGCTCGAAGACTCCCTCAGAATCGTCAAACACGTCGGCACCTGGATGGGAAAACATTTACCGTCAGCCAAACTGACCAGTTTTCTCGCTCCGGCCTCGGGCTTGATTAAATCCACCGCTGCGGCGATCGGCAAGGCCAGCGTGCTGCTGGCGCCGGTGTCCATCGCCTATTCAGCGAAGCAGATTTACGATTTATCGCAACGCCTGAATACGGAAACGCTGACCGAGGCAGAACGTGCAACGACGATTACCCAGCTTACCCTGGCCTCGACCAATTTGGCATTGAACACTGCCGCTATCGCGACAAGTGTGGCCGGTTATCTGGCAGCAACCAATGTGATAGGGTTTGTGATTTTAGGTGCGGCCGCCTTGGGATTGGGGGTCGAATACCTGGTGAAGTCAATTATGGAGTCGTCCGCAGAAGGAGTGGAAACGGCTGAAAAACTGGTTGCACAGTTAGATGAGTATAAAAAATCGCCATTAACTTTGATTCATGCAGCGGGAAATACCTCCTATTACGTCACCTCCAATCGGGTTCCGATTGAAAGAATTACGCCTGATGAGCAGGCCATCGTTACCAGGCTAGATAAAAGTGGCATCCGCGCTACTCATATAAAAGGGAAAACCTCCAGAAGGTTATGTACGCAGCGCAAATCGCCCAAGGAATTACGGGAAATCATTCCCTTTTTTGAAATAGCGCGTGTTGATCGAGAAATAAAATCGAATCTGACCAACGCCAACGCGCATGTATTTTTTGTCAATCTCCTTGCAGAGATTGACACGGAGTGGACGGACACCTCCACCCCGTTCTTTCAATGGCGTCAGGACGCGCCGCTGCTGACTCTGGATCGTCAATATTCCCATCCCTATTTTGAAAACAGATATGGAAATCACCACATATCCAACGCGTATATCGACTATCAGAACCGGACACAAACGCTCGATTACACCGACCACATCACCTATGTGATTCCGCCAATCCGGGAGGAAATGGCAGGGAAAATTTCTCTGCAAATCAATCTCGACACGTCGCCGGCACACGTATCGACGCTGGTTCTGACGCCCGACGTTCCCCTGCAGATCAACAGCCTTCACAGCGGCAATCTGCAAATTTACTTAAACGATCATGTGGCGCAAGAGAATGTCACCACGAGCAACTATGCAGGTGAATTTTTATTCATTGAACTGCAAGAAAATACCTTCACGGCCATCCGAAAGAAATTTTCTGAATCAGTCACGAAAGAACCGCGCTATGTAATCCGGGCTGATTCAGTCTCAAAAGATGTTGAAGTGGCTTTTCTTCACAATGATCTTTTGCATAGCCTGAAATGGAGTCAGGAAAAAAAGGAATGGACCAAGCAAACGATCGTATGGACGAGGAACGATGCGCCTTCTTCCATGCGGGAAGTGCCAGGCTATACCACGCTGAAGAAAGTGGATTTTCCTTTACCCGCAGGCGATTTATTAACAAAAACGGACGATCACAGCCTGTGGATCTATACCGAAACTGGCTTGTTGCCCCTCAGCGAAAAAAAGCTTTCCTCTTATCACCTGCTACAAAAGCGGAGTCAGGATATCGTCAAGCTGGAACAGGCACTGCATGCATTGCTTGAAAAAAATACAGAAATGGTCCTGTTTGATCCGAGTAAAGAAGATGGCCCGCTCATCGACTTGACTCCCAACGGCTTGATCAGTCAGGTCCTGGCCTATCCAATGAGCGACCCTTACAGTCAAATGCTTGCCACCCATGCGGCGCAAGGAAAATTCTTTTTACGATTAGTCCTCCCCGCGCTCATCGACATCGATCCGCTGAAGAACAAAGAAGGCTTGCGCGTCACTTTCAACGAGACCGATATTCGTCAATGGATGGAACCCCTTGTCAAAATAAAACAAGAACTGCTTCAGTTTGTGACGCAAGCAGAAATCGTTGACGAGAATCTGCACTCCCGGCTCACAGAGGATGGAAAAAAGGAGCTGTTTAAAATTACCCGACCAGAGGGCCTAAACAAAATAAGCAAGCAAGAAGTCGACGCTATCGTCGAGGATATTGCGCATGTCAGCGAAGTGGTGGAGATTCCCTGGCGCGATCATCTGGGCGATCATTACTCCTTCTATCTCTCCACAACGAAAGAATTGATACATGCGCCATTCGATCATGGCGCGCCCTTGAAATATCTGCACGCCTACCAGGGCCAACATTATTTCACCCGTGAAGGACACCCTGAAACCTTGCTGCGTCTGTCGGCCATCACCGCCGATATGGAGTCCGCTGAAATCGACAATATGGTGCATGGTGATTTATCAAAAATGCTGGCATCGGCAAATGGAAAATTCACGGTAGACGCGACCCAAGGCCCGGTCTGGCATGACGATCAGGACAATGAAATGCGCCCGCTTCCCGCCATGTCGTCGCCGCCGTTGCAGGGGAATTTCTGGCAGCTGCGCAAGGAACATGGCACCGAATTCTGGGAGGCGACGCAAGGCCGTCAAGCCAGCGCGGATGAAATTCCTCTGCTGACTGCCTGTCTGGGGAAAATGGATTTAGAGCAAGCCCGCGCGCAAATATCATCAGCACGCACCGGCTCCACACTGCTCAAGCCATTTGAAAAAACAGAACAATCGGCTGCCCCCTTATCGTGGCATTCCCCTTTCCATGAGGCGCTTGGCGAAGTCAACGATAAACAACGCATCATCAAAACGTATGCCCCGGATGCAAACGATGTGCCGCTTCTGGACCACACACTCGATGCGATCATTGATGTTTATGATCAACTGTCGAGAAATCCTCAGGTAAAAATCGGCAATACCCTTATCCGTCTGGAAAATAAGGTCGCGACGAAAGTGGGCATGGAGTTCGACCACTACGACGAAATGCTTCAGGCCATTCATCGGTATTCATCGGCAACGCCGCATGAAAAATTGGCATTCCTGAGCAATTTACCTAGGGCGGCAGTTCTCAAATTTTCCAGCAAAGAATCAGGCAAACCCGTTTTTTGGCTCCCCACTGAAAAATCTGCCGCCCAGTCCACAAAAATCATACAGACGTCTGCCGCCTTCGCGTACCTGGGCATGCAAGAGGGACACTTTCTTTTTTACGATCAAAAAAATAGCGGCGTCATCAAGTCTTATCAAACCTCCTCTCTGTCCTCTTTCAAAGTGGAAGCTCTGACCGGGAATGCAGGACAACACCAGATGGAGTCGGATTCAATTAGCTGGATCAATCTCTCTCCGCAAAATCTGGCGCAATTAGGCATGGCCGATGCAGTAGCGCTCGGCGATGGATTGAGCACGCCGGCCGGCATGGGCGTCAGACGCGTGGCAGACTCCGCGACAAGTCAGCCTACGACCTTACTGGAATTGACCTCCATCATCGATGAGGAAGCCTATGCTTACTATCTCGATGAAGTCAGTGGTCGGCTCAGCGAACTACGCGCCCCTTATGACGATGGCACGCTGACCTGCCTCGGTAAAACCGCAGCGGGTGAGTACAGGCTTTTACATCCGGCAAGTCAGGACATTGTGCGATTGACTGAGCAAGGACCCAAAATTGAGCGGTCCGGCTTTGACTGCGCTCCGGCAGGCAGCAATCCGTCGTTTGTGGCGCGGGACAGCGGCAACTACTTGACGGTAATGGATTCCACCCGCGTCCAAGGCCAATGGGAAAATGTCGTCGTCCCGGCTGAATTTAGCGGCACGCTTTCGCTGGAATTCTCACCCAATGGAAGCGGCGAATTACACATTGAAAACCTGCCGGCATGGACCGCACTTCCCGTCGAGAAAAATGCGCAGGGCCTGCGGCTGCGCAAGCAGAGCGGCGGAGAAATCCATCTCCATTGGAAAGAAGGCTGCACCCTCTTGTTGAATCAGGAAGAATTTTCCGATCTGACCACGTTGAGTCATTGGCTGTCTGCGTCAAGCAACAAGGTGTTGTCGAATATTCAACGCCCTATCAAGCTGTACGGCAACTATCATTCAGGAACAACACGCCATATTCCCTGGCTTGGCGGTCACCCCAGAGGCGGGAATCTGGCAATGGGATTTGTCGTCAGGAAGCAATTTTTTTGGGATGAAACCGCCGGTCACCTGCTCCTTAACTCAGAACGAGGATTGGGAACCGAAGAAGCAGCGATCAATGCCGACCGGGCAACGATAGCGCAGCTGGAGCCCCTCCGTTACGAAAGACGAATATTGGGGACCTTGTCTGCGTTGTGGAGTGCTATCGACCCAGGCTCCTCCCGCAACTGGCTTACTTTTGATCTGAGCCGACCCGGCAATACGGTGGAAATATGCAGAATGGATGAGGTAGATGCCTACCGGGTTTTGTTAGGAAACAATGCCACATTGACGATCCCTTCGACCTTCCTCGACATTCGCAACGACAGAGAGGTCGCCAGCACCGACATCATCGTAGACTTGCACGCTTTGCGGCAGGGGGAAACGGCCAGCATCGAATTGCGACCTGAACAATGGGCGCTGTCGCTACCCCATCCGATTGAGGATGAATCAGGCCGCACGATCATTGCCTGCAAAGAATATGGTCAATACAAGAGCAGTGATTGGAATGCCGCGGAGGGAGTACGTACCGATCACGATGCGCGTCTTATTTTGACACCGCCCGCCAACCAGGCCTTGTCTATCAAGCTGGAAAAACAGGGGCTTGCCTCCTTCCTCAAGATTCAAGTCTTGCCCAAAGAGATGCTGCCATCGGGCCTGCGGTTCAAACGCACGCTGCCCAACCAGAGTCCGGCATGTATTAATCTGCCCTCACCACAACTTGAGCGAAACAGGCCGCCCGATGCACCCGATGCAGGCGTGGCGATTACGCCAGAGGTGGTCACGCACTACACGCCTTTGGTGCAAACCATCCTCGATAATCCAGCGCTGGCCAATTTCAAAGTGATTGAGAACTTAAAAAAAATACCGAAACAAAATGTCCGGGCAGAAGCATTTCTGCGGACCATGTCCAATACGCCCGCGATGAGCAATGAACAGAACCTGATCAATATTGTGAAAAAACATCATCATGATATTTATCGTGGCGTTTTGGGCCAACAACTCAGTGGCAAACAAAACAAACTTTTTGATATTGAAGTTCTCTCTGCCCTAGATGAAATCAATAAAAAAGATATTCAGCCCATCAAAAATATTTTACAAAGGCAAAGGAAAGTCAATTTCGACAAAGTACTTTCTACGCTGAACGACATCAAAAATCCTGACAATACAAAAGCGGTGGAAACGGGCCAAATCAAGACCCGCAATTCCATGGTGGGAGGGAATTACCTGACCGCCGCACTGACCCGCCCGGACGGAAAGCAGAAAAAATATGTCTCGGTTTCCGGCGATCAGAAAGTGGATGTAATGATTGGAGAGGTTCATTATCTGGGCAAAGAAATCATGCCCAATGCACAAAATGCCAAAATATTTACCTTAACGACCAGCGATGGCAATCCCAGGAACGGCGATACGGAAGCAAAGTTGATGGTGCAGATTGAAAAGGAAATGAAAAATAGCGGGCCGAATGATCAGTTCGAGCTGGACATCTTTTCGACCAAAGACTCTTGTCCTTCCTGCACCTTGGCAATGACCTCTTTCAACCAACTCTATCCCAATCTGAAAATCAACCTATGGTTCAAGCGGCGATAGTGGATATCAGACGCAACAAATGACAGGAAAGCTGTTTCCCCCCGTATGATGCCAATCAAAGAAGCAAAGCAGACAAATGATGAATCGTATTAATGACATGAAGACAAAGACACCCTCACCTCACTTCGCACCGCCCCTTGACGCCAGCAAAGCTGAACGCTGGCTAGGCGAAATTGGGCTTGCGCAAAAAGACGTCGTCCATAGGCTGACATTGGAAGTCAGAAAAGCCGTCGATATCCTGCAAAAGAAAAACCCGGATGAAGAACAAGCAAAGACCATCCTGCTTGGAGCTTGCTACGATCTTTTTTATGGCTATCAATTCGATTTTCTTCCTCGCATCCGCTTCCATAATGATGAAGGAAAAATTGCGATTGAATTCGACCCTTTCGAGTGGACCATTCATATTCCGGCATTGCTTTACCAATCGCCAGAGCAGTTTTGTAGTGGCTTTTGCGCCGCATTGCGACAAGCGGAGCATTTGATTTTCCTGGTCTGTCTGGAAAAGGAAAGCGGCCTTGTCACGCTGGCAGAAATGGAACACCGTTTTGCTACGCGCGCCTTGCAGGTCAATATATGCCGCAGCGGTTGGGATGCCTGCTTGCCCCTTCCCGCTTCGGGTCGTGCAGAAATCCTCCCGATACTGCGAGAGTTGCTGGAAAAATACGGCGATTTCAACCACGTTCAGAACGACGGCGAAGGGGAGGGATATCGCATCATGTCCACGATTCCTGAGGTACTACGCAGAGATATCGCCATCACGGCACGCAAAGCGCTTTCAGCGCAATAAAGCCTGCCCAGCGATGGTGTGCATAGCCTCAGGGCCTGTTGATATTACCTTGTTGGAATATCAACAGGCCCTATAGGAATAGGGCTAATCGGAATAGGTGTGGTCAGAAATTCAGGATTTACGCAAAAGCCCGCTGGCGTTGTTATATCGCCAGCGGGCTTTTGCGTAAATCCTGACTAAAACAGAAATCTGCTGAAAGACGGATTATTTCTGAAATGCCTGCTGATGTTTCAATAGAATCGCAGCGATCCCTTTGAACTCGAATTTTTCTGCAAAATCGGCCGCCGTCATACCCAGCGCATTTTTCAGGCTGGCGTCAGCGCCTTCCTTCAGTAGCAATTCCACCGTTTTATCTTTGCCATTACGCGTCGCCATCATCAGCGGTGTAGTGCCGTTCGGCGATTCGGCATCGATGTAGGCGGAAGCATCCAGCAGCAGATCGACGATCTCCATATTGCCGCTGGCGGCAGCGTAATGTAGCGGGGTCCAGCCCGGCCGGTTAACTTCCACATCCTTGGCCAGCAGCGCCTTGACTGCCACCACATTCCCCTTGTAAGAGGCAATCATCAGCGCATCGTCCCCGTTGGCGGCCTGCGCATTGATGTCGATACCGGGCGTATCGAGCAGCAAGTTGAATACCTTCATCGAATCTTCGCGCAATGCGACGATCATCGCCGTTTCGTTGCGGTCCGCTTCCACCATGTTGGGGCTCAGGCCGCGCTGCATCAGTTCTTTGATCGTCGCAGGATCATCCAGACGGACCGCTTTGAAATAATCGTCGTAGGAACCTGCAGTAGCACTGCCCGGCAGGAGCAGAGACAACAGGATAGTGATCAGCGGTAAGACGGTGCGCAGAAGAGGGGTCGGCATAAGAGGGGTCGGCATAAAAGAAGTCGGCATAAGGGCGATCAGGCAGGTAATGCAGCAGGAGCAGGCGGCAAGCCGAACAAACGGAAAAAATTCTCGCTGGTGTGGCGGGCGACCACTTCGACCGGGATACCGCGCAAATCGGCAATACATTGCGCGACATGCATGACCAGCCCTGGTTCATTGGTCTTGCCCCGATGCGGCACCGGAGCCAGATAAGGCGAATCGGTTTCGATCAGCATGCGTTCGAGCGGAATATGGCGCGCCACATCCTGTAGCGCCTTGGCACTCTTGAAGGTGACGATGCCGGACAAAGAAATGTAGAAACCTTGCGCGATCGAAGCCTCAGCGACTTCCAGTGACTCGGTAAAACAATGCATGACGCCGCCGACGCCACCCGCTTCCGGCCCGGCACCCTCTTCCTTCATGATGCGCAGCGTGTCGTCAGCGGCTGAACGGGTATGGATGATGAGCGGTTTGCCGCAGGCCCGCGAGGCGCGGATGTGGGTGCGAAAACGCTCGCGCTGCCATTCCAGATCGCCTTGCAGACGGAAATAATCGAGCCCGGTTTCGCCGATGGCAATGACTTTAGGATGCGCCGCCAACGCGAGAAGTTGCGCCACGTCCGGTTCCGGTGTGTCTTCGTAATCGGGATGCACGCCGACCGAGGCGTAAATGTGCGGATAGCTTTCTGCTAACGCCAGTACCTCCGGGAAGGTCGGCAGATCGACGGAGACGCAAAGTGCGTGGCTGACCTGATTTTCGCTCATGCGGGAAAGTATCTCCGGCAGGCGGGCAAGCAGGTCAGGGAAATTGATGTGGCAGTGGGAGTCGATATACATAGGGGCGTATTGTACTGGTTGCTGATTTCCTGAGTTTGCGGCTTGCTTAAGCGTGATCCAGATCAAGATCGAGTCGCTTGCCCATGATAACCAGATCGCGTTCCACGCCATCCAGTGTGGCGACATTGGGCAAGTTGCCCCAGCGAATAAATCCGAAACGCTCGAACAGGCTCAGGCTGGCCACATTGTGACCAAAAATAAAGCCGAGCAGAGAATGCACCTTCAACACCGGGGCATGCGCAATGGCGGCTTGCATCAGATAACGGCCCAGCCCCTGACCACGCGCGTTCTGATGCAAATAAATCGACAGCTCGGCCGTACCGGCATAGGCAGGACGACCGTAGAAATCGGAAAACGAGAGCCAGCCGAGCAGCCCGCCGTCCGCATCGTCCACGACCCATAAGGGGCGGTGCGCGGGTGAATGAGCATCGAACCACGCTTCACGGGAGGCCACGCTGACGGGTTCCGTGTCGGCAGTAACTTCGCGGGAGGCGACGGTGCTGTTGTAGATCGCCACAATCGCCGGCAAGTCGCTGCGGGTGGCGAGACGATGACGGCCAGTGACGGCAAGCGAAGAAATAATCATCTCGACATTATTCCTGCTCAAACACAGCGACGTAATCGAGCAGCATGTCTTCGACAAATAATTTTGCCGAAAGCGGATGTGAGGCTATGGCGCTACGGTCATTGATGGCTTTGAGCGAGCGGGTCAGCGCCAGAGTATCGGCACGGTTGGCCAGTGCCTGCAATTGCTTGCGGTAACGCGGGTAATAACGCAGGATGCCGGTCGCTTTCAGCGACAGCAAATCGTAGCTCCAGCGCTGCATCCAGCCGACCAGTTCCGGCGCAGGGGTCTTGTGCAGCCGTTCCGCCGTTTTCAGCGCGCCGTCAATGCCGGGATGTGCGAGGTGCCGTAGCAGCTCCTCCATCACTTCATTACCGCCGGTTTGCGCCGCTGCGAGTGCCAGCAAAGGTGCGCCGCCCTGCTCTGCCAGCCATGCGTCGGCATCCTTGACGCCTTGCGTCTTGAGCCAGGCCAGCGCCTGCGCCGTATCGGGTGCATGCAAAGCAAATTTACGGCAGCGCGACAGTACCGTCGGCAGCAGCCGGTCTATCCGGTGCGTGACCAGCAAAAATACCGTAGCCGGAGGCGGTTCTTCCAGTGTTTTGAGCAAGGCGTTGGAAGCGGCGACATTGAGTGCTTCGGCCGGATATAACAGGACCACGCGCATGCCGGCGCGGTGAGTAGAGATGTTCATGAAATCGGCCAGCGCCCGAATCTGGTCGATCTTGATTTCCTTGGAAGGCACCTTGCTGACCTTGGCACCTTTTTTTTCTTCGCCACCCTCGGCATCGTCGGCGGCCATTTCACCGTCCAGAAATTCCGGGCGCACACGGCGGTAATCGGGATGGTTATGCTGGGCGAACCAGCCGCAGGAGCCGCATTGCCCGCAAGCATGACCGTCTGCGCGTGGCGCTTCGCACAACAAGGACTGGGCGAAGGCTTCCGCAAAATCGACTTTGCCGCTGCCTTCTGCGCCGTGAAACAGGATCGCGTGCGGCAAACGGGCGCGCATTTGCTGTAATTGCTGCCAGCTTTCCTGTTGCCAGGGAAGCAGTAAATCCGGGGATGATTCAGTCATTGCTGTTCCATGTTCATGTAGTTGCCTGATGGCGTCGACGCTTGATTGGGCTCAATAACAGCGGCTCAGATGCAGCGGCTCAATTACAGCACTGCAATCAGCGTTTGCAGATGGGCGCGCGTGGCATCCATCGATTGCGTGGCGTCGACGATGCGGAAACGCGCCGGAAATTGCGCGGCACGACGTAAATATTCGTCGCGGGTGGCAGAGAAAAACGCGGCATGTTCCTGTTCAAATTTGTCCGGTGTCCGTTCGGCATCGAGACGCGCCCGGGCGACCTCCAGCGGGACATCGAACAGCAGCGTCAAATCCGGTTGCCGATGCGGGTGAACCCAGCGCTCCAGCATTTCCAGTTTGTCCCGCGACAATTGCCGACCGCCGCCCTGATAGGCGAAGCTGGCATCGGTAAAACGGTCGGAGATCACCCAGTCGCCGCGGGCCAGCGCCGGTTCGATCACTTGTGCCAGATGTTCGCGTCGTGCGGCAAACATCAACAGCGCTTCCGTTTCCAGATGCATGGTTTGATGCAGCAGCAGGTCGCGCAAACTTTCTCCCAGCGCGGTACCGCCCGGTTCGCGGGTGGTCACTACCGTCAGGCCACGGGCGCGCAACAATTCGGCGACGAAGGGAATGTGGGTGGATTTTCCGGCACCGTCTATACCTTCAAAAGTGATGAATTTTGCCATTTGGATATGCTCGTTGCTTTCGGTTGTTGTTCTTTGTGCAAGCAGGCTCAAAGGGTCAGGGTCAGGGTCAGGTTCAGGTTCAGGGCCATAACGGACACATGGGTCATCGCTGATAGCGGTTGACTGCCTGGTTATGCTCATTCAGGTTGTCGGAAAAATGGCTGGTGCCGTCGCCGCGCGCTACGAAATACAGGGCGTCGGTTTTATCGGGATTAACGGCGGCGGCCAGCGAGGCGGCACCCGGCAAGGCGATCGGCGTCGGTGGCAGGCCGCGTCGGGTATAGGTGTTGTACAGGGTATCGTTTTGCAAATCGGATTTGTAGATCGTGCCGTGATAGCGATCGCCCATGCCATAAATCACCGTCGGGTCGGTTTGCAAGGGCATGTTCATTTTCAGTCGATTGGTGAAAACGCCGGCGACCAGTCCGCGCTCGGATCGGCGTCCGGTTTCTTTTTCCACGATGGAAGCCATGGTCAGGACTTCGTAAGGGGAACGGTAAGGCAGCGAGGTGTCGCGCCGGGTCCATGCTTCGGCGAGGCGTTTATTCATTAGCGCGAAAGCCTGACGATAGACCTGGAAGTCACTGGCACCCTTGGCAAACAGATAAGTGTCGGGGAAAAACAAACCTTCCGGAATAGGCGCAGTGCCGTCAGGAGCAAGTTTGGTCATCAGTTCGGCGTCCGACAGCGCGGCGCTATCGTGCTTGAGTCCCGGATGCGCGGCGATTGCCTGGCGCATTTGGCGGAACGTCCAGCCTTCGATGACGGTCAGCGCCTGCTGGGTAAATTCGCCGCGCACCAGTTGCCGCAACAGGCGCAATGGTGTGACGCCGGGTTTGAGCGTATAGCTGCCGGCCTTGATTTTTGCTGCCTCTCCGCTGGCGCGCAGAATTACCGTCAGCAGCAGCGGATTGATTGGCACACCGGCGTCGGCGATCTGCAGGGCTGCGCCGTAGACACCACTCCCGCCAATGATCGTAAATTCGATGGGGGCCTCGCCCTGCGCCAGAATCGGCTGCTGCACCCAGAACCATGCGCCCGCTGACAGCAAGAGCGCAATCGAGAATAAAAACAAGAGGAATTTTTTCATCAGAGGATAAATACGGCGTGTGCCTACGCTTTTTTGTGACGTCACTATAATGACAACTTAATGACCGATCATTTCATCGATGCCAGAACAACAGAATCGCAAAGGCACGCTGTCATGCAATGAAATGAACTACTGGGCTCCATGATAATCGCTGACGAGAAAGTCTCCTAATTTATGCTCGATTCATCTGTTTCCCCCTCCGGCTGGCTGGCTTTTCTGGCACAGCATGGAGCACATTTCGACAGCGCAACACCGGGACCGGCTTTGCTCGGTTTCGGTGACGATTCCTTAGTGCCACCGTCCGACCTGCTTGCGCCGCTGACTGATCTGGGTTTGCTCGCTTTCAGCGGCGACGATGCTGCCTCTTTTTTGCACAATCAGTTGACCAACGATGTCGAGCATCTGGGAACCAATGAAGCCCGCCTGGCCGGTTACTGCACGCCCAAGGGTCGCTTGCTGGCCAGTTTTCTGATCTGGAACAGCGCAGGGACGATTTATCTGCAATTGCCGCGAGTCATGCTGGCGGCAATTCACAAGCGCTTGCAGATGTTCGTAATGCGTTCCAAGGTCAAGATTGAGGATGTCAGCGACAGCATCGTCGCGCTCGGCGTGAGCGGTACGCGCGCGGCGCAGGTGTTGCAGCCGTGGTTCAGCGACTTGCCTGCCAGTCCTTACGACAAAATCGATAGCGATTCCGGTAGCCTGATCCGTTTGGCGGATGCAGATGGCGTGCCGCGCTATCAGTGGATCGTGACGCAAGAGCTTGCCATGACAGCGTGGCCGGCATTGACGGTGGAGTTGGCGGCTGCCGGTACGTCGGCATGGTTGTTAGGCGATATTCGTGCCGGCATCCCGCGCATCACCCCGGCAACGCAAGAGCAATTCGTTCCACAGATGATTAATTTCGAGTTGATCGGCGGCGTGAATTTTAAGAAAGGCTGCTATCCGGGACAAGAAATCGTGGCGCGCAGCCAGTATCTGGGGAAACTGAAACGTCGTGCTGCACTGGCAACGGTCGCTGCGCCGAACGTCGTCGCCGGGACGGAAATTTTCTCCAGCGCCGATACAGATCAACCTTGCGGCATGGTAATTAATGCAGCATTAAGTACAGCGGACATTTCAAGTTGCCTCGTTGAAATCAAACTGGCTGCCTGCGACGCCGGTACTGTGCATCTGGGGTCGGCTACCGGTCCGGTGCTGAACTTTGAACCGCTTCCTTACGCATTAACCGAACCGGCATGACCGGCGCCTACTTCCGCATGAGCCCGCGTCGGCTCAGGCCAAGCTGAGCGCGCCATGGATTTGTATATCTATTATCGTGTCGGGTTAGCGCAAACGCAGTTGATACTGGAGCATGTCAGCGCCATGCAAGCGGAGTTGCATCTGCAATCGGGCGTCATGGGGTCGCTGAAAAGGCGTCCGCTTGAACGCGATGGCTGCCAGACCTGGATGGAAATTTATCCGAATATGCCAGACAATTTCGAGTCGCTGCTGGAAGAGGCTGCTATTCGGCATCAGCTTCCGTCGCTGCTCTCCGGTGAACGTCATGCCGAACATTTTATGGACATTTCGCCATGTGTCTAATCGTTCTGGCCTGGAAAGTCATTCCTGGCATGCCCCTGGTTGTAGCCAGCAATCGCGATGAATTTTATGCTCGCCCAAGCAGTGCTGCAGGCTGGTGGGAAGATCAGCCCGATATTTACGCCGGTCGCGACCTGCAAGACGGCGGCACCTGGATGGGCGTGACACGCGAGGGCCGTTTTGCCGCGCTGACGAATTTTCGTGGTGAATCCGAGCACCGTACGGATGCGCCCAGCCGCGGTGCGTTGGTTGCCGCCTATCTGTCCGGCACGGCGACACCCCAAGATTATTTGCAAGAAATCGCTGCCGAAGCAGATCGTTATAACGGATTCAACTTGCTGTTGGGCGATCGCTCCAGCTTGTTCTGGTATTCCAATCGCGGCGAGGGTGATGCGCGTAATGGCCGCCCATTGGAAACCGGCGTCTATGGCCTATCCAATGCCCTGCTTGATACTCCCTGGCCCAAAGTCACGCGAGCCAAAGCTCAATTCGCCAGTCTGCTGTGTCAGGGCGCCCCTCCGGAAACTTACTTTGAGATGCTGGGCGACACTACCCGCGCCAGCGATTGCCGTTTGCCCGATACCGGCATAGGAATAGATCGTGAGCGCATGCTGTCTTCTGTCTTTATCCTGTCGTCCGATTACGGCACGCGCGCCTCGACTTTGCTCTGCGTCCCTGCGGTCGGACTGCCGTCGCTCATCGAACAGACAATAGACCCGCTTGCGCCGGAGTATCAGATACTCCCGACAACGGATCGGCATACGACGACGACCTGCAAGATGAAGGTGGATTACCGTTGAGCGCTGAAGTTTGCTTCTAAGGAGCGCTAAGGCCGCTGTTTTCGCTGGCAATGATGAGTGATTTGATAAGCGATGCTCATGCATTCGGGAATCGGCACTGAATCAATCAATGAAATGCCCATTAAAGAAATGACGCCATTACGCGCTCAGTTCTCTAGTGGGCATTTTTTATGCTGGTGAAGCGATTGAGGCTCGCCTGCACCATGCAGGCCGCCAAGGCGCATGCATGCGCCTTCCTTCGATTCTCGCCGTGAAAAACACCCCAGAGGTTGGATCGGTGTCCAATTTTTTGGATGCAGTTCAGTTCGCATTTGTCGTTGCAGATCGCGAACCCGACAGAAAATTGCGGGGCATCTACAAGGTCAAACGCAAGTTGCAATCGGTAACAAGATACGACATTGAAATCAAATCTAGCAATTCCGTCAGGTGCCACGAGATATCTCAACCAAAAAACCACGCCCACAAAACACCGATACAGCGTCGATCTCATTCCCCGAGATGAGCTTACTCATTTCCTATTAGCTGCTTCCGAATATTCTTCAATAGAGCCGCATCAACTGTTCGCAGGCGAAGGATTGGAAAATCCAGAGCAATCTTTCGATCCCCATAAGTCCCGCGAACAACGCATCGATCCGCATCGTGCTCGTCCTTGTCATAACTAACAAAGGTAAAGCCCTCAAATTCTTTGCAAATCACGGCAATGGCTTGATCAATGTTCAGCATAGTTCTCATTTCAGACTACTTGATGTTTAGTTGTTGCCTAAGTGATCGAGAGGTTATTGCTGCATCATAGACCATTCCGGAAATTGGCGGCTTTTCCTTGAAAGTGAGAATCGTCAAAACGGGAGTTGGAAAAGCTACATAGAAGGTTTGCCCACCGTATGTTTGAGCAGTTCCAGTGGCTCCAAATTTGTTTCCGGTGACGTTCATCGTGGTCGTCGTGGGCGTTGTGTAATTCATTCCATGACTTTGATCGGCAGAATCAACGATCACGAAATGCTTGAACCCTTGTTCGAGGGTCAAATCTGCCGCCCTCAAAAGTGCTAGGTCTGCCGCTTGGGACTTGCTTGTGTATCCATTAGCCTCAACTGTGATTTTGAAACTGTTCTCGCTAAGTTGAATGTCCTTATATCCACCACCGCCAAAATAGCTGTATGGCTGATACGAAGTTGAACACCCTGAGACGAATGCAACGAGAGCCAGAGCAAACAGTTTTTTCATTTTCATTCCCTTAAAAATACGATCAATCCCACTAACTACTTACTCCAATTGCAAATGATCTTTTGATCGCCTGCAACGACAATTCGCTTGACCTCATCGAGCGTAGGACTCGGAGACTTTAATCCCAAATTCTGGCGGTTCGGCATCGGGTCTTCAAAGTCTTTGTCGTTGATCCGCTGCTCTATGATTTTCACAAAGACAGTCAACGCATCATGATCGACAAGATGTTGCTTGAATTCAGTTGATGGGACATCGAGTTGAATCAAGATTGCCGAGTAATGCCCCGCATCCAAAACGGCCGCGATTTCACACGATTGAGCAACACCAATCAAGTAATCCGATGCGGTGGGAACTGGCGTTTTTTTCTCTACACCAGCACCAAAGATTTTTTTTAAAATTGTCTTCATATTCGCTTCTCAGAACTCAATGAGATTCAGGAGCTTCATCTGGCTAGGCAGCACATCGACTGCGATCTCATCGGTTGAACGCTTCTGCATTGGCATACCCGGAACATACACGGTTGAATTCACATTATTCAACTCGTGTCCCATAAATTGGCATCGAGTTTCAAGGTCAACCTTGTCTCTGAAAAACTGACCGTTGAGCGTCTTGCGTAGACCATGAATGGTGAAACCACGGTCGTTCATGCCGATTGAAGCCAGATGCGTGTTGAGCAATTTACGAACCGGATCAGACGCACCTTTGCCGTCCTCCCGCAGACCAAAACCGAACGACTGGTTTTTGCTGAGATATGCTTTCAAACGGTCCCAGAGCACTTGGGGAATTGGGACATTCCTCCTTCCTGCGGGGGTCTTGTCTTTTTGGACATTGATATATGGATGCCCATCTACCGTGGTTCTGAAATCTGCAACCGTGAGACTCGCCAAAGCCGTGATGCGAATGCCAGTGAGCAACGCAGCCACGGCAATCAGGTAGAAATTGGTTTCGCTTTGATTCAACGCTTTGAATTCTGGCCCACCCATGACTTGCTTGACTTCGTCGAGTTCATAGAACTTGTGCCCACCAGCATATTTTTGCTGGCGTGATTGCAAATTTCGTTCCGCTGCGGGGTTATCACCAGACAGATAATTGTGTTTCTTCCCGAAGTTGAACATGGACCGTATGGTCCCGATCTTCTTGTCAATCGTCGGCTCTATATTGCCTTTGTCGGCAAGATACTCAATGAACTCCGTAATCATGTCCTCATCAACTTCCCAAAGCAACGGAGTGTCGGCCCACTGCTCGAAATCGGTGAGTGTGCTTTCGTAATCTTTGAACGTCGATCTCTTGGTCGAGCCTTTGAGCTTTTTGTATTTCTCAAAAAGCTCCATGTAGGTCGTAGGTGGCTTATCCTTTTTGTCCCCGGTGGCCGTTCCCTTACGAATCGCCATGGCCGTTTTTTCAGTCGATGGGGGTGCTGGTCGAGACTTGGGGAAGCCTCCATCAATCATGCCAATGCGGTCAATGACCTCCATTGCTCGTCGATGATCTGCCTCATCGTTGGCCTCAATTTCGATATCCCCGACTTTGATTTTGTATTTGCGTAAATCCGCATCAAAGTCGAAATCTGACAGGTCAGGTCGGTCTCCCTTGGTAGCCATCTGTGCAGCCCTCAATAAATTGATGGCTCTCAGTGTAGCCACCTTGGGATTGGCGGTTTTGAGGGAGCGTTTGAACTGTCGGCCTGCAATGCGTGTGTGCAGGACATAGGTTCGGCCAAGGAAGTAGACAGGCAAGGTGAGCGGCATGGTTGCTACCAAAACTGCTACCAACCCGAAAAGCACGGATTGCGTGCCAAATGAAAAAACCGATGTAAATCAAAGACTTACATCGGTTTCCCATATGATGGCGGAGTGGACGGGACTCGAACCCGCGACCCCCGGCGTGACAGGCCGGTATTCTAACCAGCTGAACTACCACTCCTGGTTTATTTATTACTTGACTGGCTTCTTGGTGGGTGCTGAGAGGCTCGAACTCCCGACCTACGCCTTGTAAGGGCGCCGCTCTACCAACTGAGCTAAGCACCCGCACCTAATTAGCCCGACATCCACACCATGTCACTGATGTGGAAAGAGCGTTAGTTTAGCGCATCTTTCAAAGCTTTGCCAGGCTTAAATTTAGGAACCTTCGCGGCCTTGATTTTAATCGCCTCACCAGTGCGAGGATTTCGGCCAGTACGCGCTGCGCGCTTCCCCACAGAAAATGTACCAAAACCGACTAATGTAACGGTGCCGTTTTTTTTCAACGTGGTTTTCACTGCGGCGATGATGGAATCCAAGGCGCGGGTTGATGCGGCTTTGGAAATATCCGCAGATTTGGCAATGTGATCGATCAATTCGGTCTTGTTCACTTACGCTCCTTTTATTTATTCGAATAAGAGTGTAGCAAGCGCATGGCATGACGCCATGCCCGCTACTGCAACTGATAATGCAGATGAACTGCATCGCACATTAAACAAGCCCCCTATCGCACTGTCAAGCGCTTTACCCGGCAAGGTCTTACCTTCCTATCGGAAAGCACACAACAAACTGCGACATCAGTCGTAAACGAAAAAAAGCGTTCCGAAGAACGCTTTTTCTTTGCGGGAATTCCCTTCACGTCAATATAGCTATCAACTTAGTAAGGACCCCATAGCTGTCACTGAGTTAATGCTTGACGACGAGTGGGTCGCCACCTTCCAGTTTTTTTACAACGGCATTATCCAACACGATTTCATCTTCAGTCAGAGGCACTGGCTGCCGCTCTAAAGCGACTTCAAGTACTTTATCGATCCAGCGAACCGGAATGATTTCAAGCTTGTTTTTAACGTTATCAGGTATCTCAGCCAGATCTTTGACATTCTGCTCAGGGATCATGACCGTCTTGATTCCACCACGATGCGCCGCCAGCAATTTCTCTTTCAAACCACCAATCGCCAGAACTTCCCCACGCAAAGTAATTTCACCCGTCATTGCCACATCGGCACGCACCGGGATACCGGTAAATACCGATACCATTGCCAAAGTCATCCCAACGCCAGCGGATGGTCCATCTTTAGGTGTTGCACCTTCAGGAACGTGAATGTGGATATCGCTCTTTTCAAAAGCCTCATTCTTGATGCCCCATTTGGCAGCACGACTGCGCATGACAGTACGCGCGGCTTCGATAGACTCTTTCATCACATCACCTAAGGTGCCGGTTCGGATGGTATTGCCTTTACCCGGCATCTTGACGGCTTCGATGGTCAACAGCTCACCACCGACTTCAGTCCATGCAAGGCCGACAACCTGTCCAACCTGATTTTCTTTTTCAGCTACGCCAAAATCGAAACGTCGCACACCAAGGAATTTGTCAATATTGCGAGAAGTGATAGCAACTTTTTTCTCCTGCTTCTTCAGCAAGAGCATTTTGACAACTTTGCGGCAAATTTTGGAGATTTCACGCTCGAGTGAACGTACGCCTGCTTCGCGTGTGTAATAACGGATGATGTCCCGGATTGCGCTCTCAGCAATGCTGATTTCGTCCGCTTTCAGACCATTATTCTTGATCTGCTTCTGCATCAGGTAACGCTGTGCGATACCTGTTTTTTCATCTTCCGTATAACCGGACAAGCGAATGACTTCCATCCGATCCAGCAATGCAGGCGGGATGTTGAACGAATTTGACGTCGCAACAAACATCACATCGGACAAATCGAAATCGACTTCGATGTAATGGTCCGAAAACGTATGGTTCTGCTCAGGGTCCAGTACTTCCAGCAAAGCAGATGCAGGATCACCCCTGAAATCCGTTCCCAGTTTGTCAATTTCATCGAGCAGGAACAAGGGATTACGCACGCCGGCCTTGGACAGGCTTTGCAAAATCTTGCCCGGCATCGAGCCAATATAAGTCCGGCGATGACCACGAATTTCTGCCTCATCGCGCACACCACCTAAAGCCATGCGGACAAACTTGCGGTTAGTTGCTTTTGCAATCGACTGACCGAGAGAGGTCTTACCGACACCGGGAGGACCGACAAAACACAGAATCGGCGCTTTCAGTTTTTCCACGCGCTGTTGAACGGCAAGGTATTCCAGAATGCGTTCTTTTACCTTATCGAGTCCGTAATGGTCGCCGTCGAGTACTTTTTCAGCATTCGCCAGTTCATTATTGACCTTCGATTTTTTCTTCCATGGCAGTCCGACCAAGGTGTCGATGTAGTTCCGCACCACGGTAGCTTCAGCTGACATCGGCGACATCAGCTTGAGCTTTTTCAATTCGCTTTGTGCTTTTTCGAGCGCTTCCTTCGGCATTTTTGCCGCCAGAATTTTCTTTTCCAGCTCTTCCAGATCGGCGCCGTCTTCGCCTTCTCCCAGCTCTTTCTGGATCGCCTTCACTTGCTCGTTCAAATAGTATTCGCGTTGCGATTTTTCCATCTGCCGCTTAACACGGCCGCGGATACGCTTTTCCACCTGCAGAATATCAAGCTCACCTTCAAGCTGACCGAGCAAATGCTCATGCCGCTTGGCGACATTGAAAATTTCAAGAATGACTTGTTTCTGCTCCAGCTTGAGCGGCAAATGCGCGGCGATCGTATCGGCCAGACGGCCGGCATCATCAATCCCCGATAAAGAGGTCAGAATCTCAGGTGGGATTTTTTTATTCAGTTTGACGTACTGGTCAAATTGCTGAACGATGGTGCGACGCATTGCCTCCACCTCGGCACCAGTGCCCTGCTCCGATTCTATTGGGGTCAGGTCAGCGACAAAATGGGTATCGAGTTCGACAATATGATGAATCCGTGCGCGTTGCGCCCCTTCAACCAGAACCTTGACGGTACCGTCGGGCAATTTCAACATTTGCAGAATATTAGCGACGCAACCGATTTCGTAAATATCATCGGGAGAAGGCTCATCCTTGGCGGCGGCTTTCTGCGCTGCCAGCATGATGCTTTTGCCTTGCTCCATCGCGGCTTCCAGCGCCTTGATCGATTTTGGTCGTCCCACGAACAGGGGAATGACCATGTGAGGAAACACTACAACATCCCGCAACGGCAGCAGTGGCAGTTGGGTTTGTTCAGTAAGAGTAGAAGTTATCATGGCGTGCCCTATCAAAAATACTTGTTAATGATGTTGGCGCGAACAAGCAAAATACAAGCCCAAACTTCAATATAACCCGGCCTCCCCGGTTTGCAAAAACGACAGCATGTAAAACTTAGTCAACTTATCTGCTCCAAATTTTTCCACGGAAGCTGCCAAGACCTGAAGTCAGGCTATCGGGCGGACCTGAAAATGCAGCGCGCAAACGCTACATCTGCGTCAGGCTGCTCCGCCCGATACCTTTGGCTGCTCGTGGTAGATCAGCAGCGGCTTGGCACCGTTAGTGATGGTATTTTCATCAATCACGACCTTGGCAACATTTTGCTCGCTGGGCAATTCGTACATGACATCAAGCAAAGCATGCTCAAGAATGGAACGCAATCCGCGAGCACCCGTTTTACGTGCCAATGCCTTTTTGGCAATTGCTTGCAGGGCGGCAGGACGAATTTCCAGTTCCGCGCCCTCCATTTGCAATAGTTTGGAATATTGCTTGATCAAGGCATTTTTAGGTTCCAGCAAAATCTGAATCAGCGCTTCTTCATTTAACTCGTTGAGCGCAGCGATCACCGGCAAACGACCGACCAGCTCAGGAATCAAGCCAAATTTGACCAAGTCATCCGGTTCTGCATTGAGCAATACCTCACTGGCAGTCTTGACGGACTGGCTTTTGACATTGGCCGAAAATCCAATTCCGCTTTTCTCTGAACGCTCGGAAATAATTTTAGTGAGGCCATCAAACGCGCCACCACAAATGAACATGATGTTGGTGGTATCAATCTGAACGAAATCCTGGTTAGGATGCTTGCGTCCGCCCTGTGGTGGCACAGAGGCCATCGTTCCCTCGATCAGCTTGAGCAGCGCCTGTTGCACGCCTTCACCGGAGACATCACGCGTAATTGACGGATTGTCTGACTTACGAGAAATCTTATCGATTTCATCGATATAAACAATACCGCGTTGGGCTTTTTCAACTTCGTAATTACAATTTTGCAATAACTTCTGGATGATGTTTTCAACATCTTCGCCCACATAACCAGCTTCGGTCAGTGTGGTGGCATCGGCGATCACGAACGGCACGTTCAACATGCGCGCAAGAGTTTGCGCCAGCAGTGTCTTGCCGGAACCAGTCGGGCCAACCAGCAGAATATTGCTTTTTGCCAGCTCAACATCATCTTTCTTGCCGAGATGCTTGAGGCGCTTGTAGTGGTTGTACACCGCCACAGCCAAAATGCGCTTGGCGTTGGACTGCCCGATCACGTACTGATCCAGCAAGCCGCTAATTTCCTGAGGCGTCGGCAATTCCGACTTGGTGCCGGCAACTGCTTCGATGCTCGTCGCTTCATCACGAATGATGTCATTGCACAAGTCGATACATTCGTCGCAAACGAACACCGATGGGCCTGCAATCAGCTTTTTAACTTCGTGTTGGCTCTTGCCGCAGAACGAGCAATAAAGCAGCTTTTCACCAGTGGTAGATTTTTTATCAGACATAGGGACAACTATCAGTAGGGTTCAGGTTCGATCATACCTGCGAATCACGAATTCGTCTCGGCACGCAAAGGCTTGGCAGCAGTATGACATCACAGCCTCATGTCGCGGTCAGAATATTCTCCCCACGACACTTGCAATGCTGACAATACCGACGATTTTACCGAAAAAATAAAATGCCCGAAGTACCTACCTTCGGGCATGACAGCCTCGCATATTTTATGCAGGGATGCAGACTTTAGTGAATCAAACGTTCACGGCACCATTTCAGCCGCGATGCGTAAGCACCTTATCGATTAAGCCATATTCGACCGATTGATCGGCAGACATGAAATTATCGCGATCAGTATCTTTACCGATTTGTTCCAAAGTCTTGCCAGTTTGCTCGGCCAAAATAGTATTGAGCCGTTCACGCAGATACAAAATTTCCCGCGCCTGAATTTCAATATCGGAGGCTTGACCTTGAGCGCCACCCAGTGGCTGATGAATCATGATCCGCGAATTAGGCAAGGAAAAGCGTTTTCCTTTGGCACCTGCCGCCAGGAGGAATGCCCCCATGGAAGCAGCCAGACCGGTACACAAGGTCGACACATCTGGCTTGATAAATTGCATCGTATCGAAAATCGCCATACCAGCCGATACCGAACCGCCTGGGGAATTAATGTAGAGCGAAATATCCTTGTCTGGATTTTCGCTTTCCAGAAACAGCAATTGCGCAACAATCACATTGGCAGTGGCGTCGTTGACCGGTCCCACCAGGAAAATAACGCGTTCTTTAAGCAAACGCGAATAAATATCGTAAGCGCGTTCGCCGCGGCCGCTTTGCTCGATGACCATCGGCACCATACCGAGCATTTGCGTATCCAGTGCGGATTGGCCTTGCGGCAAACCGTATTGTGCTGTGAAACCTGTCATGTGCTTTCCCTCAATGTCGTCAGAATGATCCGCGAGAAAAGCGCGAATTGGCGAACGAGCTAATTAAGCTTGCGCCCGGTTGTTACCCATCAACTCATCAAACGCGATGGCTTTCTCGGTAACTTTCGATTTACTCAACACATACTTGACGACGTTTTCCTCTAAAACAAGAGCTTCAACTTCAGCCAGACGGCTGCGGTCGCTAAAATAGTACTTCAGCACTTGCTGTGGGTCATCGTAGCTTTGAGCGAAATCTTCGATCTGCGCCTTAACCTGGTCTGCAGTCGCTTCCAGTTTATTCACCTTAACAACTTCACCCAGAATCAAACCCAGACGAACGCGACGCTCGGCTTGGGCCGTAAACAATTCCTTAGGCAATTGCATATTCTTGGCGTCCATACCGCGCTGCGCCATGTCTTGGCGAGCCATTTCAGCCAGCCGCTCGACATCTTGCTCAACCAGCGCCTTAGGCACATCCAGCTCACAGGCCTTGATCAGCGCATCCATCACGCTGTCTTTGGTCTTGGCCTTGGTGCGCGAGCTCACTTCGCGTTCCAGATTGCGCTTGATATCTTCGCGCATTTTGGCCAGATCGCCGTCTTCCACACCCAGCGAACGAGCAAATTCAGCATCAACTTCAGGCAGATGCGCCCATTCGATGCGCTTCATGGTGATCGTGAAATCGGCAGTCTTGCCGGCGACGTCTTTGCCGTGATAATCGGCAGGAAACGCCAATGGGAATGTCTTGGCTTCGGACACTTTCAGTCCGGTAGCGGCTGCTTCAAACTCTGGCAGCATGCGACCTTCGCCCAGCACAAACTGATAGTCATCCGCTTTGCCGCCCTGAAATTCAACGCCGTCAATGATGCCGACGAAGTCAACCGTGACGCGATCGCCGCTCTTGGCAGCCGGATCACCACCGTCGCCGTGCGCACCCTGCTCGCCCTTGACGTGGTAATGCACACGTTGCTTGCGCAGGATATCGACGGTCTTGTCAATTTCCGCGTCAGAAACCGCGGCAACAGCTTGCTCCACTTCAGCAGCAGCCAAATCGCCGATGGCGACTTCCGGATAAATTTCAAAAGTGGCTTCGAAGGAAACGAAACCTTCTGGCGCGCCTTCGCTGGTCTTTGGCTCGATCTTTGGATAACCGGCTACGCGCAGGGTATTTTCGCTGGTCGCGTCGCTGAAAGCCTGACCAACCTTGTCGTTAAGTACTTCGCTTTCGATCTGATAACCATATTGCGCGGCAACCATCTTCATCGGCACTTTGCCCGGACGGAAGCCAGGTGCCTTGGCGGTGCGCGCGCGCACTTTCAGGCGTTTGTCCACTTCAGCCTGTACATCGGCCAGAGGAAAGGTCAGTGTGAGACGGCGCTCAAGTTTGCTCAAGGTTTCGACAGCTGTTGCCATGTGAATCGTCCAGAAATAATAGGGGAATTTGGTGGTGCGACAATGACTGGAGCGGCTCTAAGACCCGCGTCCCCCAACCCTGCCCTGTCGCGCTAAGTCCGCTATTTTATACGTAAAAAGACCTGCTTGCGCCAAAACTGTAACAGGCAGCCCTGCAGGAGCGCTTTATGCGGCATGTCAGCCCTTGGCCAGCAATGAAAAACGTGCCACCGATACCCCATTCACCTCGATGATTTCATGGAATACCGAGTGAGGCCTGATCCAGACTGAACCGTCGGCCGCTCTATAGACCACCATCGGCGACAGATTTTCCTCTAGCAAGGCATCGTACAAAAATTCGTAAATTCCGCCCTTGTAATGACGATAGAGAGTCATGGGTATGTCGTCCTGAAAAATGGCAATGGATTAATGTGGGTAATGCGACTGGCGGTGTGGCCCTGTTCCGACGAAAAATCGAAAATGCCACAGCACTTGATGTACAGAAGGGGACTTGCAGATAGAGACGGAGAGGGAATCGTCGGCTAATTTTGTTCAGCAGTGAATAGAATTCCACGCCGTGACAGTAGGAAACCGCTTGCCTGTGAAAATGATCTTGGTGCAGGTAGTCAGACTCGAACTGACACGACCAAAGTCGCAACGACCTAAACGTTGTGCGTCTACCAATTTCGCCATACCTGCAGTCAAGCCGGCTATTTTAACCATTCCACCGAATGTTGGGTAGTAAAATCTCTAGAGAAAAGGGAGGGGAATTGTCCGCCCGCTTTTACCGCACCAGCGTTCGTAGTTCCAAGCGCCATGTCGCACAAAGCGGAAGCCCGATAAAATCAAGCGCGGTTTGCGCCCAACTCACTTAAAGACGATTAGAGACGATTAGATACGATTAGAGACGAGTCCCAAGCCCAAGGCCGTACACTCCGATTCACCGATGCATGCCATGCAGATTCCACTCACTCCGTCTGCTAACGTACATTCCCTTACCGCACTTTCCCCCACTTTGCCGCCCATGCCCGTCGATCACTACGAAAATTTCCCCGTTGCCTCCGTCCTGCTCCCCGCGCATCTGCGTCCCGCCGTCAAAGCCATCTACGCCTTCGCCCGCACCGCCGACGACATTGCCGACGAGGGTGATGCCACCCCGGAACAGCGGCTGGCCTCTCTGCAAGCCTATGACATCGAACTGGATCGCATCGCCGTCGGTGCCGCAAGCAGCCAGCCACTGTTTCAGGCGCTGGCCGACACCATCCAGCAATATCGACTGCCGCTGGCACCGCTACGCGCCCTGCTCTCGGCATTCAGCCAGGATGTCAGCGTCACGCGCTATGCCAGCTATACCGACTTGCTCGACTACTGCGCCCGCTCGGCCAACCCGGTTGGTGTGCTGATGCTGCACCTGTATGGCGCAGCAACGGAACAAAACCTGCGTGAGTCAGACGCCATTTGCTCCGCCCTGCAACTGATTAATTTCGTGCAAGACGTCGCCATCGACTGGCGCAAAGAACGGATTTATTTACCGGGAGAAGACCTGCTGCGCTTCGGCCTGACACCAGACGATATCGCCCGAGGCCATACCGACGAGCGCTGGCGTGGATTCATGCAATTTCAGATCGACCGCTGCCGGACGCTGATGCTCTCCGGCGCACCGCTGGCATTGCGCCTGCCGGGACGCATAGGCTGGGAATTACGGCTGGTCGTGCAAGGCGGCTTGCGGATACTGGAACGCATCACCGCCGTTGACGGCGACATTTTCAACCAGCGCCCGCAACTGAGATTACCGGACTGGCTCATCATCTTCTGGCGCGCCACTCGCATGCGCCACTGAAGCCGACAGCCCGTACTTGCCAGTCAAAATGGACGAAAACCAGACCGACAAGTAGCAGAACGCCTATCTGATCAGCTTAGCAATTTAGCCGCCAGAGCAGCGCCAGCGCGGCTATTCGAAGGACGCCCCAGATGACTGGAAATAAAACGCCCCGCCTCCACCACGGCGTTCAGATCGACCCCGGTTTCAATCCCCAGTCCCTGCATCAGATACAGCACATCTTCCGTCGCCACATTGCCGGTCGCGCCCTTGGCGTAAGGACAGCCGCCCAGACCTGCTACCGACGAATGGTAAATCGTGATCCCCACTTCCAGGCTGGCATAAATATTGGCCAGCGCCTGACCGTAGGTATCGTGAAAATGAGCCGATAAACGCTCAATCGGAAACTCGCGGATCGCGCTTTCCATCACCGGGCGCACCCGGTTGGCCGTCGCCACACCGATCGTGTCGGCGATATCGATCTCATCGCAGCCAAGATCACGCAAACGACGCACCACGTCGGCCACTGCCTCAGTAGACACCTCGCCCTGATAAGGACAGCCAAACGCGCAGCTAAGCGCGCCGCGCAGCAACTTGCCATGACGCTTGGCCGCCTCCGCCACCGGACGAAAACGCTCAATCGATTCGGCAATCGAGCAATTGATATTTTTCTGTGAAAACGCCTCGGAAGCCGCGCCGAAGATCACTATCTCGTCCACGTTGGCCGCCAGCGCTGCTTCCAGCCCCTGCATATTCGGCGCCAGTGCCGAATAAATCGTGCCCGGCCGTCGCCGTATCCCGGCCATCACTTCGACCGAAGAAGCCATCTGCGGCACCCACTTCGGTGACACAAACGAAGCCGCTTCCACATTGACGAAACCGGCATCGCTCAGGAGATCGATCAACGCGATTTTGACCTCGGCGGAAATCGCCGTTTTTTCATTTTGCAAGCCGTCGCGGGGACCGACTTCAACGATTTTTACCTTGCTGGGAAGCGCCATAAAAAACTCCGGTAAGACAAACAAAATATAAAAAACCGCTGACTGTCTGCGGCAATAAAAAAGATTTACCTCTAGGCCCTACCCTATTCCTGATCCCACATCGCGTGCAGCAGATCACCTAAAGAAGCGGAGCAGCGTCGGCCAGACCGACACTGCCCCGTGGTCAAGCCTGTCCGGGGGCCTCAATGCTGCAACGGGCATCGATACCCGAAGCGCGTGGGCGCAGGCCGAGTTTATCCAGCAAGACACGGTCGTCATCCACCTCAGGATTACCGGTAGTCAACAACTTATCACCGTAAAAGATCGAATTGGCGCCGGCCAGAAAGCACAGGGCCTGCACCGCTTCGCCCATTTCGCGCCGTCCGGCCGACATGCGCACGCGCGCCTTCGGCATGGTGATGCGGGCAACGGCGACGGTACGCACGAATTCCAGCGGATCGAGCGCATCGATTCCGTGCAGAGGAGTGCCTTCCACTTGCACCAGATGATTGACCGGCACCGATTCAGGATAAGGATCCAGATTCGCCAATTGCGCAATCAGTCCGGCGCGCTGCAAACGCGACTCGCCCATGCCGACGATGCCGCCACAGCAGACCTTGATGCCGGCGTCGCGCACGCTGGAAAGGGTATCGAGCCGATGCTGATAATCGCGGGTAGAAATGATGTCGCCGTAAATTTCCGGCGCGGTATCGAGGTTGTGATTGTAGTAATCGAGGCCCGCCAGTTTCAGTCGATCTGCCTGACCTTCGCCCAGCATGCCCAGCGTAGCGCAGGTTTCCAGCCCCATCGCCTTCACCTCGCGCACCATTTCTTCCACTTTTTCCAGATCACGGTCCTTCGGCTCGCGCCATGCCGCGCCCATGCAAAAACGGGTCGCGCCATGCGCCTTGGCCTGCGCCGCTGCGGCCAGCACTTCTTCCAACGGCAGCATTTTCTGCGCGGTAACGCCGGTATCGTAGCGCGCCGCCTGCGGGCAATAGCCACAGTCTTCCGGGCAACCGCCGGTCTTGATTGACAGCAGCGTCGCCAGCTCGACTTCGCCAGCGTCAAAATTTTCGCGATGCACCTGCTGGGCGCGGAACAGCAAATCGTTGAACGGCAAATCGAACAAGGCCGCAATGGCCTCCAGCGGCCAAACGGCATCCGGCATGGTCAAAGGCTGGACAGCCGCTTGTGGTTGAAAGTGCATGGTTTGAGTCGTCATGGAGCAGTCCTTCTGTTCAAAATAGGGGAGAAAACACACCGGCGGGCCAGGCCGCCAGCGATGAAAAATCAATATGTGCAGCGGCCGCAGCCGCCGTCGGCACCGACAATCGGGGAACGCAACCGAGCAGCGGAGCCGGCAATCGTGTCGCCAGCGTGTGCAAGGTACCGTCCATGTGAGCCAGATCGGCATCAATCACATTCGCCACCCAGCCCGCCAGCGGCAAACCGCGTGCGGCAATCGCTTGCGCGGTCAGCACAGCATGATTGATGCAGCCCAGCCGCAAGCCGACTACCAGAATCACCGGCAGCGCCAGCGCTTGCGCCAGATCAGCGGTATCGACCTCGTCGTTGAGCGGCACGGCAAAACCGCCCACGCCCTCCACCACCACCACATCGGCCATCGCGCTCACCTGCGCATGGCAGTGCAGTATATGCGCAATGTCGATGTACTTTCCTTCGGCAGCAGCGGCAAGATGCGGTGCCGTGGCCTCGCGCATGAGATAAGGATTCATCCACGCAGACGGCACCGACACACTGGATGCTGCACATAATCGGCCAACGTCGTCGTTATGCCAGGCATCGTCACGCCATTGCGCGCCGGAAGCTACCGGCTTCATGCCGGCAGCGCGCACACCGTTGGCGGCAAGCGCATGCAGGAGCGCGGTGGCAATCAGGGTTTTGCCGATATCGGTATCGGTGCCGGCAATGAACCAGGAGGCAGAGGGACGCGGCGGCATCAGTCCTGCTCCATGACCTGAGAAAACACGGCGTGGGTGCGGGCGGCCAGCAAATCGACTTCGGCGTCATCCAAAATATAGGGCGGCATCAAATACACCGTACGGCCGATGGGACGCAGCAATAACTCCTGCTTCAGCGCCTCGGCGAAAAAGCGGCGGGAAAACCCGGCTGCCGCGGCCGAATCCGCCTCCAGCACCGCATCGAAGGCCCAGATCATGCCGCACTGCCGGAAATGGCGCACCCGGGCATCGTCCTTGAGCGGCTGCAACGCGGCCGTCAAACGCGCTGCCAGACGGCGATTAGCGGTCAGCGTCTGATCTTGCTCGAAAATCGCCAGCGTCGCCAGCGCCGCCCGACATGCCAGCGGATTACCGGTATAGGAATGCGAATGCAAAAATCCACGCCGCACGTCGGCGTCATAAAACTGCTGATAAATCTCGCTGCGCGTCATCACCAGCGATAAAGGCAGGTAGCCACCGCTGATGCCTTTGGACAGACACAGAAAATCGGGCCAGATGGCGGCCTGCTCGCAGGCAAAGAAAGTCCCGGTGCGGCCGCAACCGACAGCAATTTCATCGGCGATCAAATGCACCTGATAGCGGTCGCACAAGACGCGCACTCTTTGCAGATAGACCGGATCGTGCATCGCCATACCGGTAGCGCATTGCACCAGCGGCTCGACGATCAGGGCGGCGATTTTTCCTTCGCGCTGCTGAAACAGCAATTCCAGCGCATCGGCAGCGCGGTGTGCCACATCGGCCGCAGATTCGCCCGCCCCGGCCAGCCGCGCATCGGGCGACGGAACCACATGCACGGCGCGTAGCAACGGGCCATAGGCGTCGCGGAACAAGGCCACATCGGTCACTGCCAGCGCACCGATGGTTTCGCCGTGATAGGCCCCTTGCAGGCAAACGAATTCCTGTTTTTCCGACTGCCCCGCATTGCGCCAGGCGTGAAAACTCATCTTCAAGGCAATTTCTACTGCCGACGCGCCATCGGAGGCATAAAAACAATGCCCCAGCACATTGCCGGTCAGCGCCGACAACTGCTCCGACAAAGCCACCACCGGCTCATGCGTAAAACCGGCGAGCATGGCGTGTTCCAGCCGGTCGAGCTGATCTTTCAGCGCGGCGTTGATACGCGGATTGGCATGTCCGAACAGATTGACCCACCAGGAACTGATGGCGTCGAGATAGCGCTTGCCGTCGGTATCGTGCAACCACGCGCCGCGCCCATGACTGACGGCGATCAGTGGTGTCGTTTCATGGTGTTGCATCTGGGTACAGGGGTGCCAGACGCTGTGCAGACTGCGGCTGACCAGATCGGCGGGCGGAAGTGGCGTCATACGGATTCCTTGGCAAAATCACTGGCAGCCAACGCATGCAGCGCCGCCAGCAATTTCGCGACATGGTCGCTGGTGTGTAATGCCGACAAGGTAATGCGCAAGCGCGCCGTTCCCTTTGGCACAGTGGGCGGGCGAATCGCCGGCACCCAGATGCCGCGCACCTTGAGCGCCTCCATCAAGGCCACGGCAGTATGGTTGTCACCAACGATCAAGGCGTGTATCGCGGTTTCCGACGGCAGCAATTGCCACGGCAAGCCCTGCAGGCCAGCCGTCAGTTGCAGGCGTAGTTCCTGAATCCGGCGGCGTCGCCAGCTATCCCGGGCAATTACCCGCAGACTGGCGGATAAGGCGCAGGCCAGCGGCGGCGGCGTACCGGTTGTAAAAACGTAGGTGCGCGCCCGCTGCAATAACCACTCGATCACATCGGCCTGACCCGCCACGAAAGCGCCATGCACCCCCGCCGCCTTGCCCAAGGTGCCCATGTAAATGATCCGTTCCGAGACCAAGCCGCAATGCGACAGACTGCCGCGCCCCTGTTCGCCCAGTACGCCAAAGCCGTGGGCGTCGTCGATCAGCAGCCAGGCATCGTACTTTTCACACAGCGCCAGCAAGGCCGCCAGGGGGGCGATATCGCCATCCATGCTGAAAACGGCGTCGGTAGCGACCAACTTGCGTGTATGTGTGCTGCTGGCCAGCAGCCGTTCCAGCGCCGCGACGTCGCCGTGCGGATAACGTTTGATCTCGGCCCGCGACAGCCGGGCGCCATCGATCAGGCAGGCGTGGTTGAGCCGGTCGGAAAATACCGCATCGCCCACGCCGACGAGCGCCGGAATCACACCCAGATTAGCCATGTAGCCGCTGGAAAAATGCAGCGCGCGTGGCAGTTGCACGAAAGCGGCAAGTTCGTTTTCCAGCGCCTCATGCGCGCTGGAATGCCCGCTGACCAGCGCCGATGCGCCCGCGCCGATGCCGAATTGCGCCATGCCCTGCTGCGCGGCGGCGACCAGTTCCGGGTGGTTGGCCAGACCCAGATAATCGTTGCTGCAAAAGGCCAGATAGCGCTGGCCGTCGATGTCGAGATAGGCGTTCTGCGGGCTGCTCACGATACGCCGGGTGCGCAGCAAGCCTTGTTCCTTCAGTTGCGCCAGTGACGCATGAAAATCAGGCATGGGTGGATATCTCCGATGGGGGGCTTGCCAGCGCAAATTGCAGCGACAGCGTTTCCAGTCCGCGATAAACCGGATTGTGGTGCCAGACCGGCGGGGCCGTATCGCGCAATTGCAATAGCGGCAATCGCTGCATCAAGCCCTCGAAAGCTATTTGCGCTTCCAGATAGGTGAGCGTGGCACCGATGCAAACATGCGGCCCGTAGCCGAAGGACAAGTGATTACCTTCATTACGTGCGATATCGAGTCGGTCTGGGTCGGTGAATTTGTGGGGGTCACGATTGGCCGCGCCGATCAGGGGCAGCACCAGATCGCCTTTTTTCATGTGGAAACCGTGTAAATCGATATCGGTTTTGAGGCGGCGTCCGGTGTATTGCACCGGGCTGTCATAGCGCAGCAATTCCCGGAGCGCCGAGGACATCAAGGCCGGTTGCGCTTGTAGCTGTTGCCATTGGGTCGGGTGCTGTAGGAAGGCCAGCAGGCCGTTGCCCAGCAGATTGCGCGTGGTTTCGTGACCGGCGAACAAGAAGGTGCAGCATTGCGCCAGCAATTCCTTGGTGGTGATAATTTCTCCGTTGCGCTCGGCTTGGATCAGCAGACTAAGCAGATCGTCGCCCGGATCCTGCCGCCGTTGCGCAATCAGCGGAATGAAGAAGGCCTCCATCGCCACCAGCGCAGTCTGCGCCCGCCAAGCCAGTTCCAGCGTCGGCGTCGGGCTACCGATGAAGGCGGCAATCTCATCCGACCAGCCGACAAAATCGGCCTGTTCGCTTTGGTGGCAGCGATCGATTCCCAGCATGGCGGCAATCACCAGTGCTGGTAGCGGGCGGGCGAATTGCGCCATCAGTTCGCAGCCAGCTTGCTCCGGTTTTGCGTTGCTATTGGCGTTGGTGGTGGCGTTAGTGGTGGACTGATTCGTGATTTTATCGAGCAGGGTATCGACGATTTGCCTAATGCGCGGCGCCCATGTCTGCAAGCGGCCCGGCTTGAAACCCACCTGCATCGCTTGCCGCACCCGCGTGTGCTGCGGGCCGTCCATGAACAGCAGGGAGCGCGCGAAAATCCGTTTGAATTCGCGCAACTCGGCGCGTAGCTCTGCGCGGGAGCGGCCGATGCCGCTCTTGTTTGCGTCACTGCTATTAATCCAGCCCCCCGCCCGCTGCACCGAAAACCGGGGATCGCGTAGCGCCAGGGCCACATCGTCGTAAGCAGTCAACAGCCATGCGCCGCCGCAAAATTGCGTACTCCATTGCACCGGACCGCTCTGGCGCAAGCGGGCATATCCGGGGTAAGGGTCACGGTGTAGATCGCGTTCGGTCGTCAACGGCATCCGGTTCCAATCAGGGTGAAGATTTTGGCAAAGGCATCGGGGGTAGACATCAGGGGGTAGACGTTGAGCGCACGTCCTCCACGCCATACCGGCCAATGACAGCCGGCAGCGAGGGGCGAATTTTACAGAAATATTTGAGCGCAGCCGGAAATGCCGGCACTGGCTGCTTACATTCGGAAAATTCCGAAGCGGGTATCGGCAATCGGGGCGTTAAGCGCGGCGCTCAAGCCCAGCCCCAATACTTTGCGCGTATCGGCCGGATCAATCACGCCATCGTCCCACAGGCGCGCCGAAGCGTAGTAGGGATGACCCTGATGTTCGTATTGCTCGCGGATCGGTGACTTGAATGCGGCCTCTTCCTCTGCCGTCCACTGCCCGCCCCGAGTTTCGATGCCGTCGCGTTTGACGGTGGCCAGTACGCTGGCGGCTTGTTCCCCGCCCATGACGGAAATACGGGCGTTCGGCCACATCCATAAAAAGCGCGGCGCAAACGCTCTGCCGCACATGCCGTAGTTGCCGGCACCAAAACTGCCGCCGATGATCATCGTCAGTTTCGGTACGGCAGCGGTGGAGACGGCCGTGACCATCTTGGCACCATTGCGGGCGATGCCTTCGTTTTCATATTTGCGTCCGACCATGAAGCCCATGATGTTTTGCAGGAAAATCAGCGGGATTTTGCGCTGGCAGCATAGTTCGATGAAATGCGCGCCCTTGAGCGCGGCTTCAGAAAACAAAATGCCGTTGTTGGCGATAATCCCTACCGGCATGCCATGCAGATGGGCGAAACCGCAAATCAGCGTGGTGCCATAGCGGGCTTTGAATTCGTCGAAGCAACTGCCGTCAACGATGCGGGCGATGACCTGACGCACATCGAAGGGTTTGCGCGTATCGGCTGGAACGATGCCGTACAGTTCCTGCGCCGGATACAGCGGCTCCTGCGATTCGCGCAAGGCCAGCGTGGACGGTTTGCGGCGATTGAGATTGCCGACGATGTCGCGCACGATGGAAAGCGCGTGCTGGTCGTTTTGCGCCAGATGGTCGGCCACGCCGGACAACCGGGTATGCACATCGCCGCCGCCGAGATCTTCGGCGCTGACCACTTCGCCGGTAGCCGCCTTCACCAGCGGCGGCCCGGCCAGGAAAATCGTACCCTGATCCTTGACGATAATCGATTCGTCGCTCATGGCCGGCACATAGGCCCCGCCGGCGGTGCAGGAACCCATGACGGCAGCGATTTGCGGAATGCCTTGCGCGGACAAATTGGCCTGATTGAAGAAAATTCGCCCGAAATGGTCCCGATCCGGGAATACCTCGTCCTGATTCGGCAAATTCGCGCCGCCGCTATCGACCAGATAAATGCAGGGCAGCGCATTGGCGGCGGCGATTTCCTGCGCCCGCAGATGTTTTTTGACCGTCATCGGATAGTAAGTGCCGCCCTTGACCGTAGCGTCGTTGCAGACAATCACGCATTCCTGCCCGGAAATACGGCCGATGCCGGTGAGAATACCGGCCGACGGCGCGGAATCGCTGCCGTCCTTGTCGGGATACATGGCATAGGCCGCCAGTTGCGAAAATTCCAGAAAGGGCGTGCCCGGATCGAGCAGCATATTGACCCGGTCACGCGGCAGCAGCTTGCCGCGCGCCAGATGCTTGCTGCGCGCCGCCTCACCGCCGCCTTGCTCGATTACCGCAATTTTTTGCTTCAGATCGTCGACGATGGCTTGCATCGCGGCGCTATTGGCTTGGAATTCCTCGCTACGCGTGTTGAGTGTGCTTTCGATGTGCGGCATGTTCTTACCCTTCTCTTTATCAGATGAATCGCAGGCAGGTCTCCGGCTTGTTGTGGCAACAATTCAGAAGTAGTGGGAGCGATTCTACTTTACGTTAACGTAAAGTAAGGGGGAAGGCGGAACTATTTTTTTGACAGCCTCCGGCTTGGCGCGGATATACCCGATACGCATGGTATCGTTTGCGTCGCGAAGCTTCGGCCGACGGCCGCAGGACTTTCCACCTCACCGCGACAATAATCAATATCAATGAAGGGCAGAATCGTGGATCAAATTAGTGAAATTGAAAAACTGCAGGTGCAAGTCAGTTTGTTGAAAACGCTGGTGACGGCGCTTTGCCGGCTGCAAGACCCGAAAAAAGCAGATATGGAATTGCAGTTATTTGAATTAATGACCGAAAACGTGCGGATCGCGCTGGCCAATACGCCCGAAAGCGATGCCTTCCTTTCGCATTTCGATGCAGAGCGCACTTCCTTGCTTGAAATTATTAAGTTGCGCTGAAAAAAGCCCCCCATCCTCCCAGGCAATCGCGGAGCGCACCGGTGGTGCGGCTCCGCAACTCGTCACGCTCCTCCGACTTATTTCTTACTTTGGAAATATTTCAAACGCCTCACCGACCTTCATGGCGATCAGTTCATAGAGCGAGTGCTCAGGATTAGGGCCTGCATGCGAATAGTCCGGTTGCCGATCCTTAATTATGCCGTCAGGAGCGGGTACGAACTGCATCCATTCTTCGTAGCCGGGGTGCTCTTTCAGATTGCGGTTCAACTCGTTTAAAAATTCTTCTTTACTGACTTGGGTTTTTGACATGGTGAGCTCCTGGAAACATGGCTTCCATCGTAACATGCGCGCCTGTCCCTACAGGGCTAAAACGCGTCCTGCGCCCCTTCGCCATCGAACTATCCGCATTTATTCCCTTTTGTTGTGTTGTGGCGCATGCGCGTCGGTCTGCAATACGGCAGAAGCTGCGTCGCAATCAGCAGCCCTCCCCGGTTTTCGTTTGCAGCCCCTTTTTTCTTCCCTTTTTAAATACTTAAAATGCTCGTTTGACACACTGATATATTAGTGTTTTAATGTGAAAAATAGTGCAGCAGGCCGACTGAATCGATCCAATTTCCTCAGAAAACCGGCTGACACAGAACAACAAATGATGTTGCCCCTTAATTCTGGAGACAAGATGAAAATGCTGACTTACGTACGGAATAAAAAAATTCTCCTTTGCAAGAGCGCACTGTGAGTGCGGCAGATAACATCAGGTCAGCGATCGGCTCTGCAGCCAAAAAAACCAATACCCGATGGGGCATCCTGGCCGTATTGTTTTGCATCACGGTCATCAACTACGCTGACCGCGCCACGATTTCCATCGCCGGTGCCGCCATTTCCAAGGATCTCGGCCTGACGCCCATCACCATGGGCTACATTTTTTCCGCCTTCGGCTGGGCTTATGTGCTGGCGCAATTACCCGGCGGCGGCCTGCTCGATAAATTCGGATCGAAGAAGGTCTATGCCTTCAGTATTTTTCTCTGGTCTCTGTTCACCTTATTACAAGGAGCCGTCGGATTCTTCACTGGCGGGGCCGCCATCGCGCTCTTATTTTTCCTGCGATTTGCCGTCGGCGCAGCCGAAGCGCCATCGTTTCCGGCCAACAGCCGCATCGTCGCCACCTGGTTTCCGGCACATGAGCGCGGCACCGCTTCGGCCATTTTCAACTCGGCCCAATACGCCGCCACGGTTCTGTTTGCTCCCCTGATGGGTTGGCTGGTGCATTCCTATGGCTGGCACTCGGTGTTCTTTCTGATGGGGATCATGGGTCTGCTATTCGTCGTGATCTGGAACAAGCTGGTGTACAGCCCGATCGACCACCCCCGCATCAACCGCGCCGAACTGGACTATCTCGAAGCAGGCGGCGCTCTCACCCGCATAGACGAAACGAGTCAGACGAAAAAGAAGGAGCCGATGCTGGGCTACATCAAGCAACTAATGAGCAACCGCATGATGGTCGGCATCTATATCGCGCAATACTGCATCAATGCACTGACGTATTTTTTCATTACCTGGTTTCCGGTGTACCTGGTGCAGGCACGCGGCATGTCGATACTGAAAGCCGGCATGGTGGCCTCGATTCCCGCCATCTGCGGATTCACCGGCGGCATTCTGGGCGGCATCCTGTCCGACTGGCTGCTGCGTCGCTATTCGCTCACCATCGCGCGCAAAGTGCCTATCGTGCTGGGGATGCTGTTGTCGATGAGCATCGTCATCTGCAACTACACCGATTCGCAAACGCTGGTGGTCTTGTTCATGGCACTGTCCTTTTTCGGCAAGGGGCTGGGCGCGCTCGGCTGGGCGGTCAATTCCGATACCGCACCCAAGCAAATCGCCGGACTGAGCGGCGGCGTGCTCAATATGTGCGGCAACCTGTCTAGCATCTCCACCCCTATCGCCATCGGCTACATCGTCAGCGGCACCGGCTCGTTCAATGGCGCGCTGGTCTACGTCGGACTGCATGCGCTGGTGGCGGTCATTTGCTATGTGTTTGTGGTCGGCGAAATCAAGCGTGTCGAGCTGAAGTAGACAAATCACCCACTGCACGAACAGACGGCTGCCCACTGAATTTCAGGGGTAGCCGTTGTGCTATCTGCCCGGGCCAAAGGCGCGCTGTTTGCTGATGAAAAGTAAGAGCATCGTTTTCGGCGATTGACTCGGCCTCGAAAATTATCTATATTTCACCTCAGCTTAAGGATGCAGCAGGAGAGATCGCCCACGCGGGCGGCGCCGAAGGGGAATCGCCCCGAAAACTCTCAGGCAAAAGGACTACTGCATTGACAAGCTCTCTGGAGAGAAGGCACCGGACAACACCGGCCGCCTCGCCGAAGGAGGTGAAACGACTGACCTGATCCGAAACGATCCCTGGCCAATCCGCTCGCCACACTATCTCAGGCAAAAGAACAGAGGGGGCGCCACCGGCCGTGATGGTCAGGCGCACCCGCGTTCCGAAAGCCCCCGCTTTCGCCCGCCCGTTTCCTGATCTGATAACGGCTTTTTTCAGCCCCACATTCAGCCCCAGGAAACCGCATGAACCAGCTCAAATTTACCGCCTCCCACGAATGGCTGCGTCAGGAAACAGACGGCAGCATCACCATCGGCATCACTGATTTTGCGCAAAGCGAACTGGGCGGCATCGTCTTCGTCCAGTTGCCCGCTGTCGGCGACACCCTGGCGCAAGGCGCAGAAGCGGCCGTCATCGAATCGGTGAAAGTCGCCGGCGAAATCAACATGCCGCTGGCCGGCACCGTACTCACCGTCAACGCCGCACTGGAAGCCGATCCCTCCATCGTCAACGACTCGCCGCAGGACGCCGGCTGGTTTTTCACCTTCAAACCGGACAACCCCGCCGCGCTCGATGCCCTGCTGGACGACGCGGCGTACCAACAATTAATCAGCAACCATTCTTGAGCCGGAGCCGCCCATGTCCACCCGCCCCGCTTTCGACACCCTGACCCAATCCGCCCAGTTCCAACGCCGTCACATCGGCCCCGACGCAGCACAGCAGCAAGCCATGCTGGCCGCGCTTGGCGTCGACACACTCGCTACCCTGATCGATCAGGTGGTACCGGACAGCATCCGCCAGCGCGCCCCACTGAATCTGCCGGCCAGCTGCACCGAATCAGAAGCACTGGAAACACTGGGCCGCATCGCCCGCCGCAATCAGGTCTGCAAGTCTTACATCGGCATGGGCTATTACGACACCTTCACCCCGCCCGTCATCCTGCGCAACGTCCTGGAAAACCCCGCCTGGTACACCGCCTACACGCCCTACCAGCCAGAAATTTCGCAAGGCCGGCTGGAAGCCTTGCTCAATTTTCAAACCATGGTCTGCGATCTGACCGGCATGCACATCGCCAACGCCTCCATGCTCGATGAAGCCAGCGCTGCCGCCGAAGCCATGAGCTTTTGCCACCGCCTGTCCAAGAGCAAAAGCGAAGTCTTTTTCGTCGCCAGCGATTGCCATCCGCAAACCATCGAAGTCGTCCGCACCCGCGCCGCACCGCTGGGCATTGAAGTCGTCACCGGCGACCCGCGCAGCGATCTGGCCGCGCTGTCCGTCTTCGGCGTACTGCTGCAATATCCCGGCACCTATGGCGATATCGTCGATTACCGCAGCGTCATAGCCGCCGCCCATGCCAGCGGCGCACTGGTCGTCGTCGCCGCCGATTTGCTGGCGCTGACATTGCTGACGCCGCCCGGCGAATTCGGCGCTGATGTCGCCATCGGCACCACCCAGCGCTTCGGTGTACAGATGGGTTTCGGCGGCCCGCACGCCGCCTACTTCGCCACCCGACTGGAAAACCAGCGCACGCTGCCCGGACGGCTGGTCGGCGTCTCAATCGACAGCCACGGTCAGCCCGCGCTGCGTCTGGCCATGCAAACCCGCGAGCAGCATATCCGCCGCGAAAAAGCCACCAGCAACATCTGCACCGCCCAAGTTCTGCTGGCCGTCATGGCCGGCTTGTATGCCACCTATCACGGCGCAGAGGGCCTGAGCATCATCGCCCGCCGCGTCCACCGTCTGACCGCCACTTTCGCCGCTGGACTCAGCGAATTCGGCTACGCCATCAGCACGCCCCATTTTTTCGACACCGTGACCATCGATAGCGGCGCGCGCACGACCGAACTGCACGCCTTGACACACATCGCCGGCATCAACCTGCGCATCATCGATGACGGCCGAATCGGTGTCTCGTTCGATGAAACCACCCGCGTCGAAGACGTCGAAGCCTTGTGGAATGTATTCGCCTTCGGCAAACCGGCACTGTCCTTCAGCGCCCTGGAATCGCGTACTGCCGACGCTCTGCCCGATGCGCTGCTGCGCAAGAGCGATTTCCTGACGCATCCGGTTTTCAGCCAATACCGTTCGGAAACCGAAATGCTGCGCTACCTGCGTCGCTTGGCCGACAAAGATCTGGCGCTGGATCGCACCATGATCCCGCTGGGCAGCTGCACCATGAAACTCAACGCCACCACCGAAATGATCCCGGTGACCTGGAAAGAATTCGGCGGACTGCATCCCTTCGCCCCAGCCAGCCAGACCGAAGGCTATCGCGAACTGACCGACGAACTCGAACAGATGCTGTGCGAAATCACCGGCTACGACGCCGTCTCGCTGCAACCGAACGCCGGTTCGCAAGGCGAATACGCCGGTCTGCTGGCCATCCGCGCCTACCATGCCAGCCGCAACGACCATGCACGCAGCATCTGCCTGATTCCCTCCTCCGCGCACGGCACTAATCCGGCCAGCGCGCACATGGCTGGCATGCAAGTGGTGGTGGTGGCCTGCGACAAAGACGGCAACATTGATGTTGCCGATCTGACCGCCAAGGCCGAACTGCACAGTGCCGCACTGGCCGCAATCATGATCACCTACCCCTCCACCCACGGCGTATTCGAGTCCCGGGTCGGCGAAATCTGCGATATCGTCCATGCGCACGGCGGGCAGGTCTACATCGACGGTGCCAACATGAATGCGCTAGTCGGACTGGCGCAGCCGGGCGTATTCGGCGGCGATGTCTCGCATCTGAATCTGCATAAAACCTTTTGTATCCCACACGGCGGCGGCGGCCCCGGCGTCGGTCCTATCGGCGTCAAAGCGCATCTGGCAGCGTTTCTGCCCGGCAACCGCACCGGCAAACTGGACGGCATCGGTGCCGTATGCGCCGCGCCTTACGGCAGCGCCAGCATCCTGCCCATCACCTGGACTTACCTCCGCCTGATGGGGCCAGACGGCGTGCGGCGCGCGACCGAAATGGCCATCCTCAACGCCAATTACATCGCCGCCCGCCTGTCGCCGCACTATCCGATTCTGTATAGCGGCCCCAAGGGACGCGTTGCGCACGAATGCATCATCGACTTGCGCCCGCTCAAGGAAAGCTCCGGCATCAGCGTCGACGATGTGGCCAAGCGCCTGATTGACTTCGGCTTCCACGCTCCCACCATGAGTTTCCCGGTGGCTGGCACGCTGATGATTGAACCGACCGAATCGGAATCCAAAGTCGAACTCGACCGCTTCATCGACGCCATGATTGCCATCCGCAAGGAAATCAGCGACGTCGAACAAGGCCGCAGCCACGCCACCGACAATCCGCTGCGGCACGCCCCGCACACGGCGGCGGCGCTGGTCGGCGAATGGACGCATGGCTACAGTCGCGAGCAAGCGGTCTATCCACGCGGATTGGCGCACGACCATCTGTCCAAATACTGGCCGCCGGTAGGCCGTATCGACAACGTTTACGGCGACCGCAACCTGGTCTGCTCCTGCCCGCCGCTCTCCGACTACGAAGATGGCAAGCAATAAGCTGATTTAAGGATCAAGCCCTCATGGCCATCAGCGTATTCGACCTCTTCAAAATCGGCATCGGCCCTTCCAGTTCACACACGGTCGGGCCGATGCGTGCCGCCGCGCTTTTCGTCAACGGGCTGGCGACACATCAATTGCTGGAACAGGTTGCCGCCATCAAGTCCGAACTGTTCGGCTCGCTCGGCGCGACCGGGCGCGGTCACGGTACGGATAGCGCGGTTTTGCTGGGACTGGAAGGCGAACAGCCGGACAGCATCGCCATCGACACCGTTACCCCACGGGTAGCCGCCATCCGTGCCGACGGTCTGCTGCACCTGCTTGGCCGCCACCCCATCGTCTTTCGTGAAAAGGAGCATCTGCTGTTTTACCGCCGCGAAACCCTGGCCTTCCATTCCAACGGCATGCGCTTTACCGCCACCGGAAACGACGGTGCAGTGCTGGCCTGCAAAACCTATTACTCGGTCGGCGGCGGCTTTGTGGTCGATGAACAGGCAGTCGGCAAACAGCGCATCGCAGCGGAAACCAGCGTCTTGCCTCACCCCTTCCATTCGGGCGATGAGTTGCTCGCCCTGTGCCACGAACGGGGCTGTTCGATCAGCCAACTGATGCTGGACAACGAACAAGTCTGGCGCGACGAAGCCACCATCCGGCGCGAGTTGCTGCACATCTGGGAAGTCATGCAGCAATGTGTGCAGCGCGGCGCGCAACAGGAAGGCATCTTGCCCGGCGGTTTGCACGTCAAACGCCGCGCCGCCGCCTTGTATCGCAAACTCTGCGCGCTGCCCTCGGACAGCCTGGCCGATCCATTGGCGACGCTGGACTGGATCGGTTTTTACGCCCTCGCCGTCAACGAAGAAAACGCCAGCGGCGGCCGGGTCGTTACCGCGCCGACCAACGGTGCCGCCGGCATCATTCCTGCCGTGCTGCATTACTACCTGCGCTTCATCCCGGGTGCCAACGAGGACGGCGTAGTGCGTTTCCTCCTGACCGCCGCCGCCATCGGTCTGTTGTACAAGGAAAACGCCTCGATCTCCGGCGCTGAAGTCGGCTGTCAGGGCGAAGTCGGCGTTGCCTGCTCGATGGCGGCGGCCGGGCTGGCCGAAGTCCTCGGCGGCAGCGTGGCGCAAGTGGAAAACGCTGCCGAAATCGGCATGGAACACAATCTCGGCCTGACCTGCGACCCCATCGGCGGGTTAGTGCAGGTGCCGTGCATAGAACGTAATGCCATGGGCGCGGTCAAGGCAGTTAACGCCGCCCGCATGGCGCTCAATGGCGATGGCCATCATCATGTTTCCCTCGACAAAGTCATTCGCACCATGCGCCAGACCGGCGCTGACATGAAGACCAAATACAAGGAAACTTCTCGCGGCGGACTCGCCGTCAACATCATCGAATGTTAATCAAGGACTACACCACCATGACAACTACCCCGACACCCGCACAAACGCTGCGTCGCACGCCGCTTTACCGCCTGCATCTGGAACTGGGCGGCAAGATGGTCCCTTTCGCCGGCTATGAAATGCCGGTGTACTACCCGTTAGGGATTTTGAAAGAACACATTCACACAAGGGCAAAGGCCGGTCTGTTCGATGTATCTCACATGGGGCAGGTCAGACTCAGCGGCGCGGATGCCTCCGCCGCGCTGGAAACACTGGCACCGATCGACATCATCGACCTGCCCACCGGCATGCAACGCTACGCGCTGTTCACCGCCGAAGACGGCGGCATCCTTGACGATCTGATGGTGGCCCGTCTGGCGCACGATGAATTGTTCGTGGTCGTCAACGCCGCCTGCAAAGAACAAGACATCGCCCACATGAAGCTCAATCTTGCCAGCCGCTGTCAGGTGCAGGAGCTGACAGACCATGCCCTGCTGGCGCTGCAAGGCCCCGCCGCCGCCGCCGTGCTGGCGCGCCTGCATCCTGGCGTCGCTGATCTCAAATTCATGCAGATTAGTCGTTTCGATCTGGACGGCGTGCGTTGCGTCATCAGCCGCTCCGGCTATACCGGCGAAGACGGCTATGAAATTTCGGTTCCCTCGGCCGATGCGGAAGCGCTGGCACGTCGCCTGCTCACGGAACCGGAAGTCGAAGCCATCGGCCTGGGCGCACGCGATTCTCTGCGACTGGAAGCCGGGCTGTGTCTGTACAGCCATGACATCGATACCGACACCACGCCGATTGAAGGCAGCCTGCTATGGGCCATCTCCCGAGTGCGTCGTCCGGGCGGCGCGCGCGCCGGCGGCTATCCGGGGGACGCCATCATCGCCCGCCAGATCGCCGAGGGCGTCGAGCGCAAGCGCATCGGCTTTATCGTCAAGGAAAAAATGCCGGTCCGGGAAGGCAGCGCGATTACCGATCTCGAAGGCAACGTCATCGGCAAAGTCACCAGCGGCACCTTTGGCCCCTCCTACGGCGGCCCGCTCGGCCTTGGCTATGTCACCACGGCGCACGCCGTACCCGGTACCGCCTTGTTTGCACTGGTACGCGGCAAGCGGGTCGCCATCGAAATCAGTCTGCCGCCGTTTGTGCCGCAACACTATCACCGGGGTTAAGCGCATGAATGCACCGCTTCCGAACAAAGCCGTGGCCGGCGTCAAACTCAGCGCCGCCGAAAAAGTCGCGCGCATCCCGGTCAAAATCACCCCGACTGCACGTCAGGACATGCTGCGCAAACCGTCCTGGATACGCGCTGCCTTTCCCGGCAACCCGGAGGTGCTGGCGCTGAAAAAAACGCTGCGTGAGCATCAGCTCGTGACGGTATGCGAAGAAGCGCGCTGTCCCAACATCGGCGAATGTTTTAGCCACGGCACCGCCACGTTCATGATCATGGGCGAGCTCTGCACCCGCCGCTGCCCGTTTTGCGACGTCGGCCACGGCCGCCCGCTTCCTCTGGATGCGGGAGAACCGCAACGACTGGCCGATACCATCGCTGCCATGCAATTGAAATACGTGGTGATTACCTCGGTCGACCGCGATGACTTGCGCGACGGCGGCGCAGGGCATTTCGCCGCCTGCATCGAGGCGGCAAGGCAAAGCAGCCCGGGGATTCGCGTCGAAATATTAGTGCCGGATTTTCGCGGTCGCCTGTCGCTGGCGCTGACGACCCTCGGCACTGCGCCGCCGGATGTGTTCAACCACAACATGGAAACGGTGCCGCGCCTCTACCTGGAAGCCAGACCGGGTGCCGATTATCAGAATTCGCTGACGCTGCTGGCCGATTTCAAACGCGCCTGGCCGCAAGTGCCGACCAAATCGGGCCTGATGCTGGGGCTCGGTGAAACGGATGAGGAAATCGTGGAAGTCATGCGCGACTTGCGCGCGCATCAGGTGGACATGCTCACGCTCGGTCAGTATTTGCAACCCAGCCTGCACCACCTGCCGGTGAAGCGCTATGTCACGCCGGACGCGTTCGCCAGTCTGCGCGATACCGCCCTTGGACTCGGCTTCAGTCAGGTCGCCTCAGGGCCGATGGTGCGTTCCAGCTACCATGCCGATTTGCAGGCGCAGGGAGTCTGAACAATCGTGCAGGAAGTGTGGAGGACGATGCAAGATCAAACTGACAGATGACCAAGATCGGTACGCCGCGCTAAGATTGCATCGTGTAAGGACTTGGTCAGAGGGACGCTGAAAAGAGGGACGCTGAAAGAGGCCCGCTGAGACCAGGCCCGCTGTCAGGAAAATGAGGGAATCAGGGCAAGACCAGCTTCACCACGGTCAGCAAAATCCCGATGAACAAAGCCACGCCAATCAAGCCAGCCACGACAACGTAGACGGGATTGAAAGACGTGGCGTCCTTTTCAAAATCCGCCCGACGGCGCAAGCCAACGAACGACCAGAAAATAGCGCCCAGCGTTGCAAAAAATGATTTATTTTTAGGCTTCGATTGTGTTGGTTCAGTCATGGTCAGGCCTTTCCCATAGAAGTAAAACAGTCCATCAGTATAACCATACCGGCATGGCGAGAACCGGCTTACGCCAATCGGCTTGCACCGTGCTTAACAGCACGTTCAAAAAGCAAAAAGCCCAACCGGTTAAAGTTGAGCTAAGCGCATGATTACATTGGTGCTGATGAGGCGAATCGAACACCCGACCTACTGATTACGAATCAGTTGCTCTACCAACTGAGCTACATCAGCGTGGGTTTGATTATACCCCAGCATCTTCACCAGGGCGGCGCGCTTGGCCGGCTCCTGCTCGGCGTCAATGGCCGAGGCAACGCCCCATTAATGCCCCAACACTCCCGGCGCTCGCCCTGAAAAAGCAGCAGCCAAATATCGTCCGGTATCAGTCGATTAGCGGTATGCCGTGGCCATAAACCCAGGGTCGCGCCTGACGGTCACGTTCCTGAAACTGCCTGATATCCGCCACCAGACGCAGAGTCTGATCGACTTCATCGAGCCCGGTCAGCAAGGCTTCGCGCTGGGTATCGGGCAGGGTAAATGCCAATCTACTACAAATAAGCAGCCGACAGCCCGCCTGCGCGAGTCTGTCGGCTTACCTTAATGACTTCGCTTAATAGCTTGGCAATTACTTAGCGACCAACGAGCAGCTGCCCTTGTTCATCGGTTGGTAAGCCAATTCACCGGGGATGGTTTTCAGGATTTTCATCAAATCCCATTCCGACTTGGATTCAGACGGTTTTTTAGCCTCAGCCAAATACATGTCATGCACCATACGGCCGTCTTCGCGAATCTTGCCCTTCTTGGCAAAGAAATCATTGATTTCCGTCGCCTTCATTTTTTGCATGACGACTTCTGCGTTATCCGTACCGGCCGCCTGAATCGACTTCAGGTAGTGCATCGTGGCCGAATACATACCTGCCTGAATCATGGTGGGCATCGACTTGTGCAGGGCATAGAAACGCTTCGACCAAGCACGAGTTTCCTCATTCATATCCCAGTAAAAGCCGGTCGTAAACAATAGACCCTGCGCGACATTGAGGCCCATGCCTTTCAGATCGGTATCAAACACCAGGAGCGTTGCCAGTTTCTGGCCGGACTTGGTCAAACCAAATTCAGCCGCACCGCGAACCGCATTTTGCGTATCTTTACCGGCATTCGCCAAACCGATCACTTTGGCCTTCGATGCTTGCGCTTGCAGCAAGAACGAGGAGAAATCATTAGCGCCGAGTGGATGTTTAATGGTGCCAAGCACTTTTCCACCCATGTCCTGTATCACCCGCGTCGTGTCTTTTTCCAGCGAATTACCGAAGGCATAATCGGCCGTCAGGAAAAACCAGGTGTCGCCGCCCGACTCCATGATGGCGCGACCAGTGCCGGTAGCCAGTGCATAAGTGTCATACACATAATGGACGCCATAGGCCGAGCATTCATTGTTGGTCAGCGCGGTGCTTGCCGATCCGGCAAAGATCATCACTTTCTTTTTGCTCGCGCCCAGTTTTTGCAGAGCAATCGCCGCAGCCGAATCGGTCGATTCAATAATCATGTCGACCTTGTCGCGGTCAATCCATTCCGAGGCGCGCGTCACCGCGATATCGACCTTGTTCTGATAGTCGGTCGACACCATTTCAATTTTCTTGCCGGCCACCTTGCCGCCGAAATCATCGATCGCCATCTTGACCGCAGTGACCGCACCAGGGCCGCCGTTAGCGGAATAGACGCCGGTCTTATCAACAATCACGCCAATCTTGACGATATCGTCCGTAAATAAGACGGGGGCTGGAACCGGAGCTTGGGCCTGGACATTGCCAGAAATTAAGCTGGTAAGTAATGCGCCAGATAAAGCACCAGAAAGGGCGAACTTGGATAAATGCATTGCGTCTCCTGTTTTTTATAGGTAAGCGATCTGAAGCAAGCAGCATCCGGAATGGACCGGTTTAGGTGCGACAAACTTCATCGACTAGCTGCTCCCTGAGCGGAGTACAGCAAACTGCGTGCCATCCGGCACGGGAAGGCGATCGCGCCCTTGTTGCGGAGAATTGGCGGAGAATTCGAGGAGCAAATCCGCCGGGAAGTGTCGTCGCTCTACGCGTTTATTGAAGACATGTGTCTGCGCAAACTACATTTATTGTTCGCGCAGACGAGTTGGACAGGGATTAATCGTCCGTCGCCGCAGGATTCATCTGGGCCAGTTTCTTGTACAGATAAGATCGGGAAATATGGAGACTCTCGGCAACTTTTTTCTTGTTACCGTTGAACGTCTGCATCGCCGTTTGAATGATTTCCGCCTCTACCTTGTCCTTCGCATGCTGCATGCTGCTCGCCTGCGGCGCTTTCTCTCCCGGCTCAACCAGAAGCGCGTAGCCAGACATGCCGGCCGCCTCGTCTTGAATGCTCTCCAGATCCCTGGGGCCAATCACATCGGTTTCGCAAAACACCGCCGCCCGCTCCACCGCATGCTGCAGTTGACGGACATTGCCCGGCCAGGGCCTGCTTTGCAGCAGCAGCACCGCCTCCGGGTCCAGCACTTTGGGCTTGCTTCCATGCCGTTGCGCGAAATGCGCCAGAAAAACTTCGGCCAGCTCGGGAATATCTTCCAGCCGGTCGCGCAGCGGCGGCAAACGCAAAGTAATCGTGCTGATGCGGTAGAACACATCCAGCCGGAAACTGCCGTTGGCGATCATGCTCTTGAAATCGCGATTGCTCGCCGAAATCAAACGGAAATCGGAGCGCTTGGCGCGGTCGCCGCCGACGCGCTCAAAGCTGCCATCCTGCAACACCCGCAGTAGCTTGACCTGAATGTCGGGCGGCATATCGCCGATCTCATCGAGGAACAGCGTGCCACGATCGGCCGCTTCAAATTTGCCCTGTCGCCCCTTGCGGTCGGCACCAGTGAACGCACCGGCCTCATAGCCGAACAGCTCACTCTCGACCAGATTGGCAGGCATGGCCGCCGCATTGACCAACACCAGCGGATTGCCGCTGCGTGGGCTCAACAAGTGAATCGCATGGGCCACCAGTTCCTTGCCGGTGCCGCTTTCGCCAACCAACAAGACCGGCACATCAAGCGGCGCCACCTTCACGATATCAGCCTTGAGCTTTTTCACCGCGGCACTGGAACCAATGATCTGATCCAGTCCATAACTGCGATTGCGTATGCCGGACAGTTCGCGCTCATAAAAGCTGACCTGCTTGCGCAGACGGCCGATCTCGTCGCTCATTTCGTGGATCGCATCCGGCCCCTTGAACATCACCTGGCCGATAGCGCCGACACGGCGTGCCTGACGGTCAAAAATAGGTGTGCGCCGAACCACGCGGCTAGTGCCATGCATTTCCTGTAACTGCCCGATTTCCGGCTTGCCGCTGATAGCCACTTCATGCAGATGCGTATTCTCAATCACCTCGGTCACATGCTTGCCGATGGCTTCCAGATGCTTGATGTTGAAGAATTTTTCATGGACCGGGCTCAGATAGCGAACCAGGCCCTTGCTGTCGACCACCGTCATGGCCTCGAACGGATTAGTGATCAGGTGACGCATGATGTCCGTCGCAAAATCGACGCTGCCAAAAAATTCCAGCAGTGCCGTATCCGGCTCGTTATCGAAGATCAAAAAACAGCCGACGCCCGGCGTGTCCGCATAAAAACAGGTCAGCGCGCGTGCCGCGCCCTCCAGCATGAACAGACGTGGAATCGGCATGCTGATGCGTTTGGTCCATTTGGCCGCCAGCGGCTGCGATACCAGAATGCTATGCGCCAGACCGGAGTTCACCATCACCGTATTGTTGTCATCAATGACCAGTATGCCCATGGTGTCACGCTTCATCGTGCCCTCTTTTCTTTATTAGGACTTGCGCAAAAGCCCGCTGGCGTTGTTGCATCGGCTTGCCGTGCTACTCGCACTGCCAGCGGCAATGCGCCTATCCAGCGGGCTTTTGCGCAAGTCCTGTTTATGTACGGCTGTATTCGGAGAAAAAAACACTGTCCTTGATAAGTACACTTGATTCAGAAACTGTCGGCCATGAATGCACAAAAGCAGCATAAAGGCAGCACAACGGCCCCGAATGTACCAGCTTATGGGGCAATGCGTACTTGGCACAGGATTTGCGATAGAAGGCATATTGTCCGAGACCAAGTTATGACTCCATTCGATTTTCTTCCTGCCCCCGATTCCAACGACGGCCTGCACATGCTGGCCGGGATTACCGTCATTGACCTCACTACTTCGGTCGCCGGTCCGTATGCCACGCAACTACTGGCAGACATGGGTGCCACCGTCATCAAGGTCGAGAAACAATTGGCCGGCGACGACGCCCGTGCATGGGGCCCCCCCTTCCTGCATGAAGAATCGCTCTGGTTCCTCAGCGTCAATCGCAACAAGCAAAGCGTCACACTCGACATCAGCTGCGAACGCGGCAGCGCAGTGCTGGACCAGTTGATTGCCAGCGCCGATGTACTGGTCGTCAATCTGGGCGGCCGCACACAGGAAAAGCTGGGCGTCGATTACGCCCGCCTTGCAGCCCTTCATCCGGCGCTGATTCATGTATCGCTGACCGGCTTCGGTCTGCTCGGCGCGCGCGGCGACCTGCCCTGCTACGACCTGATTGCCGAAGGCTATTCCGGCGTCATGGACCTGACCGGCGAACCAGACAACGCGCCACAGAAAGTCGGCACCCCCGCCGCCGACCTGCTTGCCGGACAAGACGCCGCCATGGCCGTGATGGCCGCGCTGCTTGAGCGCCATCGCACCGGGCGCGGCAAACAAATCGATATCTCGATGGTGCGCAGCATGACGCGCTTCATGGCACCACGCATCGTGCCTTATCTCGGCGCTGGCGAAGCCATCACCCGCTCGGGCGGGCGCGACTCAGTCATCGCCATCTATCAGGTATTCCAGACCGCCGACCTGCCGCTGACCTTGGGACTGGGCAACAACGCCATCTGGCAGCGGTTCTGGAAAGCGGTGGGTGAGCCGGACTTTGGCAATGACCCACGCTTTTCCAGCAATCAGCAGCGACGTGAGTATCGGCCTGAAATTGTGGCCAGAATTAGCGCCCTCCTGGCGCAGAAAAACCGCAAGCAATGGCTGGAGATTCTGAGCGCGCAGCGCATACCGGCAGGCCCCATCAACCGGGTCGATGAAGTCGTGCAAGACCCTGAGCTAATAAAAGAAGGACTTTTTTATTCCGCGCAGACCGCCAAAGGCAAGGTGCCGCAGGTGGGCCTCGGCATAGGATTCGACGGCAAGACCCAAGTCCACCGCAGCCCGCCGCCGGTGCTGGGCGAACATACACGCACCGTATTACAGGACCGTCTTGGCATGTCTGCTGACGAAATAACAGCATTGCTTAATGATGGCATCATCTGATAGCCGTATCAGGGCTTACGCAAAAGGCCACTGGCTAGCCGCATTGCCGCAGACAGTGCAAGCGCACGGCAAGGCGATGCAGCAAGGCCAGCTGTTTTTTGCGCAAATCCTGCCTATTTGATTCAAGGAGAAACACATGGAATTCAAAGAAATAATTTACGAAGAAGACGGCCCTATCGGCACCATCACCATGAACCGGCCCGAAGACGGCAATATGTTTACGCCGCTGATGTGCCATGAAATTCGCGACTGCATCAATGCAATCCGGCGCGAAACCCGCACCCGCGTCATCGTCCTGACCGGTGCCGGCGACAAGTTCTTCTGCCTCGGCGGCCGCAAAGAAGGCATGGAAGATACCCAGCTCTATGCCGGTGTCCTGCCAGTGCTGGATATGTATGAAAGCATAGACCGCCTGCAAAAGCCCGTCATTGCCTCCGTCAATGGTTTCGCCGTCGGCGGCGGCAATGTGCTGCAAGTCATTTGCGACATCACTATCGCCAAAGAGAGTGCCACTTTCCGCCAGGTCGGTCCGATAGTGGGCAGCTTTGATGCTGGCTATGGCACCTGGTACCTGGAAGATCTGGTCGGTAAAAAGCGTGCCAAGGAAATCTGGTTCTGCAATCCAAAAATGACGGCGCAGGAAGCCATGTCGATCGGTCTGATCAATAAGGTCGTGCCGGATGCGGACCTCAAAGAAGAAACCCGCAAGCTGGCACTGCAAATCGCCGACCGTGGCGCATTCGCGCTGGCCTCGATCAAAGCGGCATTCAGTGCGCGTCATGGCGGCGTGGGCGGACTATCGCGCATGACGCATGACTTGTTGCTGCCCGGCTATCTCGGCACCGACGAGCATGCGGAACTGGCCGAGTCCTTTGCCCAGCGTCGCAGTCCTGACACGTCTAAATTCGGCAAATAAGCAGAAAATAAGCAGCAAGCAAGCAGTAAATAAGCAACAAGTAACCGGCAAGCAACCACGACTGACACCGACACCATGCAGAACATTCTTACCCTGCACAGCCCGCAACTGGCACGCGATCATTATCTTTCCGGCGTATGGCAGAATGAAACGCTGTACTCGCTGGCGCGTTCTCACGCGCAGGAGCGCCCCACCGCCTGCGCCCTGCGCGATGTGCATACCCGGCTGACCTGGCGCGAACTGGTCGACTGGGCCAACAGCGTCTCGCAAGTACTACATGACGCCGGACTGCGCAGCGGCGATAGGGTGGCCACCTGGCTGCCTAGCTGCGTCGAAGCACTGGTCGTGTTTCTGGCCTGCTCCCGCAACGGCTATATCTGCACGCCTTCGCTGCACCAGAATCACACCACCGAAGAAATCATGGTGTTGCTGCGCCGGGTGCAGTGCAAGGCGCTGTTTGCCATGCCCGGCTATGGCGCGGATGCCGAGCGTCACTCGATCTTCGACGTCGCCGGAACTCTGCCGTCGATGAAGAAATTGTTTGCCTTGTCACCGGCCGATACCGACACCGATGCACTGCCAGCGCCCGTCGGCAGCAGCCCGTTTCCCGACCGCACTGCGCCCGTCGTCCTGTCCCCGCCCGATCTCAACCCGGACAAAATCACTTACCTCGCCTTCACCTCCGGCACCACTGGCATGCCCAAAGGGGTGATGCATAGCGACAATACTTTGCTCGCCAATGGACGCGCCATTGCCGGCGACTGGCGTCATGGCAGCGATACGGTTATTTTGTCGCTCAGCCCGATGAGCCATCACATCGGCACCGTGGCCTTCGAACAGATGCTGGTCATCGGCTGCGAACTGGTGCTGCATCACGCTGCCGCCGGCAAGTCCGCGCTGGACTGGATACGGGAAACCAATGCCACCTATGTCATGGGGGTGCCGACCCATGCCATCGACCTGCTCGCCGCACTGCGCCAGCGCGGTATGTCCTCCCTGGGTCAAGTCAAAACCTTTTACATGGCCGGTACGCTGATCCCGCGTGAAATTGCCGAGCAGTTCCTCAAGCTGGGTATGACGCCGCAAAACATTTACGGCATGACGGAAAACGGCTCCCATCAATATCCGCTGCCGACCGATAGCATCGATACCATCGTCTCCACCTGTGGGCGCGCATGCCGCGGCTACGAAGTGCGTCTGTTCAAACAGGAAAACCCGGACGTCGAAGTCGAGCCCGGCGAAATCGGCGAGATCGGTGGACGTGGCGGTCTGCTGATGCTGGGCTACTTCGACAATCAGGCTGCGACAGAAAACTCCTTCAATGCCAATGGCTGGTTCATGAGCGGCGATCTCGGCCAGTTCGATAGCATGGGCGCGCTGCGCATCGTCGGCCGCAAGAAAGACCTGATCATCCGCGGCGGCCACAACATCTATCCCGCCAAAATCGAAGATCTGGCGCTGCGCCACCCCGGCGTGCTGAAAGTCGCTGCCTACCCGATCGCACATGAGCGCCTGGGCGAACAGGTCTGCATGGCCATCATTGCCCGCCCCGGCGTGCAGGTCGAGGCCCACGACATCGTGCAACACCTGCGCGATGCCGGACTATCGAAATACGATATGCCGGAATACTTCCTCTGCATGGACGAGTTTCCGATGACCGCCAGCGGCAAAATCCTCAAGCGCGATCTGGTCGAACTGACCCGCACCGGCAAGATCATTCCGACGCCGATTAACAAAGTCAATGCAAAAAAAACTGAGAAAACAGGTGCGGAAACAACTGCTCTGGCAAAGGAAGAGAAAACCGTATGAGCATCCATCTGCTGTACCAAAATCAAGTCGCCGTACTGCAAATAGACCGGCCTCAGGCCCTCAATGCGCTGAGCTTTGACTTGCTGGACAAGATCGGCGCGGCAATCACCACAGTCAGCAAATCGGATGCGCGCGCGCTGGTGATTGTCGGTAACGGCGACAAAGCCTTCTGCGCCGGGGCCGACATCAAGGAACTGCAAGATCGCAGTCTGCTGGAACAAAAGCGCGGCGCCGAACTCGGGCAAGCCGTCATGGCAAAACTGGACCGACTGCCGATTCCCTCAATCGCCGTCATTCACGGCTACGCCTTCGGCGGCGGTCTGGAACTGGCACTGGCCTGCACCTTTCGCGTGGCGACACCCAAGGCCAAGATGGGACTGCCGGAAATCAAACTCGGTCTGATCCCCGGCTACGGCGGCACGCAGCGCCTGCCACGATTGATTGGCGAAGCGCGCGCATTGGAAATCATTCTCTCCGGCCGCACCGTGGACGCGGTGGAAGCGGAACGGATCGGTCTGGTCAATCGTCTCGTCGACGGCACCGATGCCATCGCCATCGGCTGCGACTATGCCCAGCAATTCCTCGGCTACAGCCTCTGCGCCTCGCTGTTTGCCCGCGAAGCTGTGCAACGTGCGCTGGCAGTGCCGCTGGCCGATGGTCTGCGCATCGAGTCCGACCTTTCCACACTGGCTTACCAGACAGCCGACGCGCGCGAAGGCATGCAAGCTTTCGTCGACAAGCGCCCTCCTCTTTTCAAGGATCAATAACGATGAAACAGTCCTGCATAATCGTCACCGGCGCCAGCCGCGGCATCGGTGCCGCCATCGCTGAAATGCTGGCACAGGCCGGCTTCATGGTCGGCTGCCTGTCCCGCTCGGGCGATCTGCCGCAGCGGCCGAACGCCAGTCCGGAAGTGCGACAACGCTGGCTTGCCGCCGCCTGCGACGTCACCGACGCCGACGCCGTGCGCGCCGCCATGCAAGACATCAGCGCCCGCTGCGGCGTGCCGGTCAGCGGACTGGTCAACAACGCCGGCATCCATCTCGAAGGCAAATCGGAATCTTTCCCTCTCGACCAGTTCGAGCAAGTGATGCGCACCAACGCGACCTCCGTGCTGATCGGCAGCCAGAGCGTATTTCCGCTACTGCGCGAACATGGCGGTCTGATCGTCAATATCGGTTCGTTTTTCGACAAGATGGGCGTCAAGCGCAATCTGGCGTATTGCGCTTCCAAGGCGGCGGTCGGCGCCATCACCCGCTGTCTGGCGGTGGAATGGGCCTCGGTCGGCATCCGGGTCATCGATGTCGCGCCGGGCTATATCGCCACCGACCTCAACCGCGACTCGCTCTCCAGCGGCCCCTTGCGCGCGTTCCTGGAAAAACGGATTCCGCGCGGCGAACCCGGCACCGCCGAAGAAGTCGGCGCGCTGGTGGCGCAACTGTTTTCCATGCCTTGCCATTTCCTCTCGGGCGAAACAATTTATATCGATGGCGCGCAAGGTATTGCGCACTGATGAAAGGACGACCATGAAGCTGCTGGAACGATTAGATGAGCGCCTGCCCCTGACACAAGAAGAACGCATGCTGCTCGACAGCGTGCGCGTACTGGCGCGGGAACAAATTGCACCGCATGCAAAGCAAGCGGATGAAACCGCTGAATTCCCGTGGGAGAACGTGAACGCGATCAACCAGCTCGGTCTCAACGCCATGTTCATCCCCGAAGAATACGGCGGTGCGGCCTTGTCCTTTACTTGTTATCTGGCCTGCGTCAGAGAAATTTCCAAAGCCTGCGCCTCCACCGGCATCATTTGGGCCACTAACTATCACGCGATCAAGCCCGTCATCGAATACGGTAACGAAGAACAAAAGGCACGCCTGCTGCCCCGAATCGCTGAAGGCGGACTGGCCGCGCTGGCCATCACCGAACCGTCGGCCGGATCGGATGCCACCGGCATGAAAACCACGTTTCGTCCCGATGGCGATCACATCGTCATCAACGGCGGCAAGACCTTCATCACCAATGGCGACGTCGCTGACCTCTATCTGCTGTTTGGCAAATGGAGCGAAATCGACCATCCGAAAGCCGCCATCTCCACGCTGGTACTGGAAAAAGGCACGCCGGGTCTGAAGCTCATTGGTATCGAAAACAAAATGGGTACCCGCGCCTCCAGCACTGCCACACTGGCCTTCGACAACTGCCGCGTGCCACGCGCCAACCTGCTGCAAGAACCGGGTGATGGACTCAAGATTTTGTTCGGTTCGCTCAATCGTTCGCGCCCTAGCGTAGCGGCACATGCACTAGGTATCGCCCGCGCCGCATTCGAGGATGCGGTCGCCTACATCAATGAGCGCAAACAGTCGGGCAAAAAGATTCTTGAATTTCAGGGCGTGCAATTCCTGCTGGCCGATCTGGCAGCGGAACTGACCATGTGCGAGTCCTATCTGTGGCAGGTCGCCGCCATGGTGGAAGCCGGCGAAACCGATTTCGGCACCGAAGCGTCGATCCTGAAGTTGCGCGCCACCGATGCGGCCATGCAGATCAGCACCGAGGCGGTACAACTGTTCGGCGGCTATGGCTACTGCAAGGATTACCGGGTCGAGCGTCTGATGCGCGACGCCAAGATTACGCAGATATGGGAAGGCACTAACCAGATTCACCGACAGCTCATCGGTCGCAGCTTTCTTACCAAATAGGAATCCAATATGACCACCATCAAGACCGTCGGCGTCGCCGGCAGCGGCACCATGGGTACCGGCATTGCCATCGTCGCCGCGCGCGCAGGTTTTCGCACGCTGGTGTACGACACCCGACAATCGGCGCTGGACAAGGCCAAAGAACAAACACGGGCCTTTCTGGAAAAGTCGGTGCAGCGCAAAAAGCTGGAACAGGCACAGCTCGAGCAGATCATGGCGAACTGGTCCGGTACGACTGATCTGGCCGAGATGGCGGCGTGCGATATCGTGATCGAAGCGGTGTTCGAGGATCTGGCAGTCAAGCATGAACTGTTCAGCAAACTCAATGCGGTATGTCCGCCGCATACCTTGTTTGCATCGAACACCTCCACTATTTCGATTACCGAAATTGCCGGTGGTTGTGGCCGCGCCGATCGCTTTGTCGGCATCCATTTCTGCCTGCCGGCGCAAATGATGAAACTGGTGGAAATGTCGCCCGGCATCAACACCAGCGAGGACAGCTTTCAGCGCGCCTGGGAATTCTCCATCGCGCTCGGACAAAAGCCGGTCAAGACGCAAGACACGCCCGGCTTCATCCTCAACTACTTTCTGATTCCCTTCAATAACGATGCTATCCGTCTGGTCGAACAAGGCGTTGCAGAAGCGGCTGATATCGACAAGGCCATCAAGACGGCGCTGGGTTATCCGATGGGGCCGCTGGAACTGCTCGATCTGGTCGGACTGGATACGCAGCGCCTGCTGTGCGACGCCATGCACGGACTGACCAATGAACCGCGCGCGGCCTGCCCGCCACTGGTAAGACGCATGATCGCCGCCGGCCACCTCGGCAAAAAAACCGGCAAGGGCTTCCATGCCTATGCCGACGCAAAGATGTTTGGAGCCTGACATGAATCCTTCCTACCGCATCATCCAGAACGGTGACAGCGCTTCGTTTCCGGGCGAGCACCTCTTTCTCAGTCAAGCTGAAACCGACACCCGGTCAGCCGCCGTGGTCTATCTCGGCACCGGCAGCGGCGCTGCATTCAGGGCAGCGCCGGATGTTCCTGACGCTCCGAATGTCCCTTTTATCGCCATCGAACTCGGTAATGAATGTCTGGGCGTACACGCTGGCGAGCCGCAAAATGGGGTCCTGACGAACGTACTCGGCTTCGCCCGCTTCCGTCTCGGCGACGCCGAACCCAGCGCGCTGATCGAGCTGGTGCGGCAGTCATCCACTTCTGAAGCGGCGCTTGCCGCCGCCAAAGCGGCATTCGAAGCTGCCGGCTTGACCGTCGCCGTGTGCAATGATTTTCCGGGACGCATCGTCAACCGACTGGTGCGCCCTTACTACAATGCCGCGCTGCGCCGGCTGGACGAAAAACTAGCCACCGCCGCCGATATGGACATGACACTGCGTCTCGGTCTCGGTTATCCCGAAGGCCCGATCGCCCTGTTGCAACGTACCGGCCTGGCCGACCATTACGAAGTCAGCCATGCGCTGTATCAGGCACTCGGGCAGGAACCGTATGCACCGGCACGCGCCGCGCAAGTGGCCCATGCGCGGCAACAGAAAAAAGAAGCCTGATGCAAGCGCTCAAGGGAATCAAGGTCCTCGATTTCAGCACGCTGCTGCCCGGCCCGATGGCGACGCTGCTACTGGCCGAAGCCGGTGCCGAAGTCTTGAAAATCGAACGGCCCGGTAGCGGCGACGAGATGCGCGGCTACACGCCCAAATTCGGCAGCGACAGCGTGAATTTTTCGCTCCTCAATCGCGGCAAGAAATCGATTGCCATCGACCTGAAATCGGAAGAAGAACGCGCGCGTCTGGACCTGCTGCTGCGCGATGCCGACGTGCTGGTCGAGCAGTTCCGTCCCGGCGTCATGCATCGATTGGGGCTGGACTATGAAACTCTCGCGCGCATCAATCCGCGTCTGATCTACTGTTCCATCACCGGTTACGGTCAGACCGGCCCGCTGGCGCAAGTGGCCGCGCACGATCTGAATTATCTGGCCGAGACCGGCATGCTGGGACTGAGTCGCGGCGCGGACGGTGCGCCGGTGCTGCCGCCGGCATTAATTGCCGATATTGGCGGTGGCGCTTATCCGGCGGTGATGAATATTTTGCTGGCATTGCAAAACCGTACCCACACGGGTCAGGGCTGCCATCTCGATATCTCTATGGCCGACAATTTGTTTCCCTTCATGTACTGGGGTCTGGGCAATGGCTGGAGCGAAGGACAGTGGCCCTCGCCCGGCGCGGAACTGGTCACCGGCAGCACGCCGCGCTACCAGATTTATCGCACCAGCGACGGCCGCTATCTTGCTGCGGCACCGCTGGAAGACAAGTTCTGGCACACCTTCCTCGAACTGATAAACATCCGACAGGACGCTTTATCGAAGGACGATGCGGAAGCAATCCGTCAGGTTGCCGCCGTCATTGCGCAACAACCGGCCCGCTACTGGCTGGAAAAATTCAAGGATCGCGACGTCTGCACGGTACTGGTAGCGGATTTGAAAGAGGCAGTTCAACATCCGCACTTTATCGAACGCGGTCTGTTCCAGGAAATATTGAAGGATGGCGAGGGACGCAGCATACCGGCGCTGCCGGTGCCTATTTGCGCGCTATTCCGTCAATCCGTCCCTGCGGCCTCACCGGTGCTGGGGGAATCCAACAAGCTACTTGTAGAGGGGCAAAAATCATGAAGGCGGTACTGATACGTGAATTTGGCGAACCTGCCAGCCTGCGGGTGGAAGAAGTACCCGATCCCATTTGCGGAGACGGTGAGATTCTGATCGAAGTCAAAGCCATCGGCGTGAATTTTCCTGACCTGTTGGTGATACAAGGCAAATACCAGGTTCTGCCGCCACGGCCTTTCAGTCCGGGCAAGGATGTGGCAGGTATCGTGCGCGCTGTCGGTGTCAATGTCAGCACGATCAAAGCAGGCGACCGCGTGATGGCGCAGCTTGAGTTCGGCGCTTATGCCAGTCTGGCGCTGGCGGCGCAGCAGTCCTGCCATGTACTGCCGGAGAGCATGTCGTTTACCGATGCGGCGGCGATGGGTCTGGCTTATCAGACGGCCTACTTCGCGCTGCTTGACCGCGGCGGATTCACATCCGGTGAAGCGGTTCTGGTCAACGGCGCGGCGGGTGGCATTGGTCTGGCGGCGGTGCAAATCGCCCGAAGTCTGGGTGCGACGGTCTTCGCCGGTGTCAACGACCCTGCACATGCGGAACTGGCGCGGCAATATGGCGCGCAGCATATCGTTGATCTTGACGCGTCCAATTTGCGCGACAGCCTGCGCGATCAGGTCTATGCGCTCAACAACGGCAAAGGCGTCGACATCGTGCTTGACCCGCTGGGCGGCGATGTGTTCGATGCCTCACTGCGCGCGCTGACCTGGTGCGGGCGTGCCGTGGTCATCGGTTTTGCCGCTGGCCGCATCCCTGAGATCAAGGCAAACTATCTGCTACTCAAGAATATTGCCGTGAGTGGTTTGCAATGGAGCGATTACCGGGAACGCAGGCCGGAACGCGTCGAGCAGGTGCAGCAGGAATTATTCCGGCTCTATTCGATGGGCGCGCTCAAACCGCATGTGGCACAGGCACTGCCGCTGGCGCAGTTCGCGGATGCGCTCGCGGTGCTGCAAAAAGGCAAATCGGTGGGGAAGCAAGTGCTGATCATTGACTGACGCCCAGTCAACCCACAGTTGACATCGTGCGGCGTTCGGCGTCACACCATCACAAACGCGTCCGCATCCATTGCACTTGCACTTGCACTCTGCCCCAAAAACACGGCGACCCATTTCTACGCGGAAGGGTAAAGTATCGTCCTATTCAAATACGCCATGAATATTTCACAACAGGACGAACCCCATGCCAATAGAAATCCCCAAGGAAGCCCGCAAAGAGGCGATCACCTCCATCGAGCGCTACTTCCGTGAACACATGGAAGAGCCGATCAGCGGACTCACTGCTGACGCGCTGCTCAGTTTTTTCATAGAGGAAATCGGCGCGACGATCTATAACAAGGCCGTCGTCGACGTGCAGCAAAAACTCCAGCTCAGAGTCATGGAAGTCGACCTTGAGGTGCATGAAGAGGAGTTCAAGTACTGGCGCAAATTTGATCGCCAGCGCAAGAGCAAATGAGAAGACGGCATTTAAAACCCGTCATGCCGCCACTACTGCGTAAAATAGGCCACTTCAACGCAAAGAGAGTGACAACATGAAGAAATCAGGTATGGCAAAGCAAAGCGCCATGAAACTTGCCGGCAAAATGCAACCAACAGGCTCCAGCGGCCAATTCGGCCAGGTTGCTGCTGTTCCTATGGACCGCCGCGATCAACGCAAAGCCGATCAGGCTCTGGGATTAGTCCCGTTCGCAGTCAAGCTCAACAGCGATCTGGTAGCGCGACTGCAAGCCCTGGCGCAAGAACGCGCAACCGGGATGAATGAAATCGTGGCCGAATTGCTGCTCAAGGCACTGGGCGATCTGCCTCAGTAAACTCAGTAAAGAGTAAGAAGAAAATGTACAGAAAGGGGCCACAAGGCCTCGTTTCTGTCACTGATTTTTCAGACCAGCGTCCCGAACAAAGCGCCGACGCCCGCCGTCACCGCCATCGCAAGCGCACTCCAGAACGTCACGCGTATCGCACCCGGCAACATTTTTGCGCTGCCCATTCTTGCCGCCAGCGCGCCGAGCATCGCCAAAAAGACTAATGCCGCAACGCTCACCAGCCAGAGCAAATGTGCTTCAGGTGAAATAACGACAACCGCCAGTGGCAAAATCGCGCCGCAAGAAAAACTGCCTGCCGAAACTACCGCGGCCTGAAGCGGGCGCGCCATGTTGAGATGATTGATTCCCAACTCATCCCGTGCATGCGCTGCCAGCGCGTCATGCTCCATCAGCTTTACCGCCACCTCTCCGGCCAGTTCAAAATCGAGACCGCGACGCATGTAGATAGCAGTCAGTTCACGCTGCTCGCCGTGATAATCCTGATCCAGTTCAGCCTGTTCTTCGGCCAGCGCCGCTTGTTCGATATCGACTTGAGAATGCACCGACACATATTCACCGGTCGCCATCGACATCGCCCCCGCAACCAGCCCGGCAACGCCGGTCAGCAAAATACTCGCATGCGTTGCATGTGCCGAGGCCACACCCAACACCAGACAAGAAGTCGATACGATGCCATCGTTCGCTCCCAGTACCGAAGCGCGCAGCCAGTTTATTTTTTCAATGCTATGTTTCTCGTGATGCCGCTTGGCCATTTTGCACCGATGAAAGAAGATGAAAATGCGGTGACGACCCGGTCAATTCAAAGGCCGCCTAAAAATACCGCCCTATATTAGGGAAATAAGCGAAAATCTGCCAGCAGAGGTACTGCTAATCATACGCATTTGAAGCAGAGGCAAGATCGAAGGAATAGTTGAAGGAATAATTAAATGAACGCTCAGCAAGGCACTACACAGGATTTCGTCATTATCGGCGGCGGCATTGTCGGCATTGCCACCGCGACACAAATTCTCGCTCGCCATCCAGGTGCAGCGGTCACGCTCATCGAAAAGGAAGACCGCTTCGCCGCGCATCAAACCGGCCGCAACAGCGGCGTCATCCATGCCGGCGTGTATTACGCACCGGGCAGCATGAAAGCACAATTTTGCCGCGAAGGCGTGCAGGCAACGCTGGATTACTGCCGCGATCACAATTTGCCGGTGGAGCAATGCGGAAAAATGCTGGTCGCCACAACCCCGCTGCAACTGCCGCGTATGAAAGCCTTATATCAACGCGCCAAAGAAAACGGCCTGGAAATCGAGCGCATCGACGCCACCGAACTCAGAAGGCGCGAACCGAATATTGTCGGCTTGGCCGGGCTCTTCGTCCCCTCCACTGGCATCGTCGACTACGGCGCAATGGCACGTTCCATGGCTGATTCGATGGTGGCTGCCGGCGGCACAACGCGACTGGGTACCACGGTAGTCGATATCCGCGAAGAAACAAATGGCGTCACAGTCGTGACCGATCAGGGAGAAATTCGCACGCGTTATGTGATTGCCTGCGGCGGTCTGATGGCAGACCGGCTGGCGAGTATGTGCGGCATCGGCGACGATTTCAGAATCATCCCGTTTCGCGGCGAATATTATCGATTAGCCCCTAGCCGCGATCAGGTGGTCAACCATTTGATTTACCCGATTCCCGATCCTGCCTTACCGTTTCTCGGTGTCCATCTGACACGCATGATTGGCGGCTACGTCACCGTCGGCCCCAACGCCGTCCTGAGCATGGGACGAGAATCTTACGGCCCGGGCAAGCCCAATGCCCGCGATCTGGCCGACATGCTGCGCTTTCCCGGATTCTGGCGCGTGATGCAAAAACACGCCCGCTCGGGATTGGGTGAATACTGGAATTCGATCAGTAAAAAACGCTATCTGGCCCTGTGCCAGCGCTATTGTCCCGACCTGAAAGTAGAAGACTTGCAAGCACATCCACCGGGCATTCGGGCGCAAGCGGTATTGCGCGACGGCACGCTGGTGCATGACTTCCTGATCCATCGCACAGCGCGCACGCTGCACGTCTGCAATGCCCCCTCGCCTGCGGCCACTTCCAGCATTCCTATCGGACGCTATCTGGCCAAACATGCAGAGGAAATTTTTTCGCTGTCCAACTGAAACAGTGACAGTGATCGCATCAAGGCCCCTCCCGCCTTGATGCAATCGCTAAGACTTAAATCACCCGACCGCCATCCACCGGCACTTCCATCCCCGTCAGGAAATGCGAAGCATCGGTCGCCAGGAACACCGCCACATTCGCGACATCGGTAGATTCGCACATGCGACCCAAAGGAATGGTCGCAATAAAACGCGCCCGGTTTTCCGGGGTATCCGGCACGCCCATGAAGGACTCCAGCAAACCAGTCGCACCCATCACAGGGCAAATGACATTGACGCGGATATTATCCGGCGCAAGTTCCACCGCCATCGACTTCGACAACAGATTGACCGCACCCTTAGAGCTGTTGTACCAGGTCAGCCCCGGACGCGGACGAATGCCGGCCACAGAACCGATATTGATAATCACACCCCCCTTGCCGGGTTCAGTTTTATTGCGTTCGCGCATCAGCGGCACCACGGCAAAGGTCATGTGATAAATGGACTTCACATTGATCGCATACATGCGGTCAAAGGTGGCTTCATCCACATTCAGCATAGGCTGATTTTTGTGAGTAGTACCGGCATTATTGATGACGATATCGGGAATGCCGAAAGTATCGATGCAATGCTTGACGGTAGCATTGACATGCGCTGCGCTGGTCACGTCGCAGGCAATCGCCGTAGCGTTACTGCCCAGTTCTGCGGCCACTGCACGGGCACCGTCGATGTTGATATCGGCGATCACGACCTTCGCACCTTCTCTGACATACGCGCGTGCCATTTCCGCACCGAAACCGCTGGCCGCACCGGTGATGATGGCGACTTTATTGAGTAATTGGGTCATGACATATCCTTAGTGACAAATAAAATAAGTGCAATGAAATAAGTGCAATGAAATAAGTGCAATGAAATAATTGCGCCTGAAAAATTCAGCAAACCAGCGCAGTCGCGCCAGCCGGATTTTTCAGGCAAATGAATTACTTGAAATAGTGAACGATGGTTTTCGTGGTGCTCATTTCTTCCATCGCCAGCAAACCTTTTTCACGGCCGTGTCCGCTCTTCTTGACGCCGCCGAACGGCAATTCGACCCCACCACCCGCGCCATAGCAATTGATGAAGACCTGACCACTCAGCACGCGTTGCGCCACCCGCGCCTGACGACCGCCGTTTTCAGTCCAGACGCCGGCAGCCAGACCGTATTCAGTTGCATTGGCCAAGGCGATCGCATCCTCTTCATCCTTGAAGGAAATCGCCGACAGCACCGGCCCGAACACTTCACTGCACGCCAGACGATGATCGCGCGGCACCCGGCCGAACAAAGTCGGTTTGACAAAAAATCCTTGTCCCGACACGCCGCTGGCCAGACTGCCTTCCGCCAGCAAAGGCACACCAGAAGCCACCGCATCGGCGATGAAATTATTCACACGGTCAAATTGTTTTTTATTCACGATAGGGCCGCAGTCCAGATCCATCTCCGGCGTACCGACCTTGATTGCACGGAATGCCTCGGCCACGCGGCCGACAAACTGATCGTAGATACTTTCCTGCACCAGCAAGCGGCTGCCGGCAGAGCAAGTCTGTCCGGCATTCTGCACGATGGCGCGCACGATGACCGGCAGCGCTTTCTCGACATCCACATCGTCAAACACAATTTGCGGCGACTTGCCGCCCAGTTCCAGAACACAAGGAACATGGTTGCGGGCGGTCGATTCCTGCACCATCGTGCCGACTTCCGGCGAACCGACAAACGAGGCGAAATCAATACCGGGATGTGCCGTCAACGCCGCACCGGCTTCATGTCCGTAACCGGTAACGATATTCAACACGCCCGGCGGAAAGCCCGCTTCCATCGCCAGCTCACCGATCTTGATACCGCTCAGGCAGGCGTCTTCCGAAGGCTTCATCACGGTGGCATTGCCCATCGCCAGCGCCGGCGCCAAGGAGCGACCGAACATTTGCGCCGGATAATTCCACGGAATAATGTGCGCGGTCACGCCACGCGGCACGCGCACCAGCGTCACGTTATAGCCATCCAGATAAGGAATCGCCTCGCCATGCACCTTGTCAGCAGCAGTGCCGTAAAACTCGAAATAACGCGCCACGACCTTGATATCGTTACGGGCGACCGTAATCGGCTTACCCGTATCACGCGCTTCCAGTTGCGCGATTTCTTCCGCATTGTCGAGAATCAACTGCCCTAGTTTTTGCAACAGACGACCGCGCTCGGTGGCCGTCATGCGCCCCCACGGACCATCCAGTGCGCGTCGTGCTGCAGCCACCGCCAAAACAATATCGGCCTGACCACCGCGTGCAATACGCGTGAAGGCTTCCCCGGTACAGGGGTTGAGTACCTCAATAGTCCGTTCGTCTTGCGCGGCCTGCCAGCGGCCATCAATCAACATTGTTTTCATGAGATTCTTTATGAAGAAAGGTGAATCAGAAAGGTGGCTCAGAAGGTGAACCAATCAGAGCGATGCCGGTACCAGCTCACCGCGTTCCAGCGTCAAAGTGGCATCGGGCAAATCACGCAACAGACTGCGATTCGATTCCGTCACCACCACGCACAATCCTGCGTCGATTTCGCGCAAGCGGCGTAGCGATTCGCCGTATTGCAAGGCCAGTACCGGCGCGAGTCCCTGAAAAGGCTCGTCCAGCAGCACCAAACGCGTACCGGCCATCAGCGCCCTGCCGAGTGCGGCAATTTTTCCTTGTCCGCCCGATAAGGCCGCGCCCGAACGCGGCAGCATTTCCTTCAACTGAGGAACCACCACCAGCGCTTTTTCCAGACGACGATCGATTTCCGCTTTGGACAGGCCGAGCACTTCACACGGCAATCGCAAATTTTCTTCGACACTAAAGGTAGGGAACATCACGCGGTCTTCCGGGGCATAACCAATGCCGAGCGCCACCCGACCATGTGCCGGTATGTCAGCCAGATCGCGGCCATCGAATTCCATCGTTCCTTGTTCCGGTTCGATCAGGCCCATCACCGTGCGCAGCAAGGTCGTTTTACCCGCTCCATTACGACCAACAATGGCCAGCAAGCCACCGGCAGAAAACTCGGTGTCGATATTTCTCAATACCGTGATACCGGCGATCCTGACGCTGATCTGTTTAATTTTCAGCATCTCATTCTCCGATCACATGACGACGAATCTCGGGATTGCCGAGGACGTCTTCCGGCTTACCATCCGCCGCGACCTTGCCGGCAATCCAGGCCGCTACCCGCGTGGCATAGCGGCTCACGATATCCACATCGTGTTCGACAAAAATCGAGGTGATTTTTTGCTCGTCCAATACGCGCATGATGATGGCCATCAAACCGTGTTTTTCTTCCGTGGAAACACCGCTGGTCGGCTCATCCATGATCAGCAGTTTGGGTTGCAAAGCCAGTGCCATGGCGATATCGAGCAGCTTGCGCTGCCCTTCCGGCAACAGCGAACACAAGTCATCAGCACGGTCACGCAGGCTGACCATTTCAAGAATGTGCTCAAGTTCCGCTTCCGGCAAAATCCGGCTGAGAGGGGTCCAAATATTGAGACTTCCGCTGCGACCTGCTGCTGCCAGACGGATGCAATCGCGCACCGTATGTTCCAGGAATAACTGCGGCAATTGAAATGAGCGACCGAGGCCACGCCGCACAATCACGCGTGGTGCCAGCCGGGTAATGTCGCGTCCATCGAAATGCACTGAACCACCGCTAGGGCGGATAAATCCGGTACAGATATTGATGAAGGTGGTTTTCCCTGCGCCGTTCTGCCCGATCACTGCCAGCCGTTCTCCGGCATGCAATTCAAAATTGATGTGATCCGCCACCACCACGCCGCCAAAGGCCAGTTGCAAATCCTTGGTCTGTAACAAGGGCGCGCTCATGGCGACTCCTTTTCCGTTTTTGCGCCAATACGCCGCGTCAACAATCCAGCGAGGCCGGTAGGAAAGAAAAACACCAGACCAATCAGCACCAGACCCAGCACCAGTTGCCATGCCCCAGTGAACAAAGCCACCGAATACAGTTTGACGAATTCAAATACCATCGCGCCCAGAAAAGCACCGATAGGGTGACTGACACCGCCAAGAATAGAGATGAATACCAACTCGCCGGAACGAACCCAATATCCCATTTCCGGAGTGACCAGACCCTGCATCAGAGCAAAGATGGTGCCCGACAAGCCGCACAGTCCAGCCGAAAAAACATAGCCTATCCATAATGCTCGATTGGCTGAAAGGCCGACATATTCGAGTCGTGTTTCATTGGTCTTGACGGCAATCAACGCCTGTCCTGCAATCGACTTGAGGTAACGCTGCACCATTAAAGTCAGTCCCAGAGCCAGCATCACGGTCACCACCAACAGTACCGTTTCAAAACCATCGCGCTCCAGTTGCATGCCGAAGAAAGTGGAACGCGCCAGACGAATGCCATCGGTGCCACCGGTGAGGCTATAAAATTTCCCAAGAACCGAAAACAGCACCATCGATAAAGCCAGATTCAACATGCCGAAAAAGATGGCACGGTAACGCACCACAAACAAACCGATCAGCATCCCCATCAGCGCTCCGAACACGGCACCAAGAACAATCAGCAAGGCACAATCAAGCTGCGGCCAGGCGCGTGCAATGAAGGTGACGGCATACCCTGCACCGCAGGAAAACATGGCATGTCCAAAGGACAATTGCCCTGCCTGAATCAGAATCGACACTCCCAGCGCGGCAATACCGAAACTCACTGCAATCACAATCGGCGTTTTCAACCACGGCCAGACGACCGGTGCCAGCAAAGCCAACAAGACAAGCGTGAGGCCGGCGATTTTTATTTGCTTCATTACACCCTCCTCGCCTGAGCAACGGAAAACAAACCCTGCGGCCGGAACAGCAAGACCAGCACCATGATCAGATACGGCACCAGCACTTCCACTTCGGGAAACAGATACACCGCAAACGAACGGGTCAGGCCAATCAACAAAGCAGTAATCAACGTCCCCTCGATTTGCCCCAGACCCGCAGTCGCGACCACAGCAAACGACAGAACGATCATGTCCGCACCGATGCCCGGCACCAGCGAGGTCGTCGGTGATGCCAACGCCCCGCCCAATGCGCCGAGCATGGAGCCGATAATAAAAGTCAGCAGACAAATGCGTTTGGCATCAATCCCCATCGCCATCGCCACTTCACGATGATGCGCGACCGCCACTGTCTGCCGACCAATGCTGCTGTATTTGAGAAAGTAGCGCAGACCAACGAACACGACGATGGCCACACCTGGCAACACCATCAACTGATAGCGCGTGTAAGTAATGCCCATCACATCGATCACACCGAGATAATTGACGATGTCCGAGACGAAGTACGGCTGCGTACCCCAGATCATGCGTTGCACATCTTCAAAAATCATGAACGCGGCGAACGTCACCAGCAGTTGCAGTACCTGTTCCTTGTGATAAATCCGGCGCAGCAACACAATTTCCATTACTGCGCCCATGACCCCACCCACCACGACAGCAGACAGCAACAACCACACGAACGACCACACCGGAGAGAAATTGGCAGCGATTGCCCACATGCCTAAGGTCGCCGCGAAATAACCGCCGAAGGCGTACATGCTGCCGTGCGCCATGTTGAGGATGCGCATGACGCCAAATACCAGCGTCATGCCCAGCGCTACCAGAAACAGTAGCGCCGCATAAGAAACCCCATCCAGCACCGCCAGTAAAAATAATTCGCGCGTCATGGTGGTGGCTTAATTAGCGATCGGTGGAAAGGTCTTGATCCGTGAATCTTTCAACAGCGCAGGCTTGATGGTCTTTACCCAATCCATCGATTTTTCACCGACAGGCGCAATCAGCATTTCGGCAGGAAAAATTTCAATTTTGTCGAGGACGGGGAAAGGATAGGCTGCGGTCTTTTTGGTCACGCCGAGCAATTGATCTTCCAGACCCTGGCCGTCGGCGCGGATTTTCACTTCACGCGTCAAACCACGGAAATTCAGGCCATGCATGGCGTCAGCCACTTGCTCGGTCGTTGGCCATTGGCCTTTGTTGGCCTTGATCGCCTTGTCGTAACCGGACACCATGCCATCGAGCGCCTGAATCATGTGATAGACGGAATAGATAGGATAAGAACCGGTCTTGGCCTTGAATTTCTGCACGAAATTTTTCAGCTTGGGATCGTCCTTCAATTCAGGATGCAGGAAGTAATGATCGCCGCGAGCGCCGACAATCACGCCATCTGGCAAGGTGGTGCCAAGACGTTCCAGCGAACTTTCGGCCAGTGGCAGCACGAATAAGGAGTTCTTGATCAAACCGCGTTGCGCCGATTGACGGACAAAAGTATCCAGATCGCCGCCCCATGAAGTGGACAGAATCACATCGGGACGCAGCGCTTGCAGACGGCTAATTTCAGTCGAAAAATCGGATGCGCCGAATTTCGGGAACAGCTCAGCGACCACCTTCACATCGGGCTTGAGGACTTTGAGTGTTTGCGAAAACAACTCCCACGAATCGCGGCCCCAGGCGTAATCCTGATTGACGACGGCAATGGTTTTAAAGTCTGGCTTCTGGCGCAGCAGATACAACACGCTGGCAACCATTTCCGTTGTGGCGTTGGCTTGCGTGCGCACCACATAACGAAAGCGGCGGTCCTCCAGTACTTTTTCAGTACCGCAATCCCACATGATGTTCAATACTTTCAAGTCTTCCGCTACTGGAGCGACAATGTTGCAGTTACCGCTGGAAATCGAACCCAGCATCACACGCACACCCTGCTCCTGCACCACACGACGGTATTCCGACAGCATCTTGTCGCCGCCCACGCCTTCATCGATAAAAGTGGGCATCACTTTCACACCATTGATGCCGCCGGCGGCATTGAGCGCTTCCAGGTAAATTTCGGCCGCTTGCTTGGCCGGCACGCCAAATACCGAAGCCGGGCCAGAAGTGAAGGTAGTGATACCGATTTTCAGTTCCGCCGGTTTGGCGGTTTGTGCCTGTGCCGATGACTGAACAAAGGCAAGTGCGGATGCAGCGGCCAGGACCAAGCCTGTGATCTTTGATGTAAACATGTCTCCTCCGGTATAAAAACTTGCTTGGCAAAATAAGCATTTCATGCGCCACAGCCTTAACTGTTGCGGCATTACTGTGCTTTTTTGTTTGTTTTTTGCTTGTTTTATTTGTTGCCTGTCTTTACACCCAACGCAATCACAACATCTGGCCTTGCAGTAGCGACGAGCATAAAGGACGTCGTATTCTGTACCGGCGTTATGGGTGGAGCAATTTGTATTTATGAAAGAGGGCCTTCGCTTATCCTGAAGTCAAGCTCGTCAAAGCGACGAAACCCACTACGCCTGTATCCAGACCAATAGGTGGAAGTTGAATCAGTGAGCATCGTTGCACAAGCATTTCTCACGTATCTGTATCTTTTTAAGCGATCGGATAAGCCCATACTCAAAATCCGATTGAAGAACCGCTTCGACCAAGTTACGGCATTGCGCCTCCCCTCCTGTGCTTGCACCGGAGATTCCTGGCCAGGGGTTCCTGACAGCGAGTTCCTGGATACATGGCCATTTACAAAGTACAAACAGACATTGCCGCGATAATTTTCATCCTATTGATTAATGAATCCGACTCAATCTGCATCCCGCACTTGCCCACGCACTTGCCACCAACGCGCCATCACCACGTCAACGGGCCACCCGCCACAAGGCAGTGCGCTGACCAACAGCGATCCGCATTACCGCGAACACCCGCACGAAATTCTGGATGAAATAAGAAGCGCAGGACCGGCCTTCAAAGATGAACTCTTTCAACGTTGGATCGTGACGAACCACGATACGGCGCAGCGACTATTCAAAAATACCGCTGCGTGCGGAAAAAACTGGGAAATGGCCTCCGAAGGAACCTGGGGGAAAACGGTCTCTGCCAGGAAAGGAAAATTCGGCATGGTGGATGCCGATGGCGAGGAACACCAGCGCTTGCGCAACACGGCAGCAAATGCCTTTTCAGCCACGTTCACTGCATCCTTGCAGCCGGAACTTGAACGCATTGCGGATGAGCTGATCGACCGCATTCTCGGCCTTCCTCAATTTGATTTCATCGACAGCATTGCCGCGCCGTATCCCAACCGGGTCATGGCGGCAGTACTTGGCATTACGAAGGAAGATGAAGAAAAATTCAAACGCTGGTGCGAGGAATGGGCGCTGATTTGCGACCCTGGAATCAGTCCTGAACAGCACCATATTGCCATCGTGGCGAGTGGCTCGCTCCATGCCTATTTTTCTGAAATCGCCAGTGCCAGAAGCAAGGAACCGAAGGATGATTTCATTTCTCGCCTGGTTCACAACGGTAATAAAAATAGCCACAGCGATGACCGTCTGAGCAGTGCGGAAATTGCCGTAATCTGCATGCAGCTCATTATTGCGGGCAACATCACGCTGACCGATGTCATGGGAAACGGATTAGTCGCGCTACTGCATCATCCCGAACAAATGGACAAATTGCGCTACCGGCATGATCTGATGGATAAAGCGATAGAAGAAATACTGCGCTTCGATCCACCGGCCTCGGAAATTCACCGGTTTTGTCGGGAAGATATCCAACTGGAAGAATTGACGATTCGCAAAGGACAGACGATCACCAGCAATATCGCTGGCTGCAATCACGATCCGGCAACCTATGTTTTGCCTCATCAGTTCGACATCGAACGCACAGGCGCATCGCATGTCAGTTTCGGCGGCGGCCCCCACCGCTGCCTCGGAGCACGTCTCGCCAGGATGGAGATAAAAGTGGTATTCCAAAAATTACTGGAGGCCTTCCCTCTACTAAAACTGACGCAAGATGCGCTGGAACGCAAGCCTGCACCGACGTTCAATGGTTATAAAAAAATCATGATCACCACGCGCTGGTTGTTGCCGGAATAATCTCATCATGCGCGGATTAAGCGACAGTACTATGCAATCTCATCATGCCAAGGCTGGGCAAGCTGTTGTACTTGATCCGAGATGACGGATAAAAATGACAGGGATCAGGCCGCAATCCGCTGCAACTGTCGGTTTCCACCATGCTCCAGCTTGAAGACGCTCACCACCTGCGACAAATTCGCCGCCTGTTCCTGCAACGAATGTGCTGCAGCAGCGGCTTGTTCGACCAGCGCTGCATTTTGCTGTGTGACCTCATCCATCAGGGTAATGGCGCGATTGACTTCTTCAATCCCCACGCTTTGCTCCTGACTGGCCGAGGAAATAGCCGCCACGATGTCAGTCATGCGTTGCACACTCGCGACCACCTCCGTCATCGCTTCACCGGCTTGTCCGACCAGCATGTTGCCGGCATCGACATTTCCGACTGAGTCGTTAATCAGCGTTTTAATTTCTCTTGCCGCTGCCGCACTGCGTTGCGCCAGACTGCGCACTTCACTTGCCACGACTGCAAAACCCCGCCCCTGCTCTCCGGCCCGGGCAGCTTCCACTGCCGCGTTGAGCGCGAGAATATTCGTCTGGAATGCAATCCCGTCAATCACACTGATGATATCGACGATTTTCTTGGAAGAGGCGCTGATCGAATTCATCGTGCCGATCACTTGCGACACCACGGCACCACCTTTCACTGCGATAGCCGAAGCTGATACGGCCAGATGGCTGGCCTGCATTGCGTTGTCCGCATTCTGTTTGACCGTCGCGGTAATTTCTTCCATCGCAGAAGCCGTTTCTTCCAGCGAACCGGCTTGCGCTTCGGTGCGGTTGGACAGATCCATGTTGCCTGTGGCAATTTCGGCGGATGCCGTGGCAATGGCATCGGCACCGGTTCGCACAGTAGAAATAGTGAGGGTCAGCTTATGCTGCATGCTCATCAACGCGCCGACCATTTCCCCGATTTCATCATCGGACCGAGCAACGGTAGATTGCGTCAAATCACCGGCGGCAATCCTCGAAAAATGATCGGTCACATCGGCTACCGGCCGCGCAATGGCGCGATGCAGTGAGCGCCACGTCAGCAAGGCAATCAATACACTCCCCGCAATCAACAATGAGGTAACGAGGATGAACGTCGTCAGCGCCTTTTCCGATTTATCGAAATTAGCCTTGCCCAAATCACGCTGATAATTGTTGAGTGCCGTGTTGGCGGCATTCATCTCGCCCAACAACACCGGTATTCTTGCGCCGGACGGTATTTTTTCTGTAACACCTAGACCCTGCGATAAAGCGGCGATAGTGGGTAGTAAACCTTCCTTTTCAAGCCGCGCCCTGCGTTTTCCGGTGAGTTCGGCCAGTTCGAGTTCTTTCACATCATTTTTGGAAATATCCATGAACTTCTGCCACCAGACATCGGAGGATTTGATCATCTCGGCGGCACTGACAGATAATTTTTTGACGTTTTCCGGTGCGGGATCGGCAAGCGCCTGCTCCACCTCAAATCCGGCGCGCACCATCAGGATACTGGCCTTGGCAAGGGCAATCGCGGAACCGAGCTGATTGTTATACGTTTCACTTTGCGCCCGATTTGCCTGTCGCATGCCAATCAGTCCCATCCCGCCGATCAGACAACCGATCAGACTCAGCAACCCTAACGCACTCGCCAAACGCAGCTTGATCGAACTCTTTGATTGCATGTCATCCCCCTGATTAATCTGCCGGCTCTGAATGAACCGGCAGTGATGCGTATGCATTTTTATGCATTTATTTTTGACGTTCCCTGTCCATCATTCCAATGAAATAATTTTTCTATGGCGATGACGATAGCGGGCGTGACCAATGCGATGTACATATTGTCGATGCCGTATGGGTTATCCAGCAGATACCAAATGGTGGTAGTCACTGCGGCACCAAGCAAACCCAGAGTTGCGCCACGATTGCCGCCAAAAAACGGTAAATAGAAGCCGATCATTGCCACAATGGAAATCGACAAACGCAAAGCGCGTGTGAAGAACGATAAGTGCAATAGACCTGGCGCGAAGAATACAAAAAACAAAGGGATAAAGCCGATAAATACAGACAGGATGCGAGTGGTGCGAAATTCCTGATCTGGAGTCGGCTTGAAATATGGCGCATAGAAATCACGCACTACCAGCGATGAAATGGCCAGCGCGACCGTGCTGACGCCGACGAAAATCGAGGCTACCAGCGACACCGTGACAAACCCCGCCACGAATACATTCATGCTCTGTAAAAACACCGGCAAGGCGTACAGGCTTTTCATTTCCGGATACAGGTATTTTGCCGCGACACCGATTAAGCCTAATGCAATGCTGATCGGAATCGCCAGGCCTGCGGCAATATATGTGGAGCGCTGCGCGGACTTCGCATCCTTGGTCGAAGAAATGGCTTGAATAATGTATTGCGTGGAAAAAATCGCGCCAATATTGCCGATGAAATAGGCCACGATCGTGGATGTGCCGATCTTGCCATCCCAGGTGAAATAGGAAGGTGGCAAGGCCTGCACCATCGGCGTAATGCCTTTCGTCATGTATAACGCAAAACCGAGCAATATAAAAACGCCAATGTATTTGATTGTGCTGTGCAGAACCGATACGTAGGCCACACTTTTTAGCCCGCCGAAGGCAAAGTAAAAAGTACTGACGATGGCAATGACGAAGGCGGCCAGCGGCAGATCGACTTTCAACACGGTGGCAATGGCTGCCGCTCCGCTGACGTAATTACCGACATTCACCAGCAGCAGCGCATAAATCATGATCAGCGACACCACGAGCTGAGTCGATTTTCCGTAACGCTTGGAAATCGCACCGGAGATGGTGTATTCGCCCGAGTTGTACAGTTTTTTTGCGAGAAAAAATCCGAATAGAGGAAAGCCGACAGCGGCGCTTAGCACCGACCACGATGCCGCCATACCCGATTCGAAAGCCCCTTGCGATGCGCCGATAGTTGACTTAGCACCGATGAATTCAGACATCAGCAAAATACCCACTACGACGGCGGGCATAGCGCGGCCACCGACCATGAATTCACTGGAAGTTTTGCTACGTGATTTGAAGGTTAACCAGGAAGTAAATGCGATGTAGATAATTACCATCGCGATGATGATGACGGTATCCCAATAGCCGAAATGTTGCATGCTTGTCTCCTTGTGTATTGCTTTTGTATGGACGAACGTTGCCCCTTGCAATGGAGCAAGATGCAATTAAACGTAGGTCCTCTTTTATTTACAGGTGCGGAATCTTTGCCCCGCTTACCGTTGATGCATCAGCCAATCGATGCGCGAAGCGCCTTTATTCGGCCAGGGCTTTCATTTCCGCATACAGATCTGCTTTGCCTTCAAATCCGATCCCGGGCAGCTCAGGCATGATGATGTGACCATCTTGTACTTTGACGCCATCGGGGAAACCGCCATACGGCTGGAACAGATCCGGATAACTTTCATTACCGCCGAGTCCCAGACCCGCCGCAATATTGAGCGACATCTGGTGACCGCCATGCGGAATACAGCGGCTGGGCGACCAGCCGTAGGTTTTGAGTACTTCCAGCGTCCGTTCGTATTCCACCAGTCCGTAGGACAATGCGCAGTCGAATTGCAACCAGTCGCGATCAGCACGCATGCCGCCGTGACGAATCAGGTTACGGGCATCCTGATGACTGAACAGATTTTCGCCGGTTGCCATTGCACCGGGATAGTAGTCAGCGAGGGTTGCTTGCAAACGGTAGTCCAGCGGATCGCCCGCTTCTTCGTACCAAAATAAGGGATAGTTGCGCAGCATCTTGGCGTAAGCGATTGCCGTGTCGAGATCGAAGCGGCCGTTGGCATCGACCGCCAGTTGCGCCTGCGTGCCGATTTCTTCCAGCACAGCTTCGATGCGACGACGGTCTTCGTCGATATCCGCGCCACCGATTTTCATTTTGACGACGTTATAGCCGCGATCCAGATAAGAACGCATTTCCTTGCGCAAGGCCGCCATGTCTTTACCGGGATAGTAATAGCCGCCCGCCGCGTACACAAAGACACGGGGATTAGCTTCCCGCTGATGACGCTCGGCCAGCAGACGGAACAAGGGCTTGCCGGCAATTTTTGCGACCGCATCCCATACCGCCATGTCGATCGTGCCGACCGCGACTGAGCGTTCGCCATGGCCGCCCGGCTTTTCATTGCTCATCAAAGCGCCCCATACACGGTGCGGATCGAGGTTATCGCCCTGATCATTCATCAAACTTTGGGGATCAGCTTCCAGCACGCGCTGCGCAAAACGATCGCGGATCAGTCCGCCCTGGCCGTAACGACCGTTGGAGTTGAAACCATAACCGACCACGCGTTTTCCATCGCGCACAACATCGGTGACCACCGCTACCAGACTGGTGGTCATCTTGGAAAAATCGATGTAAGCATTACGAATAGGGGAAGAAATCGGTTTGGTTACTTCGCGAATATCGAGGATTCGAATAGACATTACATTTCCTTTTATCTTGTCTGAGGTGTCCCGGCATCTTCATACCGTTAAATTGCATGGAGGGTAGCAGCGTTTACAAAGAACCGCCGCCGCACATCACAATTTGCTGGCCGGTGATAGCACCCGCCTCTTCCGATAATAAATAAGCCACCAGTCCTGCTACTTCAGCCGGTTGAATGAAGCGGCCAATAGGCGGTTTTTTTGGTGGTGTGCCGACGCGGCCGGGATCCAGCAGCATCGGCGTTTCTGTTGCACCCGGCGCAACGACATTCACTGTGATGCCTTCCGGCGCCAGTTCCGCCGCCCAGGAGCGCGCCATACCAACCAATGCCGCCTTGGTTGCCGCATACTGGCTGCGTCCTGCCGCACCATTTGCGGTACGGCTGCCGATCAGTACGATGCGACCGCCGCGCGATAATTTTTCTCGTGCGGCATTGGCCAATACTTCTGCGGCCTGAACATGCAAGGTCCACATGGCCGCACCAGCTTGCAGATCAAGCACACCCAGACTGGCAGTGCGCATGAATCCGGCGGCATGTACCAGCGCATTGATGGCAGACATGCCCGCTATCGTCGTTTGCACTGCATTGAAATCGATCAGGTCGGTTTCAATCGCAGTAAATTGCGGGTGGTTCAGCGTGCCGGGAGACTTGTCGAGTCCCGTCACTTTCCATCCCGCACTCAACAGACGCTGTGCAATCGCTGCGCCGATACCGGAACTGGTCCCTGTGACGACGGCATGTAGGGCTGCATTTTTCATGATCTCAGGCTCAGGCAGCGTTTTGTTTGAGCATGCCGGCATGTTGCAAAGCGGCGCGAATCAACGTCAGTTCTTCTTCGCTTGGCGCATGGGTAGGTGGACGTACTGTGCCGTCGCTGATAATGCCGGCCAGTGCCATCGCTGCTTTCATGCGGCCGTGTGCTTCACCGGTTGGTTCGCCGGCACCGTAGACGGCATCCTTTAATGGCGTGATTAATGCCTGCACACGCATGGCTTCATGCAAATCACCTGCGCGAACGGCCTTGAGCAAATCGTTGATCAGACCTGGCACCAGCGAAGCGAAGCCCACCAGTGCGCCATCGATGCCTTGCACCATCGAGGACAATAAATATTCGTCATGGCATGTCAGCAAGGCCTTGGTCGGATCGGCGGCACGAATTTCCTTGATATCGCGCGCATATTTATTCATTTCGCGTTCACCCATTTTGAACGCTTTGACGTAAGGCAGGCGCGCCAGATCGGCCAGTAATTGCGACGAGTAGGAACCGCGTGTCCATGCTGGATAGATGTGTACGATCAGCGGTAATTTGCTGGCTTCAGCAATCGCGTGAAAATAATCGAGACAGTGCTCTGGCTTGAAGCCGAAACGCAACCAGTGGTGCGGCGGCATGACGTCGAGTCCGGCGGCACCGGCTTCTTTGGCCCAGCCTGCTTGCTCAACAGCTTCATTGATGCCTTCGCACACAATGGAGGAAATGACGGGACAGATATCTTTCACTGCATCGGCAGTGATGCGGGTTACTTCGGCCCGTTCGCGTGCGGTCAGTGAAAACACTTCACCAGTATGACCATTAGTCATCAACGCTTTGACGCCTTCCTGCTTGCCCAGCCATTGCGCGAAGCGGCGCAAATCTGGTTCATTGATGCTGAAATCTTTGTTGAACGGTACGGCAATGGCGGGAATGATGCCGTGGTAATCGATAGCTTGCATGTCTGTCTCCAATTTCATTTTTGATTAAAATTTGCTGCTGAAAAATACTGAAATCAAACACACTTGTCGATGACCGGACGGTGCGCTGGTTCAGCGTTGAAAACGGTGGGGGATAAATCCACCGGTGGTTTGCAATGCACGCGACAAATCGCGCGCGGCTTTCAAAACAGGTTCTATCGTGGAGGCTTCAAATGCCTCCAGACTGGAATGGAAAGCCGGGGCCGCAACACTCAGCGCGGCCAGTGGCACGCCATCCACATCGAATACCGGCGCTGCGACCACATATAAGCCTGAGACCGTTTCCTGATCCGATACCGCGTAGCCAAGCTCGCGGATTTTCTTGAGTCGGGCCAGAATTGCATCGACATCGGTGAGCGTGGTCTCGGTCAACTTGAGCAAGGGTTGCGCTTTTAAAATATGCATCTGCGTTTCCAATGGCAACCACGCAAGAATGGCCTGCCCGACGGCGCTGGAATACGCTGGTACACGGCTGCCAATGCGGATGTCTACACCCAGTCGAGTCAGCCCTGCCTGCACGCGTTCTGCATACAGCACATCGGAACCATCCAGCACGCCCACCGATGCGGCTTCGTTGATTTCTCCCACCAGACTACGCAGGATGGGTCGTGCGCGAGTGCGTAAATCCTGCCGCGAAATGGCATTGAATCCCAGATCAAGCACTTTCAATGAGAGGCGGAATTGCCGGCTATCTTCGACTCGCTCGACGTAACCGATATTGACCAGCGTATTCAAAAAACGAAATGCGGTGGCATTGTCCATGCCGGTTTTTCTGGCGACCTCGGCCATGGTCAGTTTGGATTCCTGCGCGGTAAAGGCCTCGAGGATCCGAAACCCTTTCGCCAACGACTGCACGGTATTTTTGGCATCGTTTTGGCCATCCACTTTGATGCTGGCGTTGTTAGCGACTTTATTAGTGGCTTTATTAGTCGCCTTGTTAGTGGCTTTGTTAGTGACTTTGTTAGTGACTTTCTCTGCGCCTTCGCTATCGTCCTTTTCTGCGCTGTTCTCTGAGTTGTTCTCTGCGTTGTTCTCGAATGACTTGTTTTGGCCGCTACTCATCTCAATTCCCTCATTAGTTCGGATTGCGAATTATAGTTTGAAAATAAATTAAGCGAAAAAAACATCTCGATCCGCCACGCTTTTTTAAAATTAATTGATGTTTATTTAATTCGGAATGCGAACTTAAATTCGCAATATAATTATTGTAAGCTGGGTATTTCTTGTAATCAAGCGCAAATTACTAACTATTTATGGCGCGGCGCAATATATTAAAAATAATTAATTCAGAATGGTAGCGAACTATCGCATCCGAAAAAGCGCCTCAAAAAAACCGCTGCACAAAAAAACGCAACGGTTTTTCAAACTTCAGCAAGTAGTCAGCAAATGCTCAGCAAGTCAACTTATCCCAGTCGCAACGATGGGTTGATGTCGAGTTCCGGGCGCAAGCGTGGAGCAGGCAATCCATCGGCAGCGAGCTGAAACACGCTCACAAGACGCAGCAAATTGTTCGCCTGACTCTGCATTGTGCTGGCAGCAGCCGCGGCCTGTTCGACCAGCGCCGCATTCTGTTGCGTCGCCTGATCCATATGCGTAATGGCCTGATTGACATGCTCAATACCCGCAATCTGCTCATTGGTTGCGGCACTGATCTGGTTCATGATGCCGGTCACTCGCTTGACACTGACCACCACCTCATCAATCGTCGAACCGGCTTCCTGCACCAACCTCACGCCATTATCGACCTTCTCGACTGAGTCACCGATCAATCCCTTGATTTCTTTGGCCGCACTAGCAGACCGTTGCGCCAGACTGCGCACCTCGGAAGCCACCACCGCAAAACCGCGACCTTGCTCACCGGCGCGCGCCGCTTCCACTGCCGCGTTCAATGCCAGGATATTCGTCTGGAAAGCAATCCCGTCAATCACGCCGATGATGTCCACAATCTTGCGCGAAGAGGCATTGATCGAGCCCATCGTTTCCACTACTTGCGAAACCACGCTTCCGCCCTTGATCGCGACGACCGATGCCGATTCCGCCAGTTGATTACCCTGACGCGCGTTATCGGCATTTTGCTTGACGGTCGAAATCAACTCTTCCATCGACGATGCCGTTTGTTCCAGCGCACTGGCCTGTTGCTCGGTGCGGGTAGATAAATCCAGATTACCGACTGCGATCTGGTTCGATGCCGATGCAATCGTATCGGTACCGGAACGCACATTGCCCACGATATTGCGCAAGCTGTCAGTCATTTCTTTAAGTGACTGGAGCAATTGACCGGCTTCATCAGCCGACGCAGCCTGGATTTCGACGGTCAGATCTCCCGCAGTCACACGACGAGAAATCGCCACCGCTTGTCCCAATGGCCGAGTAATACCGACAGTCAGATACCACGCGAAAAAGACACCAAGGGCCAGCGACAACACTTCCAGCGCAATCAGAAACTGTGAACTTTCTTCAGCAATATGATTGATATGCGCGGTCAGATCATCGATGGTTTTACGTTGCATCTTAAGCAGCTCTTCTACCTGAAGCTGATAAGCCACTGCGGCAGGTGCGTATTTATTTTCCAGCATGCTGGCAACTAAGGCCAGGTCAGGGGTGGCGCTGGCTTTTTCTTTGTAAATCTCATCGCGCGTCGACAAATACACTTTGCGTTGGTCGAGGATTTTTGCAAACAGTTGTTTTTCTTCCTCCGCAGTAATCAACGCAACGATCTGATTTTGTAAGCTGCTGGAAACCCGAGTCGACTCATTCGTTTCTGCCTGAAAAAATGCCGATAACGTAGGGTCGGTACTTTTGGCAACGGCCGTTGTCCTGCGCACACCGGCGTAAATGAAACGATACCAATCACCGATCAATCGTTCTTTCGCCAGTGGCGCATCCATCATCGTTTGCATCTCTTGCGAGAGATTATTTAAATATTTCACACCGATGCCAGCGATGACGACCGACAGAATCAAAATAAGGGCAAATCCCAGCGCCAGACGTTTACCAATTTTCATGTTACCAATCCAATTCATCTTATCCTCGTTAAAACCATTAAAAATAAAGCAATCTGGCAGCCGGGTGGGCATCCATTTGTCCGCTAAAAATCAATAACACTACAGGGCGAAGCAAGACCAGAAAGAAACTTAACTAAGTAAAAAAAATAGCCCTGAATTGCACCGCATAGCAGCGCAATCAGAGCTTCCTTACGGTCTTACTACATCAAATCATGCAAGGCGGGGCGCAGGATTGAGATCAATGGAAGGGCGAGCCTTTACTGCATTCACATCGGCCGCGCCGGTCAGCGTAAAAACACTCACCAGCTCCAGCAAATGGGCCGCCTGTTCCTGCATGGTTCCTGCCGCTCCGGCAGCTTCTTCAACCAGTGCCGCATTTTGCTGCGTGGCCTGATCAATTTGCGTGATCGACTGATTAGCCTGTTCAATGCCAATAGTTTGCTCTTGGCTTGCCACACTAATTTCACCCATGATCGAAGTGACGCGTTTGACGCTGGCCACCACGGCGTCCATTGTAGAACCGGCTTCCTGCACCAACCGGGTGCCGTTATCCACTTTCGTAACGGAGTCGCCGATCAATGCCTTGATTTCTTTCGCCGCGCTCGCGGAACGCTGTGCCAGGTTGCGTACTTCCGATGCCACCACAGCAAAGCCACGCCCCTGCTCTCCTGCCCGTGCCGCCTCCACCGCTGCATTCAAGGCCAGGATATTCGTCTGAAACGCAATGCCGTCAATGACACCGATAATGTCCACAATCTTGCGCGACGACTCATTGATAGAGCCCATGGTCTGCACGACTTTCGACACCACATCGCCGCCCTTGATCGCCACTGCTGACGCGGAATCGGCCAGTTCATTTCCCAGTTTCGCATTGTCGGCATTCTGCTTAACCGTCGCGATCAATTGCTCCATCGCAGATGCGGTTTGCGCCAGCGCATTAGCCTGCTGTTCGGTGCGCATGGACAGATCCAGATTTCCCTCTGCGATTTCGCGCGATGCCGTTGCAATGGTGTCGGTACCTGAACGGACTTCGCTGACGATCTTGTGCAGGCTGGCGTTCATCTGACCCAGCGACTGCATCAACTGTCCGCTCTCATCGCGATTGACCGAGGTAATCGTCGCGCCCAGATCGCCTTCTGCGACACGCCGTGAAACCACCACCGCCGCCATCAGAGGCTTTGAAATGATGCGTGCCACAAACATCGCCATTCCCATTGCCAGGGCAATCGCTACAACCAGTAATACTATGACGCCTGATTTCGACGACTCGTAAGTTTGGCCGGCTGCATGCTCCGCCTGATCGGCAAACTCGCTGTTAATCTTAACTATCTGCTCGATGTGTTCGTTGATCAGGCGAAACAATTTGTTCGATTCATTTTTAAAAACGACGCGCGCCTCTTCCTTGTTCCCACTTCTCGACAAACCCAGAATTTTTTTATTCTCCGAAAAATAGGCGTCAAAATTCTTACTCAACATCTCAAAATCGTTTTTTTCATCCGCCGAAGAAATCAGAGGGATGAAGCTTTGTTTCTGCTTATTAAAAATTTCAATACGCGTTTGCATCGCTTTTTCTGCGCTGACAATATCGGCTTCTTCAGTCGAGATAATGTGTTGCAATTCTGAAATACGGAAACGCGACAAAGAACTTTGCATCTGCAAGATGAGGCGAATGCTGGGGAGAGAATCTTTGACAATGACAGTCGATGATTGACTGACCTTGGCCAGTTGCACAATCGCATAAACACCAAGTACAGAAGTCAGTGCAATGACAAGAATGAACGAGAGAAAAAGCTTGTAACTGATCTTCAAATTGTAAAACCATTGCATAATCTGCCCCTAAATAAATCATGTAACTACACTGATGATTACAGATTAATTGACTACTTTTTAATTTGAATTTGATAGTACACAAACTGGTCGATATAGCACCAGAGAAATCGTTGCAGAAACATAAATAGTTGCCTCACCGCAGTGATATAGACATCTCGACAGAAATGAAAAGTCAAACAATGAACATCCACGCAAGCGGGCTATGATGACCACTGTTCCTCACAAAGACACGCTCATGCAATCAATCAGTTTTATCGGCGCAGGCCGGGTTGGCGCCACGTTAGCCACCGCATTTCATCGTAGCGGCTTGCCCGTCAGCATGATTGCCAGCCGCAATCTTGCCTCCGCGCAAAAAGCAGCCACTGGATTGGTCGGTTGCTCAGCGGTAACGCTGCAACAAGCAGCGGCAGCGGATCTTGTTTTTATAACCGTCCCCGATGATGACATTGGCGCAGTCGCTTCCAGCCTGATCTGGCGCAAAGGACAATACGTCGTGCATTGCAGCGGCGCTACCGAAATCGCCGTGCTTGAAACAGCCGCACGCGCCGGCGCCATCACGGGCGGATTTCATCCCTTGCAGATTTTTTCCGATCCACAGAACACACTTGGTTTGCTTGCCGGCAGTACCGCCGGTATCGAAGGCGCACCGGAACTTGAATCTATTTTGCGGGAACTGGCTGTCCGTCTGGGCATGATCCCCATGCTCCTGCCACCGGGATCACGGGCGCTCTATCACTGCGGCAGCGTATTGACCGGCACCTTTCTGCTATCGCTATTGAATGAAGCGGTACGTGCCTGGACCGCATTCGGCATTGATGAACAGCAAGCCCTGCGCGGACTGCTACCGGTCGCGCGCGGCACGCTGGAAACCGCCGCTATTAAAGGACCGGTCGGCGCACTTTCAGGGCCCATTTCACGCGGCGATAGCAAGGTCGTGGCCCGGCATCTGCGAGCGCTCGAACAACTCAGCGCAGAACAGGCCGATCTTTATCGGCAACTAGCGGGGCGGCAATTGGAAATGGCGCGCATCAATGGAAAATTGCAGGAAATACAATTAACCGCGCTGAAGGCAGTAATCGAAGGCAACTAAGTCTGAAAATAACGACATTGCCGGTAAACATATCGACTGATTCCTTGAAAAATCACGTTCATCAATAGCCGGGAAACGTAATGCCCCGTATGCTTTAGTCAGAATTAAACGCAATTAATGACAACGGAAAATCCGTACTGACGCATCAAAAAAATAGCCTTCATTCCAGTACCGTAGCGAAACCGCCGGGAGGAAAAATGCCTGTTCTTCAAAAAGTAGAATCTGCTTTTCTCAAACTATTGCGCATGGTCTTTTTACTGGTAGCAACTGTGGCAATGGGGTCATCCATTGCCTTAGCCGGGAAATTTTTTATAACGTATTTTGAGAAAAATGAAGTCGCACAAAAACTCCCCGTTGCTCTCAATTTAAATGGTTATAAAACGTCCTCCGATGATCTCCAAAAAATCGAGGCAACGCTTCCTAATGGGGAAGAAGACAAGCTCGCGGAAACTTTTTATTATGTGCTCGATAAAAACAGCAAAGAACTCAATCCCGCGTTAACGCCAAACAAAGAAGCCATCCTCCAATACGTCAAAGAAATTGAAAACGATCCTGAACTGGGGAGAAATTTTCTCAATCAACTGGTCCCGCTACTCGATTCCGCCTTCAAGAACCCTGACATAGCCCTGCGTGCAAAAACGGATTTCCTCAGCGAAGTGAAATCCTTGATGTTTCATTTCGAAACTTCCTATAAACGCCAGGTTCAGCAGAATCAGATAATGGAAAATCAAGTAATGAAAAACAGGGCCGATAAACAAGCAGCAGCAAGCTCCGCCATGTACGCCGCCATCATTCTGTTTGGCGCATTCTTCGGGCTGTTTTCACTCGCCATACTTTTAAAGATGGAACGCAGCTTGCGAACAATCGCTGCCGCAACCGTCCGGGCTTCTGCTGAACAATAAATGCATCGGTGCAGAATATTTTGCACATGCCCGATAAAAACCGTACAACAGTTCAAGCGTCGCACGGTCATCGTATTGCAGTGAAATAAACTGGTTCAGCCTCAAGCCAGCGCATTCTCAATCGCCAGTCGCAAATCGGCGCGCGAGAATGGTTTTGCCAACGTCGACTTCACTCCCAGCAACGAGGCTGAGTCCAGATTGAATTCCGGTGAAATCGCCCGTCGGCCACCAGACATGGCAATGAGCGGGATATGGCTGCCTTGTTCATTAAGCTGCATGATGAACTCAACGCCGTCAATGGTCGGCATCAGAATGTCGGTAATAATCAGATCCGGCTGCAAGGTAGTGAGCTTCTGCAAGGCATCAAAACCATCGTTTGCCATCGTTACTTTATGCTTGTCACCTTCCAGCATTTTTACCATCATCTCGCGGAACTGGATGTCGTCTTCTACGATAAGAATATGTGCCATGCTATTTCTCCATATCAATTAAAGTGACTTGGGCTGCGGCTGTTGCGCAGGATTGGCAAGAGGTAAAAGAATATGAAAGCTGCTTCCATTACCCTCTTCGCTATGAATTTGAATTTCGCCCATCAGGTCAGAAACAATTCCATACACAACGGACAGACCCAGCCCGCTCCCTTTTCCCGGTTCCTTGGTGGTGTAAAAAGGGTCAAGCACCCGCCGCTGCACATCTTGCGACATGCCGCAGCCATCATCACTCACGGTAAGAGAGAAACAATCCACCGATTCGTCTTGCCATCGACGCTTCCTCTGCGTTTTTTTGATTTCAATATCGAGCCGGCCTCTGTCATCCATTGCATCAAATGCATTCACACAGAGATTGATAATAATTTGCTCAATCTGGAGCGGGTCGGCCATGACGTGCGCCACAGATAAATCGGTAACGAAAAAAATACGGACGTTACACGGCGTCCTCACTTTCAACATCTCCAGAGCATTTTTTACCAATCCCACCGCATCCACCAAGCTCGGCTCAATGGGCGCTTGCCGGGCAAAGGCCAGCATGCGCTTAATCAAACCATTAGCACGCGCACTGGCACCAATGATTTGTTGCAAATAACCCGCCTCGGTAGAGGCTACCTCTACCTCATCCAGCAATAATTCGGCGTAGCCATTGATAATGCCCAGAAGTGTATTGAAATCATGTGCAATGCCGGCGGCCATGGTACCGATAGCTTCCAACCTTCCCACATGCATCTGACGGGCCATCACGGACTCCTGCTGCTCCCGGTTTTGGCGAAAGGCCAGGCTATATGCCATCGACGCTTCCAGCAGGGGCTTCATCAAATGTGCAGCAACCTCGCCCAGCGTTAAATGCGGATGTTCGGCCGCTAATCGCTGCAAGGCGAGATGATGCATTTCAGCAATGTCCTCTGGTGGAACGCCTTGTCGCAAGAACAAGCGGCCAAACTCCGCCGAATCATCCAGGGTCTCCTCGAGCTGGTCGGAAAATATGGCACTTTCAAGTAATTTGAAATATTGTAATTTCCGGGTTTCCATACATCCTTTTTATACGACGGTGTGTCGGTAAATAAAAATACTGGCATCGTCACGCTCTATGGCCCAGCGTGCCAAAATCCGCTCAGCAAGTCGTTGCGGACTTGGGTCGGCATCATCAAAGCAGGCGCTAAGCTTGGTCCATTCATCCAGTCCATCCGAATACATCAACACCATGTCGCCCGGCGTCAACACAATTTCCTGTACCTGTGGCGCTTGCAAACAAGCACCCACAATTCCACGTTCCGTACTGAGCCGGTTTTGTCGCAGTCCGGAACAGACGATCGTTCTGATATTGCCCATGGAAACCAGTGTCATCACATTCGTCACGGCATCGACCACGGCAATGGCAAGCACCGCTCCCCTTGTCTTACGCAATGCCTCATTGCAGGCCATGAACAATTCAGCACAACTACGGTGCAAGTGACGGGAGATACATTCCATCGCGCAACTTGCCGCATGATGCGCAGCGACACCGTGACCGATGCCGTCGGCCAGCGCAAAGACAGTCCGTTGAGGCTGTATCCACCAGCCGCCCATATCGCCGCACACCACTTCCCCTGCCAAAGCCCGCGTCGAATAACCTATGTTCATAGCCACTTGCATGCGCGCACACTCGTTCCCTGCCCGACCTGACTGTTAATCGTCAACTCATCCATCAAGCGTGCAATGCCAGACAAGCCGCAGCCAAGACTGCCGATACTACTGAATCCCTCCTGCATTGCCTGCTCGACATCCACAATCCCGCAACCACAATCCGTTGCGATTAACTCAATACCGCGTCGTTTCAGGGGGAAATGAATTTCCAGCAAACCGCCACCACCATGAACCAGCGTATTCGTTACCAGTTCCGATGCGGCAGTGGCTATCCGATAACTTCCCCCGTCACCAAAACCGACTTCCACCGCTTGCATGCGCACTGTGCGTACAGCAGAGGCGATATCCGCGTGTTCCAGAATGAAGAGAGAAATAGTCGATTTCACAGGGATTCCTTCCGCAGCGAAAAACTGATGGTGATACGCGTCAGCCCGGGTTTCGATTCGATCATAAAGCTATCGGCCAGACGTCGCGTACCGGGAAGTCCGGCTCCCAGACTGCCGCCGGTGCTAAAGCCATCGCGCATGGCTGAATCAATATCGGCAATACCCGGTCCGTTATCCTGAACAATCACCGTCACGCAATGGAAAATAGCGTCAGAGGCATCGATAATTTCACAGCTACCGCTACCGGCATACTCGACCACATTACGCGCCAGCTCGGACACAGCCGTCGCCAGGCGGGTTTGATCTGCCATGCCAAAACCCAGTGCGGCAGCTAATGCCCTCGCCTTCCGTCTGCCGGTGACAATATCGTTGGTCGTACGTATATCAATCGTGGCATAGGATTTAGCGTAGGAAATCATCGTTTCCTTTTGTGAGGCTGAAGTCGCCCCGAGAAGCAATACGCGTCTGCAAGGTTCGCAGTCCCTGTTCCAGATTAAAGGTACAGTCCGCACCCAGCAATCCACGCCCCATTTCCACTAAAGTCAGTGCCACGAACGGTTGAATCCCACACACGATCACTTCCGCGCCCAGTAGCCGTGCCATGCTTGCCGTGTCATTAATGACACGCGCCATAAAGGAATCCACCACGTCCAGCGCAGAAATATCGACCACCACTCCTAATGCCTCAATTTCCGCAATCGTGCTTAACAGATTCGATTGAAATTCGAGGGCATCATCGTCGCTCAGATCTTGCTGGATCGCGACGAGCAAAATGCGTCCCAGTCGGGGAATGGCTATCCTCATGATGGAGTCGCTCCGATGGCTACAATGCGTCGGCTAATCAGCGCCAAGGCCTCCGCCACACCCGAACGCAGCGTGGCGCGCGTAATGACTTGCGGCAAGGTGATGCCGAGTTTGGTCAGCGTCAGTGCGCCTTCCGGGTTCAGTCCCGTCATCACCACACGCGTACCCAGCAATTGGGCTGCATCCACGGTGCGCATCAAATGGCGGGCAACCGCAATGTCGAACACCGGTACACCGGTCACATCAATGACGGTCACGCTGGCTTCATAGCGGGTAATTGCTTCCAGCAGATTTTCGGTAAATTTCCGCGCACGCGCCGTATCAATCACACCGACCAGGGGTAGCAACAGTACCTGGTCCCACAGTCGGATCACCGGTGTAGACAGTTCCACCAGCGAGGCGCTCTGTTGCAAAATAATACGTTCCCGCGTTTCAACGAATGCAGAAAAAGTCACCAGTGTCAGGCGTCCGATCACATCCTCCACCGCCGCCAGATTGGTTTCCATCTCAGCGGGGGACTCCATCAGTTCACGCACCAGCGTCAGGGTCAACACGCTTTTAAGGCACATCACATATTGCGCTGTTTCGGTCGGCGTAAATCCAGCGATAGCGCGACTGGCGCTGAACTCACTCATGATGCGAACCAAGGGATGCGTCTCACCAAAATCCCACAAGCCAAAGCCAGGATAGGAAGAAAAAATCTTGGCAATTTCTTCCAGCAGTTGCGAAGTATGACTTCGCATTTCAACCACATCGAAGGTATTAGGCAGCAGTGTCGACCAGCTCGCCATGATTTCGGCGACCCATTTCTCATGGATCTGTGAACGCTGAGTAGACAACAAGTGGTCAAGAGCAGGGAGATGGTGATTTTTCATAGGTTGATATTTTCCAGATGATCCAAATAATAATTTCTTTCACCAACTACCTTCATCAGTAGTCTGGCCGGTACTTCTTGCTGCGATTTATCTAAAAAAACCTCTGATTACACAACTGCACGGCACCATCACTTTGATGAACTCTGCATGCACCATGATGCAATCAGCTTTTCTCTAAAAGAATTCAATTTTCATTTCGGTCGTATCTTCATCGCTATGACGTGCCGAATGTTTGTGCTTTTGTTCTTCGGTCACGTAGTCATCCAATATCCCTTTCATCCTTTGCGACAACTGCACTCCCTCATCCACGCTGGGATTGTTCATCGCGAAGGCTTCCTGAAAAAAATTATTGCGCTGACCGATCGCTCCCCGGATGCGATCTATGCACTGACGCACCACATCCTGATATTGAATCTGCCCGAGAGCATCAGCAATGTCGCGGCTCAAATCGTGATTCTGTTTGCTTACAACGGCAAAACGGGTCTTGTAGTACTGCCCCATATCTTCAAAATTGTCTTGCAGTTTCTGGATGGAAATGGCGGCATCGGAAACCTGACCTATGTGCTGCGACGATTTTTCTATGCTCAAGGCCATGCTGTCTTCCACCACATGGCGCGCACGCGACAAGCCGGCGTTAATCTGTTTTGCCACCTCATTGGAGTTCGATGCCAGCACCCGCATTTCCACCGCAACAGCCCGAAAAGCCGCGCCAGAAGCCCCTGCGCGACTGGCTTCAATAGCCGCATTGATCGCCAGCAAGTGGGATTGCATGCTCATCGAACGTACCGCATCGACCAGACTGTAGAGTTCCTTGATTTCTTTTCTCACCAGTTGCACATTAAGTAAATCGCGCTCCATTTTTTCAGGCAACTGCTCAATGAAGGTGCCGAGATCCAAGAGATGAGTCACGCTTTGATGAATCTCTTTACCAATATCGCTTCCATGCACGCTCGAATTGTCCAGATAGTTGACCACCACATTCGCCGTATCGTAAAGTTTGCGAATATTTTTGATGATGGCCAACGCAGAATCTTCGGTGTCGCCAATCACTTCGCCAAGCTTGTTATCAATTTCCTGATCAAGCAAAAGATGGTCATCCAGAATGGCCGAAGACGGAGCGAAGACCGGCCCCAAAGAAGGTTTTTTCTGCACAGTCAGACCGCGCCGAAAAAATGCGTCGAATACAAACCCGCTCAAGACAAGCATGGCCAAAGCCAGCAAGGCGTCTCCGGGTCGCCCTATCCATTGATCCAGCGTCTGAAAATAATACGATGGCAAAAAACGAGACAGAATCATCGCCAGCAAGGCCCCGGAAACAACGAACTTGCCCCATCCGATCAGGGCGCTTTTATCACGCCAGCTCTGTAAAAGAAGCCCTGCCGATGGCGGCCAGGCGGCAGATGAAAAGTTCATGTTCATGCTCCTGGCAAGACCTGCTTGATGATTTTTCCCAAATCTGATGTGCTCACCGGCTTGACCAGCCAGCCGGTAGCACCTAACTTTTTGGCCTCATCCCTTTTCCCTTGCTGACTTTCCGTCGTCAGCGCCAGAATCGGGATGAAGCGAAAGCCACTCAATGCACGCGCCTTACCGATGAATTCGATACCGCCCATGTTCGGCATGTTGATGTCGGTAATAATCAAATCTGGCTTGGCGCCGCCCTGCAAGGTGCTCATGGCAATCACACCGTCGCTGGCGGAAATGACATTGAATCCCGATATTTCCAGACTGTTTCTCAAACTCATCAGCATGGTGGCCGAGTCGTCAACGATCATGATGGTCTTGGTCATTTCATTTCCTTAATTTTTTGCGCCGAAGGCGGATTCCAACCAGATCTTCAACGTGTCATCCCGTGGCCATGCGGTTACCTGAATGTGCGCCGCCATCAGTACTTGCAGATTGGCGGCATGCACATGAATGCAGGCAGAAAAATCAGCCTTGGCTTGTGGATTTTCCTGCAACCACTGCAGTAAATTTTCAGCATCATCGACGCTGATGGCATCTTCAAAAAAGACGCTATCGGTTTCGTAACGGATCGTCATCAGAGCAACTCCTTGGGGTTCAACACCATGAGCACCGAGCCGTCACCCAGCAAAGCGGAACCGGCATAACCTTGCATGCAGCCCAGAATGCCACCCATCGGTTTGAGAATAATGTCCACCACTCCACGAAAATCATCGACTACGATGCCGACGTGTTCGCCTTGCAGGCGAATCACCAGGGTGGCAAGTTCATCATCATCGTTAGGACGCTGGGGCTGGTCTGTTGCCAGTAAAGTATTGAGTGAACGCAGCGGCACGATACGTCCGCGCAGCACCGCCGTTTGTTGTGTCTTGATAGTGTGAATAGACGTACTGGGTATGCGTACCGTTTCGACCACCATCTCCATCGGTATGCCGAATATTTGCTTGCCGGACTCAACAATCATCACATTGCTCACGGCAATCGATAGCGGCAATGAGAGGCGCAGGCGCGTTCCCTTGCCGAGATCGCTTTCCAGACTCACGCTGCCATTGACCTGTTCAACTGCCATGCGCACCACGTCCATTCCTACGCCGCGTCCTGAAAGATCAGAGACCACATCGACGGTGGAAAATCCCGCAGCAAACACCAGGTTGATGGCTTCCTGATCGCTGATGCGTTCCAGTGTCGCCTCATCGATCAGGCCCTTCTCATAGGCCTTGCGCTTAATGATCGCCGGATCGATGCCTTTGCCGTCGTCGCTGATATCAATGATGACCCGGCCAGCTTCTTGCGAAGCGCGAATCAGCAGTCGCCCTTCCGCAGGTTTGCCGGCAGCGATCCGCACCTGCGGCAACTCAAGTCCGTGATCCAGACTGTTACGCACGATATGAATCAGGGGATCGGCCAGGGCCTCGATAATATTTTTATCCGCTTCAGTATCTTCGCCCTCCAGCACCAGGCTGACTTCCTTGCCCAGCTTGCGCGACAAATCGCGTACCAGACGGGGAAAGCGCTGAAAGACAAACGACACTGGCATCATCCGTACCTGCATGATGGCGTCTTGCATTTCTTCGGCAATCCGGTTGATCACCGCGTATTGGCTCTTGATTTCACGCGCCAGATCGCGCACGCCAAACACTTCTTCTGCGCGGCTGGCCAAATAAGGCAAACCGTTTTTCGCGACGACCATTTCGCCGATCAGATTCATCAGGCGGTCTATTTTTTCCTGATCGACCTTCAGCGTTTTGACACTGCTGGAACTGTCTTCGCTACGCCGGCCGAATTTGGCTTCGCCCTCGGTGCCCGATGTGGATGGCCCGGGTGAAACTGCTGAAACTGCTGAGACCGATGAGACTGAGGACGCTGGCGGCGTTGCCTGACTCGTCGGCAACGGCGACAATGTGGCATCAACACTTATGGCAGGAACTACTGGCGTGAGCCAATTGCGCAAGGGTGTGCTGCACGATTGCAGCAAGGCTTGCTCCAGTGCCTCGTTGAGTCCCGGCAACATGGCTTCCCTGCCAGTACTGCGATAGCAAGCCGTCAATGTGGCGACAACCGCCTTGAGCCGGCCCGGTAACCAGGCAACCGCATCCGACATCGTGAGTACGACAAGCTGGGCGGCAATAACGGTATCTACGATGGCATTGTCGTTCTCTGCAATCGTCGGCTTGACTGTTGCCAGTGCGGCAAATGCGCGGAAAGAACTGATGACAGCACGCAGCGCATGATGATTGTCAGGTTCGCATTCAATAATCAGCAGCAACCAGCGCAATGCGGAACTGCACCACAGCGCATCGGGTGAATACGCGAGCAAGATGCGGGCTTCGCGCTCCAGATTCGCGACATCGCCTTGATCCAGACAGCTGATAGCACCACTGACGAATTCATCTTCGCCGGATTCATGCGGCTGCTCGCCGGAAGGATGTACAAACAAATGCGGTAATAAATCAACGATCTCAATCTGCTCAGGAACATAGCGAAAATGCTCCTCGATGGCGGCGCGTCCGGCCGTACTGATGATTTCAAACTGTAGCGTGCAGCAGTAGGCATCGAGCGCAGCGAGCGGCACCTCTGGCTGCAGGCTTGTCACGCGCAACCAGGAGATGCCCGGGAGTTGGCGCGCTTGATAAAACGGATCTTCTCCCTTGAAAAAACATTCCGCTTCCGGCGTGTAGCTCACTTTGCATAAGTGCGTTCCGGCAATCGCTTGTCGATACCACGCCATACGTAACGCTTCGGGTACGTTGGCCAGGGGCATGGTGTCCCCGTTAATGTCTTGCATCGGTGCGCGTTGCAGAACCGGAATGTTGCTCTCCACTTGCTCGCTTCCGGTGGGCGGAGAAATCAGCTTGCGCAGCGCTTGTGCCAGATTGGCGGATGCGCTGGCATGAGCAGAACTGCTCTCGCCACTGGCTTCGATTTCGTCAACCAGCATATTGACGAAATCCAACGCATCGAGCAGACAATCCGCAAGCTGCTGGCTAAACTCCAGATCTCCATCCCGCACCACGGCCATGACATCTTCAGCCGCATGCAGAACGCGTGACATTTCGGGGAAATCGAACAGTCCGCAATTGCCTTTGAGGGTATGCACCAAACGAAACAACTCTGCCATTAAAGCGACATCCGCAGGGGCGCTTTCCAGTTGCAACAGTTTTTCGCTGATGCCTTCCAGAAAATCGTGCGCTTCCGACAAGAATTGTTGAAGGATCGCTGTCATATCCCAACCTCACCAAGCAATAAGCGCACATGCCTGAGCAGAACCTCCGGCTTGGCGGGTTTGATGATGTACAGATTGGCACCCGCTTCCCATGCCTTGTTCTGATCGCTGGTCTTGGCTTCGGTCGACACCATCACTGCCGGTGCCTGCGGCAGCATCGGATGACTTCGCAGTTCGCGCACGAAGGCATAGCCATCGAGCTTGGGCATGTTTACATCGACCAGATAGAGGTCGTAGGGATTGACTAGCGCTTTTTCCAGGGCCTCAATGCCATTGATCGCTTCATCAACAAAGTAACCGCCCTCTTCGAGGATGGTGCGGTGAAACAGGCGAACTGTGGCGGCGTCATCGACGATTAAAATACGTTTCATTTTCCATCCCCAGGTTTTTGATAGACGATCGCCTCTGAAAATTTACGAATCTTGTAGAGCGAAGAAATGCGGCTCATGGATTCGGAATGTCCCAGACAGATGAAGCCTTCCGGCCGTAGTGCATCGTAGAAAGTTTCCGCTGCCTGTTTACGGGAAACATCGTCAAAATAAATCAACAGGTTGCGGCAGAAAATCACATCGAAATTGCGATAAGGACGTACGTCCTTCGGATCCATCAGATTGACGTGCGTGAATTCGACCGCGCTGCGCATGTCTGCACTGAGCTGGAATTGATCGTCAACCTGCCGGAAATATTTCAGAAAATAGGCTTTGGGAAGATGTTTTATCGAACGCGCTGAATACATGCCTCTTCGCGCCTGCTCAAGAATGCCGGTATCAATATCGGAAGAAATGATTTCCACATCCCAGTCGTTAATGCCGGCCCAGCGCTCGGTCAGGGAAATGGCAATGGAATAGGCCTCCTCACCTGACGACGAGGGAATGACCCAGATCCGTATCGGTGAACGGTCTTTTTTCCCTGCGACAATTTCCGGCAAAATAGCATTGACCAGACAGTCGAATTGATAAGATTCGCGGAAAAAATAGGTTTCATTCACCGTCATCAGGTTGACCAGGGCCTGCAATTCCACGCCGGAGGTCTGAAAACGGAGAAAAGTGAAGTAGCTGCGGAAACTGTCATTGCCAGTCGCGTTTATCCGCTCGACCAGCCGCTTGTCTACAAAGTAACGCTTCGACGTTTCGAACTGAATTCCGGTTTTACGATAGAAAAATTCCTGGAATTTTTTGAAGTCATCGTCACTAATCAAAATGGTCGCCATAGTCTGCTCAGGCCTCCCCAATTCGCTTGAGCGCCAGGTTGGCAGCAAACTGAATGTAAGCTTCGTCTGCAAAGCGCAACCTGAGCCGCAACACCGCATCCTTTGATGCGACAGTACCCAGCTCACTCAACAGATCGAGCGCCGTACCGCAGACATTGACCACAGAGTCGCGCTCGATGACCTCAATCAGCCACTGTTCCACATCGGGGTGTCGCAATGACTCCAGAACATTGATGGCCATGATGCGTACATCGGAATCGTCATCCATCAGCAAGCCACTCATGATGGGGGCGACTTCGTCGGTCAGCACCTTCATGGCTTCGATGGCTTCGTTGCGCATTTCCGTATCTTCACTGCGCAACCAGCTCACCAGTCCGGCGACAGCAATGTCATTGCCCAGTCGGGTCAGGCTGGTCAGGATCACTTGTCGTACCGATTTATCGGTTTCGCAATACAACTGCGCCACCAGCGCCGCAGTTGCCTCTGGCGCGCACGACAAATCGCGTGCGGCCCAACGACGAACGGCCGGATCGCTATCCTGCAATTGCGTCATGAGCGACGTAACATCCCGGTCTTGTTCGCGTTGTTCCCGGTTCTCGCTGGATGCGACAGCGACAGTAGGTTGTCTTATGAAAGCCATGTTTTCTCCTTGTTCAGCCAGGAAGCCAGGAATTGATCTGGGTTCCGATTTTTTCAGCATGCAGGGTCATCGATGCACCGCCGCGCTTAATCAGTTCGGCAGGCATGCCGAACACCACTGCCGAATCTTCAGATTCAGCAATCGTACGACCGCCCCGTTTCTTTATTTCTGCAAACGCTGCGGCACCGTCTGACCCCATACCAGTAAGCATGACACCCAGCAACTGCGTCGCTGGCACATGCTCCAAAGCCGAGCGACCCAATAACTCAACCGATGGGTGCCACAAAAAATCGGTGTTTTCAGGTTTCGGAATCACACTCAATTTCCCATTGCGCCGGACAACCAGGACATCGGCACCACCCTTGCCGATATAAATCGTGCCCGCTTCCAGTGTCATTGGCTTGTTGGCCTCCACCACCTGTAGCGCGCACAAATCATTCATGCGGTTGGCGAACGATTGGGTGAAGCTGCCCGGCATGTGCTGCGCTACCACGACGGGCCATGGAAAATCGGCGGGCAGTGTCGGCAAAATCATTTCCAGCGTGCTGGGTCCTCCGGTGGAAACACCGATCACGACAAGACCTTCTCCGATATTCGCGCGCCGTGCGGAAAAGGAGCTTTCAGGAAGGGCCCGGTCCATCACTGGCGCGGCAATTTTTTTGACCCCTTTTTGTTTCAGTCGCGCCCGACTGGCGGCGCGGACTTTATCGACGACCTGTTCGGCAATATCGGTAATCGATAATGAAATCGTGCCGCCGGGTTTGACGACGTAATCGACCGCCCCCAGATTCAGGGCTTCAAAGGTAGCCAGAGCGCCTTTCTCTGTCAGTGACGAAATCATGACGACCGGTAAAGGACGTTGCTGCATGATGACCGACAAAGCAGTTAACCCATCCATGGCGGGCATGTTGATGTCGAGTGTCATGACATCCGGTTCGAACTCCAGATTTTCCTGAACCGCTTCCAGCCCGTTGCGTGCGCTACGCACTTCAAAGTCCGGTTCGGCCTCAAACAACATCGTCAGTTGACGACGCATCAGGGCAGAGTCATCCACAATGAGAAGTTTGATCATGTTGGTCGAGACCTGAAGTTACGCTGCGGCCAATTGAATCAGCGCCTCCAGTTCTGGCTGTTCAATCAGATGAGACGGATCGAGCAACTGCACCATCCGTTTTTGTTTTTCCAGATTGGCCATACGCGCCAGCAATTGCGAAGTCGTGCTGGAGAGACGTGGTGCGGCTTCAATGGTGGCTTTGTGAATTTTCAAGACTTCCAACACCGAATCGACGATGAAGCCGGTGCGCACGCCTTCAATCAGAAAAACCATGATGCGTTGCTGATCGGTGCGCGGCAAAGGTTCCAGGCCAAGGCGACGACGCAGATCCATGACGGGTAACACGGCACCGCGCAAGTTGATGACGCCTTCGACTTCCGGCGGTGCTTTTGGCACCCGGGTCAAGGATTCCGACACGCGCACAATTTCCTGCACACTGTCGATTGGAACGCCAAACTCTTCCTTGCCCAGCATGAAAATGACGACCTGTTCTTCGTCCTCTACGGCGACGTCGCCCAGCGTTTCATTTTCATCAATGTTTTGTTCATCGCTCATGGTGTCTACCGTAGTAAGGGCTTCTTTGATAGCGGCGTGCCGAAACATGCTGCCTACCGACAAGATGGAAACCAAGCGCTTGCCACCGTCGAGACGACAGATTTGCGTTATTTCCGACAAGTTGCCTTCGCGGGCGAGCATGCCTGGCATCAGATCGACTTCAGACAGCGGCACACTGAGTACCTCATTGACGCTGTCCATCACTACACCGACGGAATCCGCCCCCAGTGCCACGACGACGATGCGGCTGCTTTCATCGACTTCGCGGTTCGGTAAGCCGAACATGCGACGCAGCGATACCAGCGGCAGTAGCCGGTTGCGTAAGGTCATGATTCCCAGAACATGCGATTCGGAATGGGGGACCTTCACAATCAGTTCCGGCACTTGCACGATTTCCTGCACATCCGTAATCGCGATGGCATATTCCTGATTGGCCACTTCGAAGTTCACCAAATGCAGTTCGTCGCTGATTGTTTCTTCCACCGTGGCGTCGGTTTCGGATTGCTCGTGACTATCGTTTATTTGCTTGTCGGAACGGGAACCGGCATCACTGAATTCCCGCACAATCAACCTGGCGAAATCAAGCACCATAATCATCGGATAGCCGCTGATGTCCTTGAGTACGCCGGAGACCAGGTCAGTGTTGATATTGGCGCTGATGGATTCAGTGCCTTCGATATGCCGAGGATCAACGCCGACCACACTCACGACGCGGTCCACAACAAAGCCCAGTGATTGCGCACCTTGGTCGATCACGACGGCGCGCGTGGCATCGTCGTACGCACGCTCGGGGAACCCGAAGATGCGGCTCAGGCTGATGATAGGCAGCAATTTCCCGCGCAGATTGGCCAGCCCCTCCAGCGTAGGCGGCGACAAGGGAACGCGGACGATGTCAGGAACACGGATGATTTCCTGAACCGGAGCCATATCCACAGCAAATACCTCATCGCCAACGATGAAGGTGACAAACTGATGGATATCACTGAAACTCTCTGCCGGAGCGGAATCTGTCTCTTCCAAACTCACGCTCATGCGGCTGTTTTCGTCCTGCGCATTTTCCAGCTGTTCATCACTCATGGCAGTCTCCTGGTGTCACAGATGGGAACATCAAGCGCTTTGCAATTCATCGGCCAGAGAGGCGATTTCCTCAACGGCTGCAGAGAGTTGTTCCGCACCTTTGGACTGTTGCTGCGCCACAGTCGCAGCTTCGTTTGCCAGCTTGTCAGCCAGTTGCGCGGCAGCCGAGATTTGATCGACGCCGGTTTTGACTTGCGTAATGGCAGAGGCGATTTCATTGGCAGCGCCCAGAATTTCACGGGTGCCGGTATCGACCGCGGCAATATCGGTTTCGATGGCGACCAGACTGGACGTAATGGTTTTGGCTTTTTCTGCTGCGCCTGACGCGGTGGCCATTATTTCATCCAGGTCGCGGCCAACGATGCCGATCTGATCTTGCACGGCGCTGACCAGGTCTTTGATGCGGTCGGCATTTTCTGCGGAATCTTCGGCCAGATTGCGAATGTCGGTAGCGACCACGACAAAGCCCTTGCCGAATTCGCCGGCGCGCGCGGCTTCAATGGAGCCGTTGACGGCCAGCATGTTGGTTTGTATTGATACGGTGGTGATGGCGTCGACAATTTTGTCGATCCGGCGCGATACCAGCTCCAGTGCCTTGATTTGCTTGAGGCTGACGCGCGAGGCATCCACGGAAGAAGAAATGCCTTCGATCAGGCCGTCAATGCTGGTTTTATTGACATCCAGCAGGGCTTTAATCGCAATCACTTTTTCACCGCTGGCCTTGCCGCGCATCTGAGCAACTTCAACGCCCTTTTCAATTTGAGAAATAGCCGCTGCCACTTCTTCGGTTCCTGCCGACTGCACTTGTGCGCCCTTGAGTATCTGATCGATAGCGGACATGATCTGCGCGCCGGAACGGCTGATTTCCTGAACCGCGGAGGACAACTGTTCTGCTGCTGAAGCCACTTCTTCGGCGCTCTTTGCCACGTCGGTGGAATTTTTTAAATCTTCTGCCAGTTCGGCCAGACTTTGCGCGGATTGTTCGCACTCGGCCAGTGCCTGACTTTGTTGAGCGACCGTCTTGGCGGACTCTTCGGCGGCAGCGGATTGTTCTTCTGCTGCGGCGGCAATGTCTTCCGATCCCTTCAGCGATTGTTTCGCGGCATTCGTTGATTGCAATGCACCAGTAGCGATTTCACGAACGCCGCCGACGATTTCTATCGCGTCAATACGAATCTGTTCCAGTTGCGTGGTGATGCGCTTGCCGTTTTCCACTTCGCTTAACACGCGTTCGACCGACGAACCCATACCTTCTGCGATGCCTTTGACTTCCAGTTGAATTTGCCCCACCAGTTCCTGAATCTGTTTGGCACTTTTTTCTGATGTTTCTGCCAGTGTGCGTACTTCGTCCGCGACAACAGCAAATCCCTTGCCATGACGGCCTGCGCGCGCAGCTTCAATCGCGGCATTCAGCGCCAGCAGATTGGTTTGGTCGGCAATGCGTGCGACTGCTTTGACGATATCGCCAATGTCGGCGGCTTGTTTTTCCAGCTCGGTCACCATGGTGACGGAAGCGCCCTGACGTTCTGCCGCGACGCTGATGTTGGCAATGAGCGTGGTGACTTCGGTGTTGATCTGGGAAACCAGAATCATGACGGCTTCTGCTTTGGTCTGACTGATATCTGCGTTCTGCAACTGGCGGGCGATCGCGCCTTCGACTTGCTTGAGCGCTGCCAGCGATTCCTGAGCGGCACCAGAAGCTTCTTCCGCGCCCGACGCAATTTGACCCGATGAACGATTCAGAACTTCTGCTGCGGAAGATGCCTCATTGATTCCCGAGGAAAGTTCGCTGGTCGCTGCGGCAATGCGCTCAGCCGCCTGCTGTTGCTTGGCCATGGTGCGCGCCTTGCGACGCTGGGCTTCTGCATCACGGATGGAACCGGCGGCATTGGCGTTGGATTTGACGTTTTCCGAACTGGAAGCCGCGTTTGAATGGGAAAACTTTTTTACAAGGGCCATGATGGACTCCAGTTGTTGTGCTTTATCGATCAAATCCGCCAGATTTATTTGCCTGACGGGATACGCCTGCCAAAAACACCGCCGCAGTCTAATTTCCTGTAATTCGGCAAAAATCAATGGTGCGAGCGAACAATAACAGCAAAAACAGCAAATAAGTAATTTAATTGTTTAAATTAAATATTTAAATTAAATATTGTTATTTGCCATAATTGATGGTCGGATAAAGTTTTCGCGACCACCTGACTCCCGGATTTACGTTTGGGATCATGGCGGGACTGTCTTTCCCGCTAAAAATCGACACTGGCGCGAATATGGGAATGATTCGCGAGCGCCCCATCCTCGAGATTTAAGGTCACATCAAAATTGAAAAGCGAATGCGGAATGAAAATCGCGAAATTACAAACCAAACTACAAAACGACCAATGACGAAGCGGATTAGAAGGAGATTGACTTGACGGAGGTGATAGATTGGACTTGATCATGCGGACCAGCTGCAGCAGATAATTGAACTGCACTGAGATTGCAAAACTTGTAAATGGTCAGCAATCTACGCATGAAGGGCCATAGAACCGCTCGGTCCGATTTCTTTTTCCCGTGAATTCGCTTGCTGGCCATCCCTTTTGAGGGTTTGAGGGTTTGAGAGTTTGAGGGTTTGAGGGTTTGAGGGTTTGAGGGTTTGAGGGTTTGAGGGTTTGAGGGTTTGAGGGGTTGAGGGGTTGAGGGGTTGAGGGGTTGAGGGGTTAAAACCAGCTCCGCCGCACTCGCATGGCCTTAATCGATATAAATATGTTTAATCTTCAACATATCGCTTCCATTCCTGGCGGAAGCAGACTATAATTTTGTCTTTCGCGGCTGTAGCTCAGCTGGATAGAGTACTTGGCTACGAACCAAGGGGTCGTGGGTTCGATTCCTGCCAGCCGCACCAGACGTTAAGGGGTCCATCGCAAGATGGGCCCCTTTGTCTTTTGGTAATGCGAAAAAATTGACTGACACAAGTTTTACTGCCGCCTTAACCGGGGCATGGGTATTTCAAATGATTGATTAACGGGTTTGCGTTCTGTACGCCAGCCCGTTTTTTTACGCCTGCATTTTGCACGCATCCCGGCTGGCAGCTATTTGCTCATGACACTCATCACACTCACGATGCGCCATAAACAAAACAGGGCGACATGCGCCGATATGCGCTTGTCGCCCTGTCTCTTAACGTAGCCATTACCAGCAACGGCTTGCCGTCATCATCGTGCATGGCTTTGCCGCCATACGCGATGAGAAATTACTTACCTGCTCTGCGCTTTGCGGCTTTTGGGTCCACTGCATCTTTGAAGCCGGCGCCTGCCACGAACTTCGGAACTTTTGCTGCCGGGATCTTGATCTTCGCGCCGGTGCTAGGGTTGAAGCCGGAACGCGCTGCGCGGCCCACTTGCTTGAAAGTGCCAAAACCAACAATACCAACAGTGCCGCCCTTCTTAACCGTCGCCACAATCGTCTCCGTAACGGTCGCAATAATTCTGGCCGCTTCAGCCTTCGACAAGTCGTGTTTTTCTGAGATTACTTCGGCGAGTTCTAAACGATTCATTGAATACCTTCAAAGATGAGATAAATACTTCGGAAATGGTTTGATGCACAGCATGCGATGCCGACACAGATTTTGGCGCATCTGGTCGTTTGAGGCAAGCAGAGAGCCTGTTTCATCCACCCTAAAATGTGAATTTTTTAGTGCATCTGAGAAATATCTGATTAATCTATTGCTTAATACCGTATCAAAGCGGTAGTGATCTGCCCCTCCAGCTCGAATACCGCATCATCTCTGATCTTGAATTTACGGCGCTCACCACGCTTTATTCGACATTTCATCAAAGAAATCCACACTGAAAAATTCATTTCATGGCAACCACTGCGCCACTCCGTGATGCCCTGAACAGGTGCCGCTGTGATGCTTACTAAAGCTGTAACTGCCATCCCGACATTGCGCGCTCGCACCAACCGGCACCTTGCCGTCAGTACTATTAGAAGGAGAGTGAACACTCTGCCCGCTTTTATTGATGTAATGGCCATGAGAAGAAAGTTGCCCTTCGTCAGGTTCACTACTACCTACTGCATGAGAAAGGACCGGGAAACACAACAACAGGAAGAGGAATCCAGCGAGGAGATTTTTCATTATTCACTTTTATTATTGATGTACCGAAAATAGCCCGCAATCCAGTCCCCTTGCGAAGTTTCTACCCTATCCACCGTTTACCGCTAAAGCCAAACACCCACCGGCCAGCACAAGCACCCTGCCCTACTTCGCCAACTTCGCAGCGTGAATAAAGCGATACACCAGCACCCACGCACCCGCATATGCGGCAGCAATTGCTCCGAATGCCAGCGGCAATCGCCCGTTCCATTCCGGCTGCATGTGCAGAATCGTCCCCATCAACGCCACCCCAACCAACGCGCCGATCTGCCGATTGGCATTGAGTGCCGCTGCCGCACTATTGGCGTGAGCACGTCCGGCAACTTGCATCACCGTAGTCGTCATGGCCGGAATCGCCGTACCGACGGCCAGATTCATGAGCACTGCACCGACTACCAGCATCCAGTAAGGCGTATCGGTCTTTACGAATGACAAACCAAGCGCCATCACGACAGCCACGGATAAACCAGCCAACATCGGCACCCGCATACCTAGTCGCGCCGACACACGCCCCGAATACAAATTACCAAAAGTAAACGCCGCCATCATTGGCAGCAACTGCAAACCGGCGGTCAAGGCATCGGCTCCGCGCGCCTGCGTGAGATACAGACTAAGCAGGAACAATTGGCCGAACACCGCAAAGTTAATCAGAAAGCCGGTGCCGTTCGCCGCGGCAAAACTGGAAGTCGCAAATAAATCGCGCGGTAACAAAGGATGGGAACCGCTGCGTTCACGATGCAGCAATGAGGCCAGCGACACGACCGTCAATGCCACCGATGCCAGAACCGGCACCGACAACCACCCCAGCACCGGCCCTTCGATCAACACAAAACTCAAGCCAGACAACATCAGCATGCCCATGCCATGACTCAACAGCGACAAGGGCCTCGGCCGCGGCGGCGGTGCCACGATCAGCAAACGGACCAGCACAATACCCAACACGCCCAGCGGCACATTAATCCAAAACACGCTACGCCAGCCGAAGGCATGCACCAGTATTCCGCCCACCAGCGGTCCAATTGCCGACGAAGCTCCGACCAGCGCCGACCAGATACCCAACATGCGCGCCCGAACACGGGCATCTTCGTAAGTATGTGTCAGCAGGCTGAGCGAACTCGGCATGAATAAAGCAGCGCCAGCACCCTGTAGCAAACGCGCCGCAATCAAAAAATTACCGCCGGGCGCCAAGCCACAAAGAATCGATCCGATCAGGAAAACAGCCAGTCCTGCCTGATAAGCGGTCCTGGCACCGAACTGATCGGCCAATGCTCCGCCGGCGAGCAACAAAGCCGCAAAGGTCAGGGTATAGCCGTCCACCACCCAGACCAAGCCGCTCAGCGGAACTGATAAATCGAGGGCAATATCGGACAGCGCCACATTGACAGCGGTGACGTCAATCATGGCCATCACAAAGCCGATGGCCAGCGTCAGAATAATCAGGCTGTCACTGCGAGGTGCGGATGGGAGGGAGGAATGCGGTGAAGCGGAGGGCATGGGGATATTTTCTTGTGATGAATCAGGCGACATTATGGAGGTATTCAAGGCCAGATGAATTTGGAACGGTAAAAGTACCGCTGCGCTGTCGTCATGCCTTCCTGCCCTCCATACCAAGTGATCAGGCCTTGCATTCGAGGTCGCACTATTAGGTCGCACTATTAATAGAGACGAAAAAAAACCGAACGCAGCAACGCGTCCGGCCTTGATCCATTAGCGAGGTATTTATTTCTTGATGAACGAGCACTTCGAATCGGCCAGTTTGGTAAACGCTTCTTCACCCGGAATCGTCGCTACCGTCTTGAGGTAATCCCACGGCTTCTTCGACTCTGCCGGCGTCTTCACCTGCATCAGGTACATATCGTGGATGTAGCGACCATCCTGACGGATATAACCCTTGGCGTAGAAATCGTCGAGTTTCATTTTCTTCAGCTCGGCCATAACTTTATCGGCATCATCGCTGCCGATGGTTTTCACTGCTTTGAGGTAATTGAAAGTGGCTGAATAATCGGCGGCCTGATGCGTGCTCGGCATTTTCTTCATTTTTAGAAAGAAACGGTTGGCGAATTTACGCGAGGCTTCATTTTTATCCCAGTACCAGCTGTCGGTCATCAACAGCCCCTGCGACACCGTCAGCCCAAGTCCGTGAATATCGTTGATCGTCATCAGCAAACCGGCCAGCTTCATGGTTTTAGTAATCCCAAAATCATGTGCCGCCTTGATCGAATTGATCGTATCCGAACCGGCGTTCGCCAGACCCAGTACTTGCGCCTTAGAAGCCTGCGCTTGCAGCAAATAAGACGACATATCGTTGGCACTGGCCGGATGCTTGACCGATCCCAGCACCGTACCGCCGCTGGCTTTCACGACTTCGGCGGTGTCCTGAAACAAGGAAGCGCCGAACGCATAATCGGCCACGATGAAATACCAGCTCTTGCCGCCCTGCGCCACAATCGCTGAGCCGGTTCCCTTGGCCAGCGCCACGGTGTCGTATTCATAGTGGATGGTATAGGGTGTGCAGTCTTCATTGGTGAAGCGAGCGCTGGCACCGGCCACATTGATGTAAACCCGTTTCTTGTCGAGCGCGACCTTGTTCATGGCCAGCCCGGCAGCGGAATTGACACCACCGATGAGCATCTTCAGATTTTGCAGGTCTATCCATTCGCGGGCTCTGGTGGCGGCGGTATCGGCCTTGTTTTGATGGTCGGCCGACAAGACTTCAATTTTTTTGCCAAGAACGCTGCCGCCGAAATCTTCCACCGCCATCCTGATCGCTTCGGTACCACCGGGGCCGTCGGTGTCCGCGTACGGTCCTGACATATCGGTGATGAAACCGATGCGGAATGGCTCGCTCGGCGACTGCGCCTGCGCCGGGCCGGACAGCAGACACAAAGTGGCTGCCGCAAGGGCAAAGGAAGTCAGAGTGCTACGCAAGGCAGGATGAAGCGGCTGGTTCATGTGTTATCTCCTTTGGGCGGGCGATCTGGTCGCCCCTTATTATTGAATGGTCCATCTCTTGATTCATACGGGACTGCTTCATACAGGATTGCTTCATGCAGGACTACTTCATGCAGGACTACTTATTGACGATCCGCCAGCAGCTTGACAGCAAAATCGACCCGCACGTCTTTCACCGCCACCATTTCACGCACTACCCAGTCCACATCCTGACCTTTGGCACCGGCGGCAATCGCAATATTGCGCGCATGCAGCGCCATGTGACCGCGCTGGATTCCTTCGGTGGACAATGCGCGCAATGCGCCCAGATTCTGCGCCAGACCGACCGCGACCGCTACTTCCGCCAGGTCCTGCGCGGAGGTGGTTTGCAATATTTTTAACGACAACTGCGCCATTGGATGCGTCTTCGTCGCGCCGCCCACCAGTCCGACCGGCATCGGCATTTCGATGGTCCCGACCAGATCACCATTGGCTGCCAGTTCCCATGTCGTCAGAGAAGTGTAGTGGCCACCTCGGCAGGCATAGGCATGCGCGCCGGCTTCCACTGCACGCCAGTCGTTGCCGGTAGCGACGATAACAGGATCGATGCCATTCATGATGCCCTTGTTATGCGTCGCTGCGCGGTAAGGATCGACGGCGGCAAATGTGTAAGCGTCGAGAATGCCGTTAATGACTTCTTCGCCGCTGTAGTCTTTACTCTTGAGCAATTCCGGCGAGAGCTGCACCCGGGCACGCGCCAGCCGCAAATCGGCCAGATTCGACAGAATACGCAGCCGCACTTTACCGCCGGTGATCGCTTCCACTCGTCCGGCAACAGCTTCGGCCATGGTGTTGACCGTGTTGGCTCCCATCGCATCGCGTACATCCACAATCAGATGCATGACAACCATCGCTCCCCGCGCGGTATCGGGAAAAACATGGACTTCGATATCCTTGCAACCGCCGCCCAGACCGATCAGCACCTTGTCGCGACTATTGGCAATATCGATGATTTCCTGACGGTGCATGAGCAAGGCATGTCGCGCGCCGAAAGGATCGCTCAGCCCCATGATCTGCACCTGCGCCCGCATCAGAGGGCCGGTACTCGATGTTTGAAAACCGCCCGATTCGCGAATCAGTTTTGCCATGAACGAGGCGGCTGCTACCACGGATGGCTCTTCAACCACCATAGGCACCAGTACGTCGCGGCCGTTAATCTGGAAATAACCGGCCACCGCATACGGCAATTCAAATTTGCTGATCACGTTTTCTATCATGCCGTTCGCCGTTTCCAGCGGCAATCCGCCGGCGTCGGCAAGCAAGGCTCTTTCTGCGGCATTGAGCCCGACTTTGGCGACGATTTCGTCGAGGCGTTGCGCGGGATCCATTGCGCGGAAATTGGGTAATCGGGAATCGATGCTCATGTACAGGTCTCCTGAGTGGAACAAGCCGGTCGCCGGAAAATGGTCTGGCCTGATGCGTTGGGAAAGAGTCTAATCGTCGGCGTTTCTCATTGCCATGTCATTAAGCTCCATATTTATTCTTATTTTGTGTCTCATAATGATTTACCCTGAAGCAGGCCATCAGCGCGGCTCGGAATATCGCCATAGCCCTCCCTGGAAACATCGAAAGAAAAATAAACCATGACGCAAACCATTGCCGATGTGCCGCCAGAAAATGCAAACGAACTCGGAAGAGACATCCTCGCCCTGCTGCACCAGAACGCCGACAAGGCGAGCTTTTCGGCTTTGCAGCAGCGGCTGGACGCATTGCCGCCAGACACGAAAAACAAACCGCTCCTGCTGCACAGCATGCAAATGGCAACGACCATTCAGGCCCGCTTCGAGCAATATCAGCAACGGGAGCGCGGACTCAACGCCGTAATCGAGACCGCACAGGATCTGACCGCCATTCGCGATCTCGATCATGTACTCCAGGCGATTGTTCACCGCGCACGCAAACTGATGGGGACTGATGTTGGCTATCTGTCGGTAATCGACCGGGAACAGGGCGACTTTTACGTGCGCGCAACCGACGGGGCATTTTCAGAAAAATTCAAACGGATACGCGTGGGCCGCGATATCGGCATTTGCGGCTATGTGGCGTTGAACAAGACACCTTACAGTTCCTCCGAATACCGGGCCGATCCCCGTTTTGCGCACACGCATCCGATTGATGCGGCCGTCACTGAAGAAGGCATCGTCTCCATTCTGGGCGTGCCGCTGCTGTCCGGTGCGGAAGTCATTGGCGTGCTGTTTGTCGGCGACCGTTATGCGCGCGCTTACGATGCCTGGGAAATGTCCATCCTCTCGACTCTGACCGCCCACGCCGCAGTCGCCATCGACAATGCGCGTCTGTTTCAGGAAACGCAGGTCGCACTGAAGCAGGTCAGCGACGCCAATGCGCTCCTCAAGAAGCAAACCGAGGGCACCTTGATCGCCGCCGAAGCGCATGAACAACTCACCTCGCTCGTGGCCAAGGGCGGTGGTCTGAAGGAGTTGTGCGAGATGGTGGCGAACATGCTCAACGGCGACGTCACCGTGATTGATGAAGGCGAGCAGACGCTGCATGTGGCGGGCAAAGGCCTGTTGACCGATAAGGGCGAAGCACATGCGGTCGGTTCGCCATCGCAGAAACTATTGCATGCGCACCAGGACAGTATTCATGCGGCCATGATGGAAAGCCGCATCATTGGCCGTTCGGTAGCGGCATTGACGACGCCTGAGGAGGTGTGTCGGGTCTCTGCCGTGGTCGGCAATCGCGGCTTGCTGGGCGGTTTGATTATCCGTACGCCGGTCGAACTCAATGAGGTGGAAGTGCGCATTCTGGAGCGCAGCTCGATGGTCACCGGTGTAGTGCTGCTATCGCAAGAACGTCAGGACGATGCGGCCCGGCAAGAAATTCCGGCGCTGTTCCGTGGTTTGCTCAGCCAGCCGCAAGCGAAACTTTCCCGACTGTTGGAGCAGGCCGCACGTCATGGACTGGATTTAACGCAGCCCTTTCATCTGGCTGTGGTGCAGATCAATGCAGAACGAAGCGCTTATTTACTGAGGAAATGGCAAAGTGCCGGCCCGATGCGGCATACCCTGTGCGATGCGATTGACGACACAATGGTATTCATTTCAAGTGTGGCGGTGCAAGAAGAGCTGCGTCAGTTTCTGTACCAGTTTTTTAGTCAGGAAATACGGCACCCTGTAACCGGCGTTCTCTCGCGGCAAGAAACGCAGCTTGCTGCACTGCCTGCAAGCTATCAGTCGATGTTGCGCTGTCTGTCCACTGCATCGGCGCTCGGGCGCAGCGGCGCGATTTTTCTGGAGCAGGAACTGTCGCTGTATGCAGTCCTGTTTGAAAAACGCGGTGAAGCCGATCTCGATGCCTTTTTATCGGCCATGCTCGGCAAGCTGTACCACGCCGATAAACAGCGTCGCACCGAACTTGCCCGCACGCTGCTTACTTATCTGGATAAAGGGCATAACGCCCGCGCCGCAGCCAGTGCCTTGGGAGTCCATATCAATACCTTTCGCCAGCGGCTGGAGGCGATCGATGCACTCATCGGCAACTGGAATGAGGCTGGTCGCGCATTGGAAATCCATGTCGCTTTGCGGCTATGGAAATTACGCGAAGATGAAAATGGGATCAATAGCGTGACCCACAGCGAAACCGGCAGCGAGAAGCCATGACGCCACACGAACATAGCGCAGCCCTCCTCCCTGCAAACGCTGCTCTACCATCGCTTATACTGAGCACATCCTCTTGCGATATGCATGTGCGCAACATCCTCTCTTCTGTCGGACCCATTCCCATGACGCCGCTTTCCTCTGTTTTTACCGACGCCTTGCCGCTCACGCCGGAAGCAGTCGCCGCAGAACAATCGATAGAAGAAGAACGCGCGCGCATTGCTCACGATCTGCACGATGATCTCGGCGGCGATTTCGTGTCCATCAAAATGGCGGTGGCGCAATTGCGCAAGGGCCTGGAGCAAGCAGGAACAGCCTCCGACATGCTGAACGAACGACTGGCGCAAATCGATACCCGGGTCGATGCGGCATTGGCCTCCATGCATCGTCTGATCGATGATTTGCGGCCGGCAATGCTGGATTTCGGCATTGTTGCCGCAATGGAATGGCACGCCTCTGAATTCACGCGTCAATGCGGACTGCCCTGCTCCTTCACCAGCGATATTTCAGGCACCGATTCAGAGGCCGACTCAGAGGCCGACTCAGATGCCGACTCAGATGCCGACTTAGAGGGCGACTCAGACGCCGGTTCAAACATCACCCTCGCGCCGCATCGCGCCATGAGTCTCTTTCGGATTTTCAGCGAAGCGCTGACCAATGCCGCCCGCCACGCCCATGCCAGCCAGGTCAAAGCACACCTGACTCTTGATGGGGCGCAATTGCAGCTCACGATTGAAGACGATGGCACCGGCATTTCGGCGCAGGCGCTGCAAAACCCGCAGTCACGCGGTTTGCGCGGCATGCGGCATCGTGTACTTACGCTTGGTGGCACATTGATGCAACAAGCGCCCACGACAGCGAGTGGAACCCGTCTGTGCGTAAGAATTCCACTCTTATGAGAGCCGAACGTACGAACAATGGGGCAAGTCGCGCTAAAATGAATTGCCAGCGATCATTGAAGCTCCTCTATCGCTATTCCAAGCCGGCGCGACACCTGCACTCATGACAAAAAAAAATATCGCCAGCATCAACATAATCATCGCCGACGACCATGGTGTCGTGCGCGAAGGTTTGCGACAAATCTGCTCGGACAATAAGGATCTGATACTGGTCGGGCAGGCTGACAACGGCCTCGATGCCATCAAACTATGCCGCACTGCAAAGGCCGATGTTCTGATACTCGACATCAGCCTGCCTGACCGCACCGGGATAGAAGTGCTCAAGCAGGTCAAAAAGGAATTCCCTGATTTGCCGGTGCTCATCCTGTCTATCCACAGGGAAGATCAATACGCCATTCGCTCACTCAAGGCTGGTGCAGCGGGATTTTTAAACAAACAGTCCGCGACGGAAGAGTTGGTAACGGCAGTGCGCCAGATTGCGGGCGGGCGCAAATACGTCAGTTCGTCACTGGCGCAGGAACTGGCCAACCAGATCGGGCAGGATCATGAGCAACCCGCGCACGAAATGCTATCGGATCGGGAATACCAGACGCTGATCATGATTGCCTCAGGCAAAACCGTCAGCGACATTGCCGCCGAGCTGGTGCTGTCCGTCAAGACCATCAGCATGTACCGCGCGCGTATTCTCTTGAAAATGAAACTGCGCCATAACGCGGAGTTAACGCATTACGCGATCAGCCACCAGTTGACCGAATGATCCCTAGCCCTTGAACATAGTCCTAGCCGTTATCATTAGTATCCAAAGCAGTTTCAGTTTCCCCACCTGAATCCTCATTATCAAAACACCGCCCGGTTGCTATGTCCAAATTGAAACATCAAAAAAACCCCGCCGATATCGCCCGTGAGGCTTTTCAGCAGCTTGCGGCGCGCCGTGTGGCCCCGACCCCGGATGCCTATCGGAATGTGTATGAAGAAATTGCCGGTGGCAAGGCCAACATCAGTGCCGAAACCGTTTTGGCCGGCTTCGCGACCACCTTGCTGCGCATGCCGGGAGAAGCAGGCCGACTAGGACAACGTCTGGCGCATTCGGCCGATGATAGTGATTTCGTTCTCTACAACACGCAACTCAGCGAATTCGTTAATCAATTCATGCAGCCGGGCAACATCAGCGCTTATGGCAACCTGGCACCCGATAACGAACCGCAATTTGCCAGCGACAATAAAAAAGAAGGCGTGATGCGCGACCTCTTGTCGCGGGTACTCAATTTCAATCTTGCCTCGCTGCTGCAAGATGCGCCTGAACTGGCGCTGGAATCGCGTGCTATCGGCGATCAGTTCAAGGAAGCCTTTTCCGAATCCGCCATGGACGAAGTGGCAACCCGGCTCAAGCGCCTGACTTTTCAAATTGAATTGAAGACCGGCGACATTGCGCAACAGCATGAATTGCTGATGCGTTTGTTTCGCTTGCTGCTGGAAAACATCCACGGTTTGCTGGATAAGGACTCGTGGCTGAGCGGCCAGATCACTGCCGTGCAAAATCTGATTTCAGGACCGATCAGCCAGGAGTCATTGGCAGAAGCGACCAAGACCCTCAAAGAAATTATCTACAAACAGGGCTTGCTCAAAGAGACGATCGAGGATGAAAAAATCACGGTCAAGAACCTGATGCTTACTTTCGTCGACCGCCTCAGCGGCATCGTCTCCAGCACCAGCAATTACCATGACACGATTACGGGCCTGTCCAAGAAGGTCTCGAAGGCCGGTAGCATAGGCGATCTCAATAGCGTACTCAATGACATCATGCTGGCCACCAAATCCGCTCAGGAAGATGCGAAGAAATCACGTGACGACATGATAGATGCGCGCCAGGAGGCACAAAAATCAGAAATCCGTATCCATGATCTGGAAGTCAAATTACAGCAAATGGGCAATCTGGTACGGGAAGATCCATTGACCGGCAGCCTGAACCGCCGTGGACTGGACGATAGTTTCGAACGTGAAATTGCCAACGCCGACCGGCGCAATACGCCTTTGTGCATTGCCCTGCTCGATCTGGACGATTTCAAGCGACTCAACGATACGCATGGTCACAATACCGGTGACGGCGTGTTGATTCACCTGGTACAGGTGGTTAAAGATACCTTGCGCAAACTGGATGTGGTCGCCCGTTTTGGCGGTGAGGAATTTCTGATTTTGCTACCGGAAACTACGCCGGCTGAGGCAATGATGACGGTGACCCGTGTGCAACGTGAATTGACGCGACGGATTTTCATGCACAACTATGAGCAGTTACTCATTACCTTCAGCGCCGGGGTTGCCTTGCGCAAACCGGGTGAACAGCAAATTGAGATGATCAAACGCGCCGATGATGCCTTGTACAAAGCAAAAAAAGCCGGCAAAAACCGGGTCGTCATGGCGGAATAAATCAGGGCCGCGTCTATTGTTTTGGCCGGGTGGCAGCAAGCTTCGATGCTGCTGGCGTTGATGTTGGCGATAACACTGGCGTGGGTGCTATCGGTGGCGTTGCCGAAGCATTGCCGGCCGTCATCTCCAGCACCTGCACAAAAATCTCATCCTGCTTGATCATGCCTAATTCATAACGGGCGCGCTCTTCAACCGCGTCTTTACCCCGTTGCAAATCTTCGACTTCAGTTTGCAGATTAGCATTGCGGGCTTTGAGTTCATCCCTTTTTTTGTGGGTCAGCTCGACTTGTCGGCCCATGTCCGCGACGTGCAGCCAGCCGCCTTTACCCAGCCACAGCGGGTATTGAATCAGCACCAGCAAGATCGACAGACAGAAAAAGATCACGCGCATCGCCGGAGATCCAAAAAAATGTCCGGCGAATAAGCCGGACGGGACGTTTATTTAAGATTATAAAAAGCAGAGCGGCCCGGGTAGCTGGCGATATCACCGAGGTCTTCTTCGATGCGCAGTAGCTGGTTGTACTTGGCCATGCGATCCGAACGCGACAGTGAACCGGTCTTGATCTGCAAGGCGTTGGTACCCACTGCGATATCGGCAATGGTCGAATCTTCGGTTTCACCGGAGCGATGTGAAATCACGGCGGTATACCCGGCACGCTTGGCCATTTCGATGGCGGCGAAAGTTTCGGTCAGAGTACCGATCTGGTTGATCTTGATCAGAATCGAATTGGCGATGCCCTTGTCGATTCCTTCGCGCAGAATCTTGGTGTTGGTGACGAACAGGTCGTCGCCGACCAGTTGCACTTTTTTTCCCAGCGCGTTGGTCAGAATAGCCCAGCCTTCCCAATCGTTTTCGGCCATGCCGTCTTCGATGGAAATGATAGGGTACTTGTCGCACCAGGTGGCTAGCATATTGGTGAAGTCGGTGGACGACAGCGACAGCCCTTCGCCTTGCAACTGATATTTGCCGTCTTTGTAGAACTCGCTGGCGGCGCAATCCAGACCCAGGGCGATCTGCGTGCCTGGCTCGTAACCGGCTTCTTCAATCGCTTGCAAAATCAGCTTGATCGCCGCTTCGTGATTTTCGACTGATGGCGCAAAACCGCCTTCGTCGCCGACAGCGGTGGGCAAACCTTTTTCATGCAGGATTTTCTTGAGCGTATGGAAAACTTCGGTGCCGTAGCGGATCGCTTCGCGGAAGCTGGGCGCGCCGACCGGAATGATCATGAATTCCTGGATGTCCAGGTTATTGTCGGCATGCATGCCACCGTTGATGATGTTCATCATCGGCACGGGCATTTGCATCGCGCCGCTACCACCGAAATAACGGTACAGCGGCAAACCGGCTTCTTCTGCCGCAGCCTTGGCAACGGCCATCGATACGGCCAGCATGGCGTTAGCGCCGAGACGGCCCTTGTTTTCAGTGCCGTCGAGGTCGATCAGCGTTCGATCCAGAAATGCTTGTTCATTGGCATCGAGGCCCATGATTGCTTCCGAAATTTCGGTGTTGATATGTTCGCAGGCTTTCAGGACACCTTTGCCGAAGAAACGGGTTTTGTCACCGTCGCGCAATTCAATCGCTTCGCGCGAACCGGTCGATGCGCCGGAGGGAACCGATGCGCGGCCCAGTACGCCGGATTCCAGCAACACATCACATTCGACAGTAGGATTGCCGCGCGAATCCATGATTTCACGGCCGATAATATCAACGATAGCACTCATGTACATCTCCCTATCCAGGCTAATTTGTTTATTGTGGTGTGGCTTATGGTGGTGTAGCTGTGCGGCCAGACATCGTCGTTGTTCGGATGCAGCGCATCGGGAACCTCAAACGGCGTCAAACCAAACGGTACAAAACTTGCGATCAGTTCGCTCAGGAAAAATCATTTTCCAGAAATTTGTGCTGCTTGACGACACGATCCAGTTCCAGCAAGGTGCGCAGCAATTCCTGCATGCGTGCCAGCGGTACGGCGTTAGGGCCGTCGGATTTTGCTTCTGCGGGATTCGGGTGTGTTTCCATGAAAATACCGGACACGCCCACGGCAATCGCGGCACGCGCCAGCACCGGAACGAACTGACGCTGACCGCCCGAAGTTGTACCCTGCCCGCCCGGCAACTGCACCGAATGCGTGGCGTCAAAGACGACCGGCGCACCGGTCTCGCGCATGATTTCCAGACTGCGCATGTCCGACACCAGATTGTTGTAACCGAAGGAAGTACCGCGTTCGCAGGTCATGAAATTATCTTCGGGCAAGCCCACTTCGCGTGCAGCGGCGCGGGCTTTGTCCATCACATTGATCATGTCGTGCGGGGCGAGGAACTGTCCCTTCTTGATATTGACCGGTTTGCCCGACTGCGCGCAGGCGCGGATGAAATCGGTCTGACGGCACAGGAAAGCCGGCGTCTGTAATACATCCACTACGGCAGAAACCGGTTTGATTTCATCGATTTCATGGATGTCGGTCAGCACCGGCACGTTCAGTTGCCGTTTAACTTCCGCCAAAATCTCGAGACCCTTGTCCATGCCCAGCCCGCGAAATGACGAACCGGAAGAACGATTGGCCTTGTCGAAGGAAGACTTATAGATGAAGGGAATGCCGAGTTCGGTCGTCATTTCCTTGAGCCAGCCGGCGGTATCGATGGCCATCTGGCGCGACTCGATCACGCAAGGTCCTGCAATCAGGAAAAAGGGATGTTCCAAGCCTACATCGAAGCCACATAGTTTCATGCTGTTCCTTCAGCGGTCTGCATTTGTTGATGATGCAGGGCGGCGGTAACAAACGAAATGAACAGCGGATGGCCGTCGCGCGGGGACGATTTGAATTCAGGGTGATACTGCACGCCCACATACCAGGGATGCGGATCGGCACCGGTGCGCGGCAATTCCATGATTTCGCACAGATTTTCGGTCGGCGTACGGGCAGAAACCACCAGCCCGGCTTCTTCGATACGAGGCAAATAGAAATTATTGGCTTCGAAACGGTGACGATGACGCTCGGTCACTTGTTCGCCATAAATTTCAAACGCCAGCGTGCCAGGAAGCACGCTACAAGTTTGCGCGCCCAGACGCATGGTGCCGCCCAGATCGGAATTGGCGTCACGTCGCTCGATCTTGCCGTCGTGATTTTGCCATTCGTCAATCAGCGCCACGACCGGTTGTTCGGTTTCCGCGTCAAACTCGGTTGAATTAGCCAGCGGCAAACCGGCCTTGTTACGGGCAAACTCCAGCAAAGCCACTTGCATACCGAGACAGATGCCAAGGTAAGGGATTTTATGTTCGCGGGCATAACGTGCTGCCGCAATTTTGCCTTCGACGCCGCGCTTGCCGAAACCGCCCGGCACGAGGATGGCGTCAAAGTCGGCAAGACCGTCGGTGCCGACCGATTCAATCACTTCAGAATCAAGATATTCAATATTGACGCGGCAACCAGTATGCATACCAGCGTGACGCAAGGCCTCGGTCAAAGATTTGTATGACTCGGTCAGGTCGACGTATTTGCCGACCATGCCGATAGTCACTTCATGCTTGGGATTTTCCAGCGCATAAATCATCTTGGTCCAGATGGCCAGATCGGCTGGTTGCGGATGCAGGTCGAGCTTCTCGCAAATGATCGCGTCCAGACCCTGATCGTGCAGCATTTGCGGGATTTTATAAATAGTGTCCGCATCCCATACCGAAATAACGGCGTCGGCATGAACGTTCGAGAACAGCGAAATCTTGGCGCGTTCATCGTCAGGAATCGGACGATCGGCGCGACACAGCAGCGCATCCGGCGAAATACCGATTTCACGCAGCTTTTGCACACTGTGTTGCGTCGGCTTGGTCTTGAGCTCACCGGCCGAAGCCAGATAAGGTACCAGCGTCAGATGCACGAAAGCGGCAGAATGGCGACCAGCGCGCAAAGCCAGCTGGCGCGCAGCTTCCAGGAACGGCAGCGATTCGATATCACCCACGGTACCGCCGATTTCCACCAGCGCAACGTCGTAACCTTCCGCGCCGCGATAGATGAAATCCTGGATTTCATTAGTAATGTGAGGAATCACCTGCACCGTCTTACCCAGATACTCACCGCGCCGCTCTTTGCGGATAACGGATTCATAAATCTGGCCGGTAGTGAAATTATTGACCTTCCGCATTCGAGCCGTGATGAAGCGCTCGTAATGCCCGAGATCGAGATCGGTTTCGGCTCCGTCATCCGTGACGAAAACTTCGCCATGCTGAAACGGACTCATCGTGCCGGGATCGACATTAATGTACGGATCGAGCTTGATGAGGGTGACTTTAAGACCGCGGGATTCGAGAATCGCGGCGAGAGAGGCGGCTGCGATCCCTTTACCAAGGGAAGACACAACGCCGCCGGTGACAAATACAAACTTGGTCATTGCGATGGGTGCTCAACAGCACGTGCGGGAAATTGAAATTATACCCCAAACCAGACGCATCTCGGGAGCAATTACATCAATTAACGGCAAGCATGGATTAACTGGCCGGCGCGCAAGACGCCGACCATATTGCCATGACTACTTGGCAGGAACCAATTGCGCGCGGATTTCACCACCTGGATTGGCGGCGCTATGCACGTTGATATACAGATTACCGGCCAGGTAGCTGGCATATTGCGCGTCGGTCAGCTTGGCGCCAGGAGCAACTGCCCAGCCGTCGGCGGCTGTTTTGACCAGCGGCACAATAACAGGACCATTTTTGCCCGCAGCTGCCTCATGGATATGCGCCATGGTGCCGTTCAGACCCACTGTTGTAATGGAGCCGCTCACGGATTTATCAGCAGCAACCGTAATATTGGAGGTACCGCTGGCCATCGTAGTTTTAGCCGGCACTTCCTGGCTGCCACTCAAACTGATACTAGCGGGCGCACTCATGCCCATCGATGTGCAACCGGCGATCATCAATGACGACGCCAAAATGCTGGTGAGAATTGCCGGACGTATGATTTTCTGCAAAATTTTCATGTCTTCCTCTCTGGTGGTGTAATTGACGGTATAGCGAAACATCTGATGCGGTATCGTGAGCAAGGCACACTCAAGACAAAAGAACTGCAGCATTCACGTAGTACTTACGCATTAATTCTACTTACGCATTACTTCCATTACTTTATTACTTCATTACGCAGCACATTAAAGTAATCAGATAATCCTAACCAACATGCAACAGTCTGAGTGTATACAGATTGTAGGCAGGCCGTGACGACCCCGGCAAAATCCGCATCCACCGAATTTCAGGAGGGCAACAATGCACCAATCATTGCCATCGTCGCCTGTGCCGCTTCGACCGGCGACTCCATCGGAAACAAATGACCACCCGGAATTTGCACAAAATGTTTTCCCGCCAGCCGACGGGTAGCGGCCAACCCCGCCAAGCGACACTCAACCGAATCAATCCCACCGACAAAACCCAGCGGCACCGGAAACGGTCGCCGCGCAATGCGTCCCAAATGATGCGGCACGGTTTGATAAATCTGCGTTTCGGTTTCACGGCGAAACCGCAGCTGCACCTCCCCTTGGGAAGGCCCCATCCCATGCTCAACGTAATCACGTAAAACTTGCTGCGGCCAGGAAGAGAACACCTTCTTACCAGCGTAATGCTGATAGGCCGCCTCGCGGTCGGGCCAACTGGTGCGCCGTCGCGCCGACACCCGGGACGGTGAAGAAGACCGTTCCATTTTCAGCAATTTCATCATCCGCAGCGCCGCCGCACGCCAACCGGCCACAACAGGAGAATCGAGCAGCACCACGCAGCGCACCAGATCGGGCCGGACATTGGCCGCCATCAGACTCAGCAAACCACCCATCGAATGCCCGACCAGAATCACCGGCACACCCCGATAGCTGGTCGTCAGCGTAGCAATCAATTCCCGCGTCAGCGCCCGCCAGCCATCATCGACCGGATAGCGCGGATCGTGCGCATGCATAGCCAGGCTGCGCACATCGTACTGCGTGCGCAGTTGCTCGAAAAACAAGCCATAAGTACCCGCCGGATAACTATTGGCATGGGAAAAATGCAGGATGGGCTTATTCATTGTGTCGGATTCAATCGGGAGAAATGCGGAACGTGGGCTAATGGCGCACCCTTGATGCATAGAAGTACCCGGATGATACGGCATCCCGGCAATTTTCGCCCTGCATGCGTAACATCCAGAAACCGAAGCCAGGCAATGCTATTCATTGAGCGAAGATGAACGACTACACGCAGTAAAAGGAAAAAGCCGAATACCAAAAGCGCGCGCCACCAGCGTGCATTGGACCGCTCAGCGCGGCATTTGCATCACGCGCTAATAAATCAGCCCATAAAAAAACGCCGGCAGCAAGTAATGCCACCGGCGTCAAATACTACGCAAGTTCAAAAGTCAGACGAAACTACATCAGGTATCACACACGCTACAGTTAAACCCCTTGCAATTGTGAAGCACACTGCTACGCGCCGAACCGGCATGTGCGCCCGGCCCACCAGCACCCATTCCTGCCAGTTGCTCCGCGCCATTACGAGGAGTCCAGCGCTGCGTCGATTTCAAGGCATGTCCCCCGGTCAACATCGGTTTTGCAGGTGTTGGCTGCTGGCAGTAAGTGCAGGCAATATCGCCGTCCAGAGCTTTAATCGACAGCAGCTTTTCAAAAATGCCATCGCAATGGCTGCATCGGATATCGTAAATCGGCATAGCGGCTCCTATCTGCCCCAATAAGACTTATCGTTCAACATGCCCTTGGGCGTGATGTCCTGATCGAAAATCGACGTCGGTATGGAAACCGTACACGCGCAGTTCGGAATATCCACAATCCCGCCGATACGCCCTTCTACCGGCGCAGCCGTCAGCAGCATGTAGGCCTGACTTCCCGTGTAACCGAAATGCGTCAGGTAATCGATCGCCTTCAAACAGGCCTGACGATAAGCCACGGTCGCATCCAGGTAATAGTTAACGCCGTTTTCAACGCTGATACCCTCAAAGGTCAGCCATTGCTCGTAATGCGGCTTGACGATACTCGGCATGAAAATCGGCGACGTAATATTGTATTTCGCCATGCCGCCCTTGATCAGATCGAAACCGACATGGCTGACGCCATCCATTTCAATCGCGCCACAGAAGCCAATTTCACCGTCACCCTGCGAGAAATGCAAATCGCCCATCGAGAAACCGGCGCCCTTCACATACACCGGGAAGAAAATACGAGTACCGGCCGACAAATCCTTGATATCCGTATTGCCGCCATGCTCACGCGGCGGCACAGTGCGCGCCGCTTCTTTCGCCATCGCATCGAATTTAGGGCCGGACAAACCACGCAACACCGCCGTCAGCGGATCGGGCGGCTGCGCTAAACCTTTGGCAGCCAGCGGCGCTTCGCGACGATTCCATTCCGCCAGCAAATCGTGTGAAGGCAAACAACCCATCAGTCCCGGATGCGTCAGACCGGCAATACGCACGCCCGGAATATGGCGCGAAGTCGCATACAAACCCTTCAGGTCCCAGATGGCCTTATCCGCTTTGGGGAACATGTCGGCCAGAAAACCACCGCCGTTTTCCTTGGCGAACACACCAGAAAAACCCACCGGCGTAATCGGTTTAATGTCGAGCAAATCGATCACCAGCAAATCGCCCGGCTCCGCACCCTCCACATAGAAAGGCCCGGTAAGCGGATGCGCGCGGGTCAGATCCACATTCTGCACATCGGACACATCATCCGTATCCTTGATCTGCGCATCGAGAAAATCCAGCGATTCGATCAGGATGGACTCACCCGGTTTAACCGAGGACAAAAAAGGAATATCAGGATGCCAGCGATTGTGTCCCAGCTCAGCTTGCTGTGCCAACGGTACGCCCGGTTTGATTTTGAAATGTTGCATTCGTAACTCCTGGTCGGTGTCGAAAAAGTGAAACGGAAAAGTGCAGAGAAAAAAACAATGCGCAGCAGAGATCCCCTTCATCAGCGCAAGTGATCGGCTAAAGTCATGGACTCAAATCATTAGATCAAGTCATACACTCAAGCCATCGCATCAGGTCGCCGGCCCATGAGGAATACCGGGAATAGGGCACTCCGCCGTACCGGCCGTCGTCCGCGTCAGTGCTTCCACCTGACGTCGCGCCGCCTGTGGATCGTTGACCCAGGTTTTATAAAAATCGAAAGGACAATCGGCCACACCTTCGGGCGCTTCGCCGGAATTGATTTTTCCGGTGTAACCGCGATGCAGCAGCTTGTATAAATGGTTTTGCGATTGCCAGTTGCGGCGCGCATCCCGGATCGCAGTGACCGACAGCTCCGCATACTGAATGCCCATTTCTTCGGTACCGCATTCGCCCAGCGTACGACCATCGAAACCGACAATCGCCGAATGGCCGAAATAGGAATACACGCCATCGAAACCGGCGGCATTGGCCACCGCGACATAAATATTGTTCATCCAGGCCATGGCCTTGGACACCATCACCTGCTGCTCCTTGGCCGGATACATATAACCCTGACAGCGCACCACCAACTCCGCGCCCTTCATGGCGCAATCGCGCCAGATTTCAGGATAATTGCCGTCGTCACAAATGATGAGGCTGATCATCAAGCCCTTCGGTCCCTCGGACACATAGGTCTGCTCGCCCGGATACCAGCCTTCAATCGGCGTCCACGGCATGATCTTGCGGTACTTCTGCACGATCTCGCCCAGATTGTTCATCAGAATCAGCGTGTTGTAGGGCACCTTGGCCGGATGCTCTTCGTGCCGCTCGCCGGTCAATGAAAAAACGCCCCACACATTCGCCTTGCGGCAAGCCTCGGCGAAAATCGCCGTTTCCTCGCCGGGAATCGTGGCGGCGGTCGCCATCATTTCATCATGGTCGTACATGATTCCCTGGCTCGAATACTCAGGAAAAATCACCAGATCCATACCCGGCAAACCCTGCTTCATCCCCACCACCATCGCCGCAATATTGCGGACGTTGTCCAGCACCTGTTCGCGAGTATGCAAACGCGGCATCTTGTAATTGACGACGGCCACACCGACCGCATCTTTGCTGCTGGAAATATCACCATGTCTCATGTAGTGCTCCCTGTGATTGCACCGGTCTGGTCGTCGATAAGCAACAAAAAAACCAAACCGAAAAACTCAGCTGAAACCTCAACTGGAAATTAAGCAGATAAATTAAACAGACAGATACTTGCTGATCGTTGCAGCATCGACCTGATCCCGGGTGTTTTCATAAACGAAGCGTCCCTTGTCGATGACCAGAAAGCGGTCGGCAATTTCCATCGTAAAACTCAGCACCTGCTCGGAAACTATGATGGTCAGCTCGCGGATCTTGCGAATCTCCTTGAGGCTGCGGGCGATATCTTTAATGATGGATGGCTGGATGCCCTCAGTCGGCTCGTCCAGAAGAAGCACTTTGGGATTGGTCGCCAAAGCGCGGGCAATCGCCAGTTGTTGTTGCTGTCCGCCGGAAAGATTGCCACCCTTGCGCGTGCGCATGTCGTAAAGCACAGGAAAAAGCAGATAAAGTTCTTCCGGCACTTTGCCCATCGCGGACGCCGGCAAACCGGTTTGAATATTTTCCAGCACCGTCATCCCAGGAAAAATCATCCGACCCTGCGGCACATAGGCCACGCCGCTGGCAACACGCTGATGACTTTCCATTTTGGTCAGCTCGACACCATCGATCTGGATGCTGCCATCACGCGACGGCAAAATCCCCATCAGGGTTTTGAACAAGGTGGTTTTCCCCATGCCATTGCGTCCCATGACGGCGACGATTTCCTGTTTGCCGGCATTGAGGTTGATATCGTGAATGACCTGGCTCTGGCCGTAACCTGAAGCAAGATGCGCAACCTTGAACATGAGAACTCCCAAAAAAATATAAAGATCGGATAACGTCTGACTGCATCTCTGACTGAATCTCCGACTCAATCTCTGACTGCGTTTTTCAGTCTTAATGACCGAGATAAACCTCAATCACCTTCGGATCGGACTGCACCGCTTCCATGCTGCCGGCGGCCAGAATTTTCCCTTGATGCAGCACCGTTACCTTGTGCGCAATGCTCTTGACGAAATCCATGTCGTGTTCAATCACCAGCACCGAACGGCCCTGACTGATCCGTCCCAACAACTCCGCCGTTTTTTCACGCTCCGACACACTCATGCCGGCGACTGGCTCATCGAGCATCAGCAGCTCAGGCTCCTGCATCAGCAACATGCCGATTTCCAGCCACTGCTTCTGCCCATGCGACAACAGATCGGCCTGCATATGAAGATGCTCTTGAAGAAAAATATCCGCCGCCACCGCCTCCACCCGCGCCACCACATCAGCGCTGCGCTTGAAAACCAATGCGCCGAATACTTTGCGACCGCGTGGAAAAGATAACTCCAGGTTTTCGAATACGCTCAGATTTTCGTAAATCGAAGGCGTCTGAAATTTACGACCGACACCGGCTTGCACAATTTCATGCTCACGCATTTTGGTCAGTTCCAGGTTCTTGAACTGGATGCTGCCTGAGGTCGCCGCCGTCTTGCCGCAGATCAAATCCAGCACCGTGGTTTTACCCGCACCGTTAGGGCCAATCACCACATGCACTTCATTGCGCTGTACATACAGGTTGAGTTGATCGACTGCCTTGAAACCATCGAAAGAAACGGTCAGGCCTTCAATTGCCAGCACCGGATGATCGGTGGATTCGAATCCGATAGGCTTGCTCATTTCGTCACCTCCAGGCTGACACCATCAAGGGGAATACCGGATGCCGCTTTTTCTTCCGTCTCTTGCACTGCCTTGCGCGATTTACCCAGTGGCAGAAACGCCAGCCACTTCTTGCCATAACTGTCATACAAACCCGCCAGACCGTTAGGGAAATACATCACTACGACGATGAACAAACCACCCATCAGGAACAGCCACAGTTCAGGGAAAGTTTCAGAGAAAAAGGTCTTGCCAAAGTTGACCAGCAAAGTGCCGTACACCGCACCCAGCAGCGACATGCGACCACCAACAGCGGCGTAAATCACCATTTCGATGGAAGGCACGATCCCCACAAAAGAAGGCGACATGAAACCGACCTGCAAAGTGAACATCGCCCCGCCGATGGCAGAGAACAGTGCCGCCACGCAATAGACGAAAATCTTGAAACTGGCCACGTCATAACCAGAAAAACGCACCCGTTCTTCCTTGTCGCGCATCGCCATCAGCAAACGTCCCAGCTTGGAAGTGAGGATGTAACGACCGAACAGAATGCAGACCAGCAGCAATCCGGCATTGATGAAATAAAGAATCAGCTTGGCGTTATCGGTACGGATGTCCCAACCCAACATGGTCTTGAGATCGGTAATGCCATTGATGCCGCCGGTGAGACCTTGCTGGCCAACAATCAGAATCGACAAGATGGCCGCAATTGCCTGCGTCACGATGGAAAAATACACATCGCCGACACGTCGCTTGAACATGGCGATACCGATAATCAAAGCCAGCAACACCGGCACTGCTATCAACGCCAGAATGGTGAAGCCGAGGCTATGGAAGGGCTGCCAGAGCAGCGGCAATTCGGTGATCTGATTCCAGTCCATGAAATCAGGAATACCCGGCGTCGATTGAATTTTGGTACTGATAGGATCGGACGCTTCCAGCTTGAGGAACATGGCCATGCAATAGCCGCCCAGTCCAAAAAACACGCCCTGTCCAAGACTGAGAATGCCGCCGTAACCCCAGCACAGCACCAGTCCGACTGCCACGAAGGCATACGTCAGATACTTGCCCACCAGATTCAGGCGAAAGCTATCGAATAGCAGCGGAAACACCACCAGCAGCAGCACCGCGAGGATCAGCGTGCCGATGGCACCGGACCGCCCGCCCAGCAATTTTTGATAGAGAGAATTCATGTTGAGCCTTTGTGCCTTGGTGCAAATAGAGAGGGGCTGGTCGTTGTGCGGAAGAAGGCAGTGAGCTTACTTACGCAAACGTGCTGAAAACAAACCTTGCGGGCGCAGCATCAGAATCAAAATCACCGCCGACAACGTCAGCACTTTCGCCATGGAACCGGTCAGGAAAAACTCGGCGGTCGATTGCGTCTGTGCAATGGCAAAGGCCGAAGTTATCGTGCCGATCAGACTTTGCGCACCGCCGAATACCACCACCAGGAAGGTATCCACGATGTACAGCGAACCGCTGGTAGGGCCGGTCGAACCGATAGTGGTGAAGGCCGCACCGGCGATGCCGGCCACGCCACAGCCCAGCGCAAACGTGCTGCGATCGACCTTGCGGGTATTGATGCCGACTGCGCCGCTCATGATGCGGTTCTGCACCGTGGCACGCACCTGCAAGCCATAACGCGAACGGAACAGCAGCAGAAAAATACCGCCGGTCAGCAAGATCGTCAGACCCATGATGAACACGCCATTGATAGGGATGTCGATATTTTCAGTTGGCTTGAAGGAGCCCATCAACCATTCCGGCAAGGTGGCGCTGACTTCTTTCGCACCAAACACCGAACGGAAGGTTTGCTGCATGATCAGGCTCAGGCCCCAGGTTGCCAGTAGCGTATCGAGTGGGCGTTTGTAGAGACGGCTGATCATCAGCCATTCCGTCAGATAACCGACGCCATACGCCGCCAGGAAAGACAGCACGATGGCGGCGAAAAAATAATAGGGTTGCAGCGAGGGAGCGTAATGCGTAGTGAGTTGCGACAAAAAATACGTGATGTAAGCGCCGATAGTGAGGAACTCACCATGCGCCATATTGATGACACCCATCTGGCCGAAGATAATCGCCAGACCCAGCGCCATCAGTAACAACACGCAAAAAACGGAAAGTCCGTTAAAACCCTGCATGGCAAAAATAGCGCCGAATTCGGATAGCGAGACCATGAAGACTCCTGACGGAACAAACGGTACACATGAATATCCGGGCGGCGACTGCACCGCCCGGAACGAGGATTGCAAAGTGGATTTACCCTTCAATCACCTGACGGCGATTTATTGGTAGCCCTTAGGGAAAGGATTCGGCTCAATCAGCTCCGACTCATAGACCACCTTGAACTGACCATCTTTTTGCGCCTGACCAATCCGTGTTTTGCTCCACAGATGATGATTGGCATGGACTTTGACGTAGCCTTCAGGCGCATTCTTCAACTCAATGCCTGGCGAAGCCGCCACCACTTTATCGACATCGAAGCTACCCGCTTTTTCGACTGCCGCTTTCCACAACCACGGTCCCAGATAAGCGGCTTGAGTCACATCGCCGATCACTGAACTAGGGCCAAATTTAGCCTTGAATTCCGCCACAAATTTCTTGTTGTTGGCATTATCCAGACTTTGGAAATACTTCATCGACGAATAGAAACCTTCGACGTTTTCACCGCCGATGCCCAGCATTTCATCTTCTGTTACCGAAATGCTCAACAGGTTCTGGGTCTTGGCGGTAACGCCAGCGGCCTTCAACTGCTTGAAAAACGCCACGGTGCTGCCACCGACCACATCGACAAAAATCACATCTGGTTTTTTCAGCTTGATCTTGTTGATCAACGAACCGAACTGCGTATTACCCAATGGGTAATATTCTTCGCCGACCACGGAACCCTTGATCACGTTTTCAATATGCTTGCGTGCGATTTTGTTGGAAGTGCGTGGCCAGATGTAATCCGAACCCACCAGGAAATAAGTCTTGGCTTTCTTTTCCTTGGCAATCCAGTTCAGACCTGCCAACACCTGTTGTGTGGCTTCCTGACCGGTATAAAAGACGTTCTTCGATTGCTCCAGACCTTCATAGAAAGTCGGGTAGTAGAGCAAACCATTTTCTTTTTCAAACACCGGCAACACGGCTTTGCGCGAAGCCGAAGTCCAGCAACCGAAGACTGCCGCAGCGTGATCGTTTTGCAGCAACTTCTTGGCTTTTTCAGCGAAGGTCGGCCAGTCGCTGGCACCATCTTCCTGGATGATTTTGATCTTGCGGCCGAGAATCCCGCCGGAAGCGTTGATCTGGTCGATGGCCATCCGCTCCGCCTGAATCGAACCGGTTTCGCTAATCGCCATCGTGCCGGTCGCCGAATGCAACTGCCCGACCATGACTTCCGTATCGGTCACGGCTAACTTGGTGGTGTTGACCTTGGAGGTCGGAAACTGTTGTGCGAAAACGGACATTGGCAATGCAATGGCCGCACTGGCGGCGAGACACATCAGAACCTTGCGGCGGTGAAGTGACGCGATATTCGAAATTGAACGTTGCGACATGCAGTGCTCCTTCAGGATGGTGGTGAAACAAATGTTGACGCCATCGGGACGACTCAAAACCGACGTCCGACTACCGTGTTTTCAGAGGGGGTTCAGTACGGGATGAAGAGTAGATTTTTGACTGCTGTGCGGCAATACGTTGTTTAACGTAGCGCTTGGGACATATTTGGGTCGTGCCGGGGTCGTATTTGCGTCGTGCATGCGTTCTCGTGCGTAGTACTTGCAAACGGCACATTTCGGGAAGGACGCTGAAAATGCACCAGAACGGGAAACCAGGCAGGACTTGCCCCTTGGAAATGCGCACCAAAAAAGAGCGCCCACTCAATTGACAAGAGAAGTTTCTGTCATGCACCAACAAAAGACAGGGATTGCTCGAAAGAAACGTGAAGAAACTTGAACGACACCCTGAAGCAGACTGGTAGTCCGTTTTGGCATACGTCATTTGACGTATGCCAGGACTTTTATAGTTGGCACAATTAAGCCAACCCGCCCCGCTTGCAATTGAACCAACGGAGTTTCATGTCATCGTAATGACGGGAAACATCAATCCCTTTTTCATTACCGATTAACTTTACTTCAGGGAAGTGTTTCGTCTATGGCAAAAGTAAAAAAGATACCGTATTACCAAATGGGGGCGTCAGGTATTCCTTTCACAAGTCCGAAGTGGAAATGTCACATGGGCTCAGAAGGATGCGTCCCCATCAACACCCTTCAAACAGTCTCGTATGACCGGCTTGCTCCGGGTGAAAAACCACCACCGCAGCCTAACCCCCCCAAACTCACTCCGGAACGACTCAAAACACAGCAAGCAGAAGAAGCAAACCAGAGAGCCCTTGCTGCCCAAGCAAAGAAGAAGCCACGCAAGGAGTCCATAAAGACACCGCCACAACCACAGCCCAAAGAACTTGATGCGGAAGACCATGCAAAAATTCCGGCATTTGATCTTCAGGACATTCCAGCCGCGATGGAGGCAATGGGATGGCCTGTTTCTGCCAAGCTCGCCAGAAAATGGTTCGCTGGCTCAAAAAACATCTGGGATGATGATTTGAACTCTGTTCAGCCGATAGATGATTCAACTATCACCTTGGATTGGGCATTGAATTTTGGCTGCGTGAAAGATAAATATAAGGAATTATTTTCAACATCTATTTACAATGATAAATCTATTAGTATTTTAAAAAATAAACTCAAACCAATATTTAATAAAAATTTTAATAATTCCATCGATTTAAATTTTAGCACAACAGCCTACGTAAATAATTTAAGAGAATTCCATCGTGATTGGCATTTTCAATATTCCGCCATATCAGACTCAGATACAACGAATGGAATAATGACTTTTACTGACTTAACAGGATCTTTGGCGAATTTCAATATTTATATTGCTATTGGCCGCGTTGAAGTTAATGGCGACAAATATTATATATACGACAATTCAAAAAATACAAAGTCGTATTGTCGTGATGTAAAAGTTAAAATCACCCACGTTTATGTTTATATAAAAGATAACTATTCATTTAATGATAATGACCCTAAAAAAAGTCAATATCTTGGACATTGGAACAAGAAGGGAATTATTGTCACTAAGGGTGGAATAATAAGCCAGCTTATTGATGGCAAGGGAATGGGTAAATTAAAAATTTATTCCAACATGGGCGATTCTAATTTTATAGAAACAGATTTTAATCCAAATTACCTTATGGATAATCCCCTTGACAAACCTGTGGACAAGAGAACAGGCATGATCAGAAAGCTGATTAAAAAGGATGTTTATTTCCCTGTATTTAATAAAAACTACAACGATTGGAGGATCAAACATAACAAAGGAATGGATTTCATGGTGTACTCAATTCCTAAATATATGAAATTGAAAAAACCAATTGAATTCAATATGGAGACTTTATGCAAGCCAGCAGGAACCATGTAAGTACTACAAAGAAAATATTTTATTTTTTTACAGTAATTTTTTTAATTTTAATATTGCTCATCATCATTCCCAATGAAATTAGCGTTTATTTAATTATTTTTGCATTGAAATTTAATTTTGAAATATTTTATATATCCATGACATTTATAATTTTTTATATTGCCTATTGGATATACAAATCAAAAAATATAAAAATAATATGGCATAAATTGCGAATTATTTTTTTGATTCCATTGATAGGATACTCATTCATATTTATTTTTTCTTACTTAATCCCAACGGATTATGAAAAATGTGATGAGTTCACGTATAAATTAAACGGGGGAATCCATCAGTTCAATGGTAAAAAATACAATATCAAGCTCTGTGGAACACCTACCTTCAACAGCTCAAATGAAATCAGGATGCAAATTCTGGATGAGAAAGCGAAGGTTCTGGCCCAGCGCTACTTCATACTCCGTTTTAATGATGCAAGCCCACGAGAACTTATATACACGGATGAAGGGATTCTTTACCACGACCACGTCAGCGATGAGCCCTTAAGCATGGTCTCAATGCCACCCACGCCTTGGGACTGGATAAAAGCAAAACTCCCGCTTTTCAATTAATCCCCCGCAAGAAACAATCTTAAGAAAGCCCCAAGGGAGTTCAGGCTTGATCTGCACACAAAACCTAACACTCTCTATGGGGAGCCCATCTCACCGGCACGTATATTGCTTAATAGCATATGCAAATAAAGCAAATACCGTCACGCCCCGTAAAAAACTAAGCGCATGACAATCGCCACACTCATCCAGAGAGACGCCCCCGACCGTGACAGCCCCCGCTCCGCAACGCATCATCAAGATCCGGCGCGATTACAACACCTGGGTCGCTAACGAAACGCTGGAAGACTACGCCTTGCGTTTCACGCCGCGTTCTTTCCGCAAGTGGTCGGAATTTCGTTTGGCCAACACGGCATTGGGCGCCGTGTCCTTTCTGGCGCTGGAAGCCATCAGCAGCAGCATCACCGTCAACTATGGTTTTACCAATGCGTTCTGGGCCATCCTCTGCGTGACCATGCTGTTTTTCCTGACTGGCCTGCCGATCAGCTATTACGCCGCCAAATACGGCGTCGACATGGACCTCCTCACACGCGGCGCAGGCTTTGGCTACATTGGCTCGACCATTACCTCGATGATCTATGCCTCGTTCACCTTCATCTTTTTTGCGATCGAAGCGTCGATCATGGCGCAGGCGCTGGAAATGTATTTCGGCATGCCGCTGGCTTGGGGTTACGTGGTTTGCTCACTCGTCATCATCCCGCTGGTGACGTACGGCATCACGCTGATCAACCGTCTGCAAATGTGGACGCAACCCTTGTGGCTCGTCCTGCTTGTGCTGCCCTTTATTGCGGTACTCCACAAGGAACCGCACATTCTGGAGCGCCTGACGGCCTTCGCCGGCAGTAGCAATAATGGAGGAAAATTCGATCTGATCCTGTTCGGATCGGCTGCTTCGGTGGCGTTTTCGCTGATCGCGCAAATTGGCGAGCAAGTCGATTTTCTGCGCTTCCTTCCAGAAAAAACGAAAACCAATCGTCTGCGCTGGTGGAGCGCCCTGCTGCTGGCCGGACCCGGCTGGTCGCTGATCGGTGCGGCGAAAATGCTGGGCGGCGCTCTGCTGGCAGTGCTTGCCATCGAACATTTTGTCCCTATGGATAAGGCGATCGAGCCGACGCAAATGTATCTGATCGGTTATGGCTACGTCTTTGCCAATCCAGCATGGGCGCTGGCAGCGGTGGCGGCGTTTGTGGTCATTTCGCAAATCAAAATCAATGTCACGAACGCCTATGCCGGCTCGCTGGCATGGTCGAATTTTTTTGCGCGACTCACCCACAGCCATCCCGGCCGGGTCGTATGGCTGGTGTTCAATGTGGTGATCGCCATATTGCTCATGGAATTGGGCGTGTTCAAGGCACTGGAGCATGTGCTGGCTCTTTATTCACTGGTGGCGATTTCATGGATAGGCGCGGTCGTGGCCGATCTGGTGATCAACAAGCCGCTGGGATTGAGCCCGCCGCATATCGAATTCAAACGTGCGCATCTGTACGATATCAATCCGGTCGGGGTCGGTGCCATGCTGCTGGCGTCGGTGCTGTCGGCCATCGCCATGACGGGCATCGCCGGCCCGTTGGCGAAAGCCATGTCGCCTTTCATCGCACTCGGCAGCGCCATGCTAACCGCACCGGCAATTGCCTGGTTTACCCAAGGCCGGTATTACATTGCGCGACATGACACGCTGGCTGCGCAAGAACAAACGCTGGTGGAATGCGTCATTTGCGAAAAACAATTCGAAACGCCCGACATGGCGCATTGCCCCGCCTATCAGGGGGCGATCTGCTCGCTGTGCTGTTCGCTCGACGCCCGCTGCAACGACCGCTGCAAGACCGATTCACGCATGTCAGACCAGATTTCCCATGCCGTCAGCGCCATCCTTCCACCGCGGTTTAGCGGCATGTTCAATACCCGTGTCGGGCATTATCTGGTGGTGTTTAGCCTGCTATCCGCCAGCCTCGCGCTGATTTTGTGGATGCTGTATTTTCAGCAAATCGATGCACTGGGTGCCGGCACGCCGGGTTCGCTTTCGACAATATTCATTAAATTGTTTTCCGTATTGATGGTGCTGGCGGGTGTTGGCGCATGGTGGCTGATTCTGACCAAGGAAAGCCGCAAGGTGGCACTGGAAGAGTCCGAGCGGCAAACCAATCTGCTGTTGCAGGAAATCGAAGCGCACAAACAAACCGATGCCGAACTGCAACACGCCAAGGAAGCGGCCGAAGCCGCCAATCTGGCCAAGAGCCGCTTCGTCACTGGCATGAGTCACGAACTGCGCACGCCACTCAACAGCATCCTCGGTTATGCGCAAATCCTGCAACTCGATCCCACCATCCCCGCCGGACGACGCGACGCGGTCGGCATCATCCGCAGCAGCGGCGAACACTTGCTCAGTCTGATCGACGGCCTGCTCGACATTGCCCGTATTGAAGCCGGAAAAATGCGGCTGGCCCGCGATGAAATTCCGCTCCATGAATTTCTCGATCAGATCGTGGACATGATTGCGCCGCAGGCGGAGAAAAAAGGCCTGCGCTTTGTCTTTGAGAAAACCGACAACCTGGCTGAGGTTGTGCATGGCGATCAAAAACGCTTGCGCCAGATTCTCATCAACCTGCTGGGCAATGCCGTCAAATTTACCGATCAGGGCAGCATCATTCTCCGCGTGCATCATGCGCGTGAAATGGCTTATTTCGACATCGTCGACACCGGCATAGGCATCGCAGAAGAAGACATGAGCCGCATCTTTCTGCCGTTCGAACGCAGCAATGCCGCTAATTTACGGGAAGAGATCGGTACCGGGCTAGGGCTGGCCATCACCAGCATGCTCACGCATATCATGGGAGGGGAAATGACGGTCAACAGCGTCCTTGGCGCGGGCAGCACCTTTCATCTGAAAATGTATTTGCCGCAGGTGCATGCGCCGCGCACACGCGTGAAGCTGGAAGACCAGATGTCCGGCTATCTCGGACGTCGTCGTCGCGTATTAATTATTGACGATCAGGCTTCGCAGCGTGCGGTGTTGAGCGCCATCCTGTCGCCGCTCGGTTTTCTCATTGCGCAGGCCGACAGCGGTGCCGCTGGACTTGCCGCTATTTTCGTTGAGCCGCCCGATCTGGTATTGCTCGACATCTCCATGCCGGGCATGGATGGCTGGGCGGTTTGCCACGCCATTCGCGCTGGCGGCCACACAACGCTGCCCGTCATCATGGTTTCGGCCAGCTCTGCCGACCAACCGACGGAATATTCGGAAGCCATGCTGCATACCGATTTCGTCGTCAAACCGGTATCGTTCAATGAATTGCTGTACAAAATCCGTTTGCACCTGAATCTCGATTGGGTCGCCGGTGCGCCCCCTGTTGATCCGGCGACGTATGTAGCGAAGCTGCTGCCGCCCACCATGTTACTGGTGCCGTCCAGCAGCACGATGCGCGATCTGCTGGAGCTAGGTGAGATCGGCTACATCAAAGGGATTCTGCAAAAGCTGGACGATATCGAACAAGAAAATCCGGCACACCTGCCTTTTACCGGAGAACTGCGCCGTCTGGTCAAGCGCTTCCGGCTCAACGATTACAGTCAACGTATCAAGGAGATGATGCACCATGATGCCGACCAGATTTGACCGCCATGTGATACTGATCGTCGACGACATGCCGGATAATCTGGCGCTGTTGTCCGACGCCCTCGACGAAAGCGGACACATTGTCCTCGTCGCTACCGACGGCATGCAGGCCATGGAGCGTTTGCAACGCATCACGCCTGACCTGATCCTGCTCGACGCCATCATGCCGGGCATGGATGGTTTTGAAACCTGCCGCCGCATCAAACTGCTCAAGCATCTGGATCACGTACCGGTGGTGTTCATGACCGGACTGACCGAAACCGAACATGTGGTTAAAGGTTTTCAGGTGGGCGGCATCGACTATGTGACCAAGCCTATTCGTCCGCAAGAAATCGTGGCCCGCATCGGCGCGCATATCCGCACTGCGCGCATGATGTCGCAAGCGCGTGGCGTGATCGACGCAGCGGCCAACGCCGTGATTGTGCTCAATGCCAATGGCATGCCCTTGTGGCAATCCGCCAAGGCCGCGCATTGGCTGGAAAAATATTTCCAGGTCAGCAGCGATCAGGCTTGCATCACCAAATTGCCGCCACGGATGCAGGCATGGGTCAATGAAAGTCTCGCTACCGCGCATCCCGGCGAACATGCGCCTGCGCCGCTGATTGTCGTCATGGAAGACAGCGAGCTCAGTATTCGCCTGGAAAAAAATGCGCGCACCGCCGAGCTGACCTTGCTGCTGGATGAAAAGCCCCACGCACAAAGCGACCATAGCGCCCATAGCGCCCATAGCGCCGCGAAAAAAATCACCGGAACGGATGCCGATCCACTTCGGCAATATGAACTGACGCCGCGCGAAAACGACGTCATGATCTGGCTGGCGAAAGGAAAAACCAATCGCGATATCGCCGACATCCTGGGCATGAGCCCGCGCACAGTTAACAAGCATTTGGAACATATCTTCATCAAGCTGGGCGTGGAGACCCGTTCGGCGGCGGTCGGCATGGCGATCCATCAGGTGCCACTCCCCTCCTGAAATACGGCAGTGAGCAAGCACTTTTCTGCTCGAATCGGATTGAATTCAATTCAATTTAATTTAATTCAATCCGATCCGATCCGATTCGATTCGATTCGATTGATGCAGAAACAAAAGCAGACGCAATTTCAGCGACCGTACCAATACCGCGCATGTGAGCGTCGGTATTCCGCTACATCCAGACCCGGCCCGAACTCAAGCGTAATCGCACCGGATTCATCGCTGCGCAAACGCCGGATGCCCATGCGCCCGTAACGATCGAACACCGCTGGTTTGGGATGGTGAAAACGATTCAAGTAACCGAGCTGGAACAGTGCTATTTCCGGTGCGACCGCTTCCAGAAAAGCGACAGTCGATGAGGTGCCGCTGCCGTGATGCGGCACCAGCAATACATCGGCGCGCACATCGACGCCGGTGGCCAGCAGTTCGGCTTCCTGCGGCGCTTCGATATCGCCGGGCAGCAAAATCGATTGTTTGCCCAGCGTCACCTTCAATACACAACTACGCGCATTCGGTCGCAGTTGCACCTGCTGGTAGCTATCGGAAGTCGGATGCAACATGGAAAATTCCACGCCCTCCCATTGCCAGTGCTGACCCGCCTCGCAACGTTGATGGCGCGGACTGGCGCGCACAATATCGCTTTGCGTCGGCAGCGACGAATACACACGTTCCACCGCGACGGAACGCAACAAGGACAAGGCACCGCCGGAATGATCGTTATCGCTGTGAGAAACCACCACGGCATCGAGCCGCGTAATTCCCCGCGCCTGAAGGTAGGGCAGAATGACTCGGCTGCCGCCATCGGACTCCGGCGAATAATAAGGCCCGGTGTCATACAGCAAGCGATGCGCTGGCGTTTCTACCAGCAGCGCCATGCCTTGCCCGACATCGAAGGCCGTTATCCACATGCTGCCCGGAGCCGGTGTCGCCGGGCGATTCAGCAACAGGGGCAAACAGGCGAATGCGCCCAACCAGCGCAAAGGCCAGCCGCGCGGAGCCATCAGCAGCAAAGTCCCGAATAAGGCCGCCACAAAAATCCATAGCGGCGGCACCGGCGCTTGCCAGACTGCGAACGGCAAGGCACTCAGTTGATGCAGCAAAGCCGCCAGCCAGTCAATCACGGCATGCGCAGGCAACAGCACCCATCCAATCAATGGCGCGGGCAAGATACTGCCGATCAGCGCTAGTGGCGCCACCAGCAAACTAATCACCGGAATCGCCACAGCATTTGCCACCGGACTGAGCAGCGAATACTGCCCGAACAGCAAGACAGTCAGGGGCAGCAAACCCAGCGTCACCGCATACTGGGTACGCGCCGCGCTACATACGCTGAGGCGGAGAGCGTCAAGCCGAGTGCGCCAGTACGATGGCGGAACTGGTTGTTCTGCATCCGCTTCCCTGCTCTGCGCGATCTGAAGACGTCCGCTCCCTGCATATAAAATTATCGCCACCGCAAAAAACGATAACCAGAAGCCGGGCCACAACACGGCCCAGGGATCGAGCAGCAGGACCAGACCCAGTGCAGCGCATAGTCCTGTCGGCATACTCACCAGTCGCGCAGACCAACATGCCGCTCCCAGAGCCAGCAACATATATAAAGTCCGCTGTGCAGGCACACCGAAACCGGCCAGCAGGACGTAGACCCACGCCATCGCTACTGTCGCCAGAATGGCCGCCTTTTGCGCGGGTAGTCGCAAAGGCAGTTGCCGGCGAGTAAAAAACGAGCGCCGCCACAAAGCACCGACCAGTCCGCCGAACAAACCGGCAACCATGGTCACATGCAAACCGGAAATCGAAATCAGATGGCCAACGCCGGTGCGATTAAATACCGTCCAGTCCTCCTGTGCGATGGCACGCTGATCGCCGATCACCAGCGCCACGATCACCCCGGCATAAGGACGGCCGGCCAGCGTTTTCAGAATGCGTGTGCGCAACCAGCCGCGCAGACGCTGTACCAGATTCCCCGGCGTGATCAGAAAGGGATCAAGCTGATGATTGCCATCGGCACTAATCGTACTAAGCGTACTAGCGGTATTAACCGCACTCACCGCGCCGCGCACATAACCGGTCGCGCGTATGCCCTGCTCCAGCAGCCATGCTTCATAGTCGAATCCGTAGGGATTGGCGTTACCGTGCGGCCGTTTCAGACGCACGGTCAAACGCCAGCGAGAACCGGGCGACACCTCAGGCACAGCGCCGCCGCCGGGAGTGCGGTACCACGCCAACGCCAGCGTGGACGGCAGGGGCGGACGCACGCCACCCTGCACCACGATCTCCTCAACCGCCAATACGAAACGCACGCCTTGCGCAAAACGATCCGGTAAATTAGCGACGCTGCCGATGACAGTCACATCGCGCCCCTCCCATGCGACAGGCAATTCATCGGCCAGCCGCAGTTGCGCCATCAACGCTGCCCACAAAAATCCGATGCTGAAACCGATGCACAGACACAGCATTGCCTTGCATAGCCAGCGCGGAACACCATGCACGGCTTCCGCTTGTTTTTTTGAAAGACTATGCAGTCCGGTTCCACACAGGAGGATGCCAAGCAATATCAATAAGGACAAAGCGACGCCGGGCAAGCTGGCTTGTTGCTGCAAACCAGCGATACCTGCAGCGAAACCGAAGATGGTGCTACGCACAGAGGATTAAACGCAGATTGCCCGGCATGGCATGGCCGGGAGGGGATTGGGGGAAAGGAGGTGTTTAGTCACGGGGGGGAGTATCTGATGGATGCGGCATCATTCGTGCCTGTCTTCAAGGAAGTTGAGCCAAAATCCTGTCGGATAATGTGGGTGGCAGATTGATATATTCCTCTCCCGCCTCGCCATAAAACCACATTTTTTTCCCGACCCATGAAATATCAATCGATCCCGAAGTTTGAAAATTTCTCTCTGCTAATAATTTTTTACTTTGTGAATCATAAATGCGTAACCTCATGACCCAATGTGGTGACTTACATATTTCCGCTGTATAAATTCCACCATCCTGTGTCGATTTCTCAAGAGAGCAAGCAGTAGCAATAGAACGTATATAAGCATCATGAATGTAATTTAATAAAATAAAAATTAAACCTGCTAACAATATCCTGATTACAGGTTTCTTGAAAAAATTAATATCTATTTTTTTCTTATTATTTTTTAAATTATCAAAATTACAAAATGCGATGATCAACTCAACATATAAATATGATGAATAAGTAAAAATCAAAAAATAAAAGAAGATTGAAGCCATTAAGCCAGAATATGCATCACCCATAAATCACCATAAATCTAAACAATCAACAAAATAAATTAAAATTAATATTCAATAACCCATTTAAATAACAATTAATTTAAATATACTTATCTATTTATTTTTTTATATAAAACAATAACTACTTTAAACCTATTTTAAATGGATTAAATATTACAATAATTAGATATATTAATATTCATCTAAATTTATTTCAGTTACATCAGCATCAAACCAAAAAACATCAGAATAAATAATAAAATCGCCTCCGGAATGATGCTTATCCTGCCACTGATGGAAATTAAAATTAAATACAGGAACAGCTCCTGAAAATTTTTTATATATTGTTAAATAATCTTTTTTTATAAGTAGAGCAACGTACTCTGCTACATCCAACAACGTTAAGCATTGAGAGCGTTTCCAAACACCTAACGATTCATATTCTCCATTAAAATCATAAGTATCCCGAATATAAAGACCCATTTTTTTAATCGTAAATATATTCCCTTTTATTGGCCCCCATGATGCAGAACCGACCACGGCGATCTTAAAAGTGAAAGATCCAATTGCGCCTAAAAAATCATCCACATGTGTCCGTGGATCTTTGTGTTTATAACGATTTATCTGACATACAGAATCTAGTTCTCGCGCACCCATGCCCATATGCCCCAACTTCATCGGCAATAACTTCCCTGGTTTCCATCCCTGCTTCGTTAATCGCTTACGTAATAAATCAACGCCATTAGGGGTTTTCCAATTTGGCGTTTTGATGAATTCGAATGCCAGTTTTTTTACTCTTTCAAACCCCAAAACCCATTCCATCTTGAGAATCTGGTCATCGTATTGCTCCGGCTTCAGCGTCATTGAATCCAGATCGATCCTGGCACCACGAGCATCCCTCGCCTTAGCTTCACGCATATCCTGCGACATTCTGAACAAGGGATTAGCAAACCAGCGTCGCATCAACTTCGGCGCGACGGTCCAGCCCATGTTGTCCATGGCACCGGGAATTTCATCGAGATGGAAGACGTCGACATCGACGCGCTTTCCCTCGGTGTGCGAGGCGGGGCTAGTGACTGAACGAGCGAGAGGCATTATCGAATCCCCATTGTTTTTTGTACGGCGTAGAGCAGTTCCACTTCCAGCGGACTTTGCGAAAACGCCTTGCCGGTCGCGCCATCCTCATAGGCTTCGTCGTGATGCTCGCCGAACGAAGTTTTCATGCCGTACATAAAACCGCTGGTCGGCTGTCCGGTCTGCTTATCGTACAAAACAAAGTACTCGTCAAAGCGACGTGAGGCGTCCGAAGCGGCGGTGTGTGTTTGCTGAACGGGAACGGCAGGTCGGAGAAAGGCTTGCGATTCGGCGTCGTCGTCGAAGGTGGTGGTCAGGTGCAGCGTGGCTTTGAGGACCGGCGGCGGGGAGCATTTGCAATGGACAATGTCGTCTTCCAGCGCCACTTCGCCCATGAACTGCAATCGCCTGGGGCCGCCGGCTTTGGCAATGGTGCCGGTGCTTTTGCACGCGTCGCACCGCACCGGCCCGCCGATCAGCGCGGCGATATACCCTTCGTCACCGACCGTAAAGGTGGAATTGGCGTTGTCCAAAATGGCACCGCCCGAGCTGGGTGGATCGCCGACCACCACAATTTTCCGCAACATGCTGTCGTCTCTACAAAATGTAAAGACGGCATTTTTACTGAATTGTTTTGAGAAGAACAGGCGAAAGAAAGGACTGGCGATTTCTCTTGCCTATCCTCGGACAAGTAACGCCGAAAGCGCAAAAAAATACGGATGAAACCGGAATCGAACAGTGTCGCTGCTGTCCTTGTCATCGCCGTTTGAGCACTTTGCCGACTTTGACTGATTGGACTAATGGGGCAAATCGGGCCAATGAGTATTTTGACTGGCCAAAAAAAGTCGCTAGACACCGCATCACCAGCGTGGGATTACAAACCATTCATCGTCCAGCCGCAGTTGCGCCATCAACGCTGCCCACAAAAAACCGATGCTGAAACCGATGCACAGACACAGCATTGCCTTGCATAGCCAGCGCGGAACACCATGCACGGCTTCCGCTTGTTTTTTTGAAAGACTATGCAGTCCGGTTCCACACAGGAGGATGCCAAGCAATATCAATAGGGGGAAAGTAGTATTTAGTCACGGGGGGGGAAGTATCTGATGGATGCGGCATCATTCGCGCCTGTCTTCAAGGAAGTTGAGCCAAAATCCTGTCGGATAATGTGGGTGGCAGATTGATATATTCCTCACTCGCCCCTCTTCCTCGAAACCATATTTCTTTTTCCGTCCAGGAAATATCAATTGAATATATATTTCTAAAATTTCGCTCCGCCAATAATTTTTTACTTTTCGAATCATAAATGCGTAATCTAATTACCGAGTACGGAGAACGACAAACTTCTGCTGTATAGATTCCATCATCTTTTGTCGACTTATCAATAGAGCAATCCGAAGCAATTGCTCTTACGTAAACATCATGGATATAATTAATTGAAATAAAAATAAAACCAAATATAAAACCCCTTAACATCGGCCTCTTAAAAAAAATAATTTTTATTTTTTTATTGTGGATCTTTAAAACTAAAAATTTAACCAATAGAGTTAAAAATTCAAAAAATAAATAATGAATATATACAAACACTGCCATAAAAAAGAAAATTGAAGCCATGAAATCTGAAAATACACCTCCCATAAATCACCCTTAAAATACAATACATTTATAAAAATTAAATATTATATTTAAATAAAAAACTACTTATAAGGAGACACATATAAAATCCAGTTAATTAAATACACAATAATCAAAAAATATATCTGCATTAATAAATATAGAGAAGTTAATGAAATAAACGCAATTAAAATTAATGACATTAATTTATATTTTTTATTTATAATCCATTTTAATACAATTAACCAAGAGTCTCTTGTTGCATATATAAAAGGTGCAAAGACTATTGACACAACAATAATTTCAAAAATCTCTAATATTAAAAATTCTATTGCAACCATAATTTCTCTTTATTTTAATAATTAGTAATTATCTAAGGAAAATTCAGTCACATCAGAATCAAACCAAAAAACGTCAGAATAAATAATGAAGTCACCCCCCGATTTATGCTTATTCTGCCAATCACGAAAATTTTGATTGCTTGCTGCAACATATCCTGGGTATGAATTACTTAACTCCAACCAATCCCTACCTTTAAGCAATAGATAGTATGCAGCTGCTTTTAAAGGCGGCAGACAGCCGGATCGCTTCCATACACCTAAAGGCTCATATTCATTAATAAAATCATAAGTGTCCCGGATATAAATCCCCACTTTTTTTACCGTGAACACATTCCCTTTTATTGGCCCCCAGGATGCGGCACCCACAACGGCGATCTTAAAAATGAATGACCCAACAGCACCTAAAAATTCATCTACTTGTAGCTGCGAAGCTGTATATGCGTGGAAATTCATCTGGCATACAGAATCAAGCTCTCGCGCTCCCATGTTCGTATGACCCAATTTCACAGGGAGTAATTTCCCCGGTTTCCACCCTACTTTAGCTAAACGTTTGAGTAATATCCTGACTCCTTTATGGGTTTTCCAATTTGCTGTTTTCATACGTTCGAACGCTAGTTTTTTTATTTCCTCAAACCTAAAAATCCATTCCATCTTGAGAATCTGGTCATCATATTGCTCCGGCTTCAGCGTCATTGAATCCAGATCGATCCTGGCACCGCGAGCATCCCTCGCCTTAGCTTCACGCATATCCTCCGACATTCTGAACAAGGGATTAGCAAACCAGCGTCGCATCAACTTCGGCGCGATGGTCCAGCCCATGTTGTCCATGGCACCGGGAATTTCATCAAGATGGAAGACGTCGACATCGACGCGCTTTCCCTCGGTGTGCGAGGCGGGGCTAGTGACTGAACGAGCGAGAGGCATTATCGAATCCCCATTATTTTTTGTACGGCGTAGAGCAGTTCCACCTCCAGCGGACTTTGCGAAAACGCCTTGCCGGTCGCACCGTCTTCATAGGCTTCGTCGTGATGCTCGCCGAACGAAGTTTTCATGCCGTACATAAAACCGCTGGTCGGCTGTCCGGTCTGCTTATCGTACAAAACAAAGTGCTCGTCAAAGCGACGTGAGGCGTCCGAAGCGGCGGTGTGTGTTTGCTGAACGGGAACGGCAGGTCGGAGGAAGGCTTGCGATTCGGCGTCGTCGTCGAAGGTGGTGGTCAGGTGCAGCGTGGCTTTGAGAAGGGGTGGCGGGGAGCATTTGCACTGCACAATGTCGTCTTCCAGCGCCACTTCGCCCATGAACTGCAATCGCCTGGGGCCGCCGGCTTTGGCAATGGTGCCGGTGCTTTTGCACGCGTCGCACCGTACCGGCCCGCCGATCAGCGCGGCGATATACCCCTCTTCGCCGACCGTAAAGGTGGAATTGGCGTTGTCCAAAATGGCCCCGCCCGAGCTGAGCGGATCGCCGACCACCACAATTTTCCGCAACATGTTGTCATCTTTACAAAATGTAAAGACGGCATTTTTACTGAATTGTTTTAAGAAGAACAGACGAAAGAAGGGACTGGCGATTTCTCTTGTCTATCCTCGGACAAGTAACGCCGAAAGCGCAAAAAAATACGGATGAAACCGGAATCGAACAGTGTCGCTGCTGTCCTTGTCATCGCCGTTTGACCACTTTGCCGACTTTGACTGATTGGACTAATGGGGCAAATCGGGCCAATGAGTATTTTGACTGGCCAAAAAAAGTCGCTAGACACCGCATCACCAGCGTGGGATTACAAACCATTCATCGGCCAGCCGCAGTTGCGCCATCAACGCTGCCCACAAAAAACCGATGCTGAAACCGATGCACAGACACAGCATTGCCTTGCATAGCCAGCGCGGAACACCATGCACGGCTTCCGCTTGTTTTTTTGAAAGACTATGCAGTCCGGTTCCACACAGGAGGATGCCAAGCAATATCAATAGGGAGAAAGTAGTATTTAGTCACGGGAGGGAGGGTGCCTGACGAATATGATATTCATGCTTACCTTCAAGGAAGTTGAGCCAAAATCCTGTCGGATAATGTGGGTGGCAGATTGATATACTCCTCCCCCTCAGCACCATAAAACCACATTTTTTTTCCAATCCATGAAATATTAATTGACCATGAAGCTTCAAAATTCCGCTCCGCTAGTAATTTTTTACTTTTTGATTCATAAATGCGTAATCTAATTATTGAGTACCGAGAACGACAAACTTCTGCGATATAAAGTCCTCCATCTTGAGTCGATTTATTTAAAGAACAATCAGTGGCAGTTGAACGGATATAAACGCCATAAATATAATTAACAAAAACAAGAAAAAAACCTAATAACAGCATCCTATAAAAAGGTTTTTTAAAAAAATTAATTCTAATTTTTTTATTATTTATTTTTTTAATATCAAATTCACAAAAAAGAATTATAAATTCAAATAATAGAGCTACAAAATAAATACCAAATAATATATAAAATAATAAATTATCTAATGTCCCATAATATCCATAAATCATAATTAACTATATACTTATATAAATAAAGAATCAGATACTAAACATTAATTATCAATCTAAATTAATTTCTTTTATATCTGCATCTAACCATAAAACATCAGAGTAAATAATAAAATCGCCTCCTGAATAATGTTTATCCTGCCATCGACGAAAATCTTCGTTACTTACCGAGACAAAACCCAAAAACTTTTTTATTATTGATAGCCAATCCATCCTTGCCGCTGCTACATAAAAAGCGGCTACGTCTGCAAGCGACAAGCATCTAGCGCGACTCCAAACACCTAATGATTCATATTTCCCATTAAAATCATACGTATCTCTGATGTAAAGCCCCACTTTTTTAATCGTGAATACATTGCCTTTTATCGGCCCCCAAGAGGCGGCTCCTACTACGGCGACCTTAAAGGTAAAAGAACCAATCGCGCCTAAAAATTCATCCATATTCGTCCGTGGATCTATATATGAATGAAAATTCATCTGGCATACAGAATCAAGCTCTCGCGCACCCATGCCCGCATGTCCCAACTTCACCGGCAATAATTTCCCCGGTTTCCATCCCTGTTTCGTTAATCGCTTACGTAATAAATCAACGCCATTAGGGGTTTTCCAATTTGGCGTTTTGATGAATTCGAATGCCAGTTTTTTTACTCTTTCAAACCCCAAAACCCATTCCATCTTGAGAATCTGGTCATCATATTGCTCCGGCTTCAGCGTCATTGAATCCAGTTCGATTTCGGCACCGTTAACATCTCTTGCATTATTTTTCCGCATATCCTGCGACATTCTGAACAAGGGATTAGCAAACCAGCGTCGCATCAACTTCGGCGCGATGGTCCAGCCCATGTTGTCCATGGCACCGGGAATTTCATCGAGATGGAAGACGTCAACATCGACGCGCTTTCCCTCGGTGTGCGAAGCGGGGCTGGTCATTGAACGAGCGAGAGGCATTATCGAATCCCCATTGTTTTTTGTACGGCGTAGAGCAGTTCCACCTCCAGCGGACTTTGCGAAAACGCCTTGCCGGTCGCACCGTCTTCATAGGCTTCGTCGTGATGCTCGCCGAACGAAGTTTTCATGCCGTACATAAAACCGCTGGTCGGCTGTCCGGTCTGCTTATCGTACAAAACAAAGTACTCGTCAAAGCGACGTGAGGCGTCCGAAGCGGCGGTGTGTGTTTGCTGAACGGGAACGGCAGGTCGGAGAAAGGCTTGCGATTCGGCGTCGTCGTCGAAGGTGGTGGTCAGGTGCAGCGTGGCTTTGAGGACCGGCGGCGGGGAGCATTTGCAATGGACAATGTCGTCTTCCAGCGCCACTTCGCCCATGAACTGCAATCGCCTGGGGCCGCCGGCTTTGGCAATGGTGCCGGTGCTTTTGCACGCGTCGCACCGTACCGGCCCGCCGATCAACGCGGCGATATACCCTTCGTCGCCGACCGTAAAGGTGGAATTGCCGTTGTCCAAAATGGCCCCGCCCGAGCTGAGCGGATCGCCGACCACCACAATTTTCCGCAACATGTTGTCATCTTTACAAAATGTAAAGACGGCATTTTTACTGAATTGTTTTAAGAAGAACAGACGAAAGAAGGGACTGGCGATTTCTCTTGTCTATCCTCGGACAAGTAACGCCGAAAGCGCAAAAAAATACAGATAAAACCGGAATCGAACAGTGTCGCTGCTGTCCTTGTCATCGCCGTTTGACCACTTTGTCGACTTTGACTGATTGGACTGACGAGTATTACCTGCCCGGAAACAAAGCCGCCAGACGCGGCATTACCTGCATGGCATTGGCGGCAGTGGCATGTGCTACCTGTTCGCTGGAAAGTCCGCGCAATTGCGCCAGCACTTCTCCGATGCGCGGAATTTGTTCGGGAGAATTACGCGCCGGATGCAGCCAGGCGGGCGAGAGATCAGGAGCGTCGGTTTCCAGCACGATGGATTCCAGCGGTAAACCAGCGGCGAGTCGACGTATCTGCAAGGCTCGTGGGAAAGTCATCGCGCCGCCGAAGCCGAGTTTGAAACCGAGTCCGATAAAAGTCTCGGCCTGTTGCTCGCTGCCGTTGAACGCATGGGCAATGCCGCCCGGCACCGCAATGCGTCGCAAATGTTTGAGGATGATGTCTTGCGAACGGCGCACATGCAACAGCACCGGCAGGTCAAAGTCACGCGCCAGCTTGAGTTGCTCGGCGTAAAAATATTCCTGCCGTTCGCGCAACAGACCTTGCCTGAGTTCCGGGACGAAAAAATCCAGCCCAATTTCACCGATGGCCACGAAACGAGGATCGACCAACGCGCTTTCTACCGCGCGACGCAGAACCAGCAGCGCGTCGTTATCGGCTTGCGACACGTAAAGCGGATGAATGCCCAGCGCATAGACCGTATTGCTTTGACTGGCTGCCAGCGCGGCAACCTGCGAAAAATTGCTGGTCGCTATCGCCGGAATGACAATCGCCTGAACGCCGCATTGCGCGGCGCGTTGCGCAATGGCGGCTTGCTCCGTGCCGAATTCGCCCGCGTCGAGATGGCAGTGGGTATCAATCCACATGGCGCGGAATCAGGCCTCTTGCAGCGAACGTCCCAGCTTGCGCAGGAAATCTTCGCAGCGCGTCAGTTGTTCGATAGGAACGAATTCGTTGGCCCTATGGGCATGGTCGATGGAGCCGGGACCGCAGACGATGGTCGGAACACCGGCTTCCTGGAACAGGCCGGCTTCCGTTGCGTAAGCCACCTTGCGTCGTTCGCGGTCGCCGGTCAGGGCGCGCACCAGTGCCACGATGGCTTCCTGTTCGGCGGTTTCCAGACTCGGGCTGAGCGCGATATTGGAAATCTCTATACGAGCTTCGGCGAATTCGGCGCGCATGGCAGGCAACAGCCGGTCATGCACATAGGCCTCGATCTGCGACTGCATGGCCTGCGGCGACATGCCGGGAAGATTGCGGAATTCGTACGTAAATTCGCACAGGTCGGGAATGGTGTTGAGCGCAATACCGCCGTTGATCTGGTTCGATGTCATGGTCGAAAACGGGACATCGAACAATTCGTCATAAGGGCCGTTGGCGCGATAGGCGTCGGCCATGTCACGAATGGTGCAGATCAAGCGGGCGGCATGTTCGACCGCATTGCAGCCGCGCGGCGTCAGCGAGGAGTGCGCCGCCTTGCCATGCACGCGACAGGTGTAGGCATTGATACCCTTGTGCGCCACCACGACTTGCATCGAAGTCGGCTCACCAACGAGGCAACCGTCGGCGCGAATGCCGCGCCGCTTTAACTCAGCTAGCATCCCTTGCACGCCGACACAGCCAATTTCTTCGTCGTAGGAGAGGGCCAGATGGATAGGCTTGACACGCGGCATGGCCAAAAATTCTGACGTCAAGGACAAGGCGGTAGCGATAAAGCCTTTCATGTCGCAGCTGCCGCGGCCATACAGCAAACCGTTTTTTTCAGTCAGGGCAAAGGGGTCGGTATCCCATTTCTGCCCATCCACCGGCACCACATCGGTGTGACCGGACAGAACGATGCCGCCCTGCGTCATGCCGGCGTTAGGGCCGCTGGTGGCGGGTAAGGTGGCGAATAAATTGGCTTTGCTGCGTTCTTCATTATGCGAAAACCACGCGGTCACGCCCTGTTGCTGCAAGTCATCGCGCACGCAGGTGATCAAATCCAGGTTGGAGTTGCGGCTAGTGGTGTCAAACGCTACGAGCGTTTCCAGCCATTGTCGGGTATCCATGGGAGCCTCTATCTGTAAATCGGTAATATCTTTTATAGCATTTTTGCGGCCTGATCGTATGAAGCCGGCTTAAAACACGGGCTTCGCTCAAACAACTTCAAGCAGCATCAAGCAGCATCAGGCAGCGATCTGTCAGTCGACAAAAGGCTGCAAACCCGTTTCCGTCAGACGCAGCATGCGCTTGCAGCGCGTCGCCAGCGTGGCGTCGTGCGTCACGATGACGAAAGCGGTACCGAGCGTGCGCGACAGTTCCAGCATGGTCTCGAAGGTTTTGTCGGCCGTGGCGCGGTCCAGATTGCCGGTCGGTTCGTCAGCCAAGACGCAAGCCGGTTTCGTCACCAGCGCCCGCGCCAGCGCCACGCGCTGACGTTCGCCGCCGGACAATTCGCCCGGCGTATGCGTGACCCGATTCTCCAGCCCGACCTGCGCCAGAATTTCACGCGCCTGCCGCTGTGCTTCGCTGCGATTGACGCGGCGGATCAGCAAGGGCATGGCCACATTGTCGAGCGCCGAAAATTCCGGCAGCAGATGATGAAATTGATAGACGAAGCCGAGCGAGGTGTTGCGTAAATTGCCGCGTGCCGTTTCGCCGAGGCTGGCGAAATCGCTTCCCAGCAAGCTGACCTGACCGGCGGTAGGCGTATCCAGCCCGCCGAGCAAATGCAACAGGGTCGATTTGCCGGAACCGGACGCGCCGACAATGGCGACCTGCTCTCCGCGCAGGGCGTCGAAATCGACACCGTTCAACACCTTCACCGCATAGTTTCCCTGCGTGAATGTTTTTCCCAGTCCGCGACAGGACAGGACTACCTGATCGTGATCACTCATAGCGCAAGGCCTCCGCAGGTTTGACGCGGGCCGCAGCCCAGCTTGGATACAGCGTCGCCAGGAACGCCAGCACAACCGATACGCCGCCGATTTTCATGACGTCGTTCCAGTCCAGATCGGACGGCAATTCAGAAATCACGTAAATGCTCTTCGGTAAAAACTGAACATGCAACAAATGCTCAATACCAGGCACGATCACGTCGATATTGAGCGCAATCAGCACTCCCAGCGTAACGCCGATAGCCGTGCCGATCAGGCCGACCAGCGCGCCCTGAATCATGAAAATTTTCATGATCGAACCCGGCGAAGCGCCCAGCGTGCGCAGGATGGCAATATCGGGTTGTTTATCGGTGACGGTCATCACCAGCGTCGAGACCAGATTGAAAGCAGCGACGGCAATAATCAGCGTGAGAATGATGAACATCATGCGTTTTTCTGTCTTGACCGCTGCGAACCAGTTGGCGTTTTGCTGCGACCAGTCGCGGGTATAGACATTACCCGGCAGCGTGCTCGCCAACTGATCGGCCACCTGCGGCGCTTCCAGCATGTCGCGAATGCGCAGCCGCAATCCGGTTGGCGCATCCGTGCGGAACATTTTTTCCGCATCGTTGAGCTGGATAAAGGCCAGCGAAGAATCGAATTCATAATGCCCGGCTTCAAAAATCCCGACCACGGTAAATTGCTTGAGCCGTGGCAATACCCCCGCCGGTGTGACTTGCCCTTGCGGCGCAATCAGCGTCACCTTGTCGCCGATACCGGCACGCAAACCCCGCGCCAGTTCGCCGCCCAGCACGATATTGAATTCGCCTTCTTTCAGGTCGGCAAATTTTCCCTGCCGCACCTGCCCGGCCACGTCCGACACCTTCGGCTCCTGTTCCGGCAGCACGCCACGCACCATCACGCCGCGCACGGTTTCATCGCGCGTCATCATGGCTTGCGCCGCGACATAGGGCGCTGCGCCAATCACCTCAGGGTTCTTGAAGGCATCCTTGGCCAGCGCCTGCCAGTCATACATGGTGCCGGAATTATCGAATACCTCGATGTGAGACAGCACCGACAACATGCGGTCGCGCACTTCTTTCTGGAAGCCATTCATCACCGACAACACCACGATCAGCGCCGCCACGCCCAGCGCAATGCCCGCCATGGAAATGAGGGAAATGAAGGAAATGAAACTATTGCGGCCACTGCGTTTGCCAGCGCGCGTATAGCGAATGCCGACCAGCCACTCGAAGGGCAAATTATTTATCAGACTCAATATGATTCTCTTGGTTGAGGGGCGCGCAACCCAGGACTGCCCGGAAACTGCCAGGATAAAAAGTGCAGTCAGGTTGAATGCAGAAGGCAAAATGCCAGCCTCGCAGTGTGCCATACATTCGGTACTGGACGACTGCCTGCACCCGTCACACCACCATTTGGCGTTGCCGATCCGCAAGCCGGCGAGCCGCTCTGAGCAAGCAAACCAACCCGCTTCACGCGATTCACCTACAATCGCGTCCATGAAACATCTCGACATCCTCCTGCCCTTCGCTCTTCCTCCCGCTGCGGCGGCCAAAGCTCTGCTGCGCGAGTGTCAAGCGCCTGCGCTTGCCATCTTGCTGGGAAAAAGCTCCCCCGCCTCACCCGAGCGCAGCATCGATCCCTTCGCCCGCGCGCTGGCTCATGAAGCCTGGCTGCAACGTCGCTTCGATCTGCGTGATGCTGATTGGACTGAATCCAGCCCGGCTATCGCCTGCCTTCTGATGCAGGCCTGCGGCCTCGCTGCGCAGCCAGGTACCTGGTTCGTGTTGCAACCGGCGCATATCCATATCGCCCGCGACCATCTGGTGCTGACCGAACTGCGTCAGCTGGAACTCGGCGAGGTCCAATCGCGCCAGTTATTCGAATCTGCCGCGCTGCTGTGCGAAGAAGACGGCAAGACCTTGCTGTATGGCGACTCACGCACCTGGTTTCTGCGCGCCGACGACTGGCAAGGATTACGCACCGCCACGCCGGAAGCCGCCAGCGGCCGCAATGTCGATATCTGGATGCCCAAAGGCCCTGGCGAAAAAGCCTGGCGCAAATTGCAAAACGAAATGCAAATGCAATGGTTTGCCCATCCCCTCAACGACGAGCGTGAAGCCGCTGGTCTGCCCAGCGTGAATTCGCTTTGGCTGTGGGGCGGCGCGCAAGCGACAGCGGCCGTAACTGCCACGCCCTACCCGCGCACGTTTGGCCTCAGCTACTGGATGGCGGCACTGGCCCGCATCGAAGATCGTTGCGCCGCGCCGCCGCCCGCTGAAGTCATCCATGCGCCGGAAGAGCGCGCCCTGCTCCTGCTCGACGGCCTGCTCGAACCGGGTCTTACCGACGAGTGGGGCGTCTGGCTGGAGCGCATGGAATTGCTGGAGCGCGAATGGTTCGTTCCGCTGCTGGCGGCACTGCGCAACGGTAGCTTGCAATCGCTCACGCTGATTTTGACCGGGCAGGAAAAATTGCGCGAAGTCAGTGTTAGTCGCGCTGCGCTCAAAAAATTCTGGCGCAGTCCTTCGCTGACGCAATTAGTGACCGTACCGACGACGCCAACATGATTCGTATCACCACCCGCACCTATTCCCATCACGATGCCGAACGCCTGCGCCTCTCCGGCGTTCATCCGGTGCTGGCGCGCATCTTTGCGGCACGCGGCCTGACCGCTCCCGACGAACTTGAGCGCGATATCAAATCCATGCTGCCGCCGTCGGGACTGCTGCATATCGACGCCGCCGCCGTCTATCTGGCCGATGCCATCGCGCAGAACAAAAAAATGGTGATCGTGGCTGATTACGATTGCGACGGCGCGACTGCCTGCGCGGTCGGACTGCGCGGCTTGCGCATGCTGGGCGCGCAGGTCGATTACATCGTGCCTAACCGTTTCGAATACGGCTACGGCCTGACGCCGGAAATCGTCGCCCTGACCGCCCGCGAGAAATCGCCCGACATCATCATCACCGTAGACAACGGCATTGCCAGCATCGATGGCGTGGCCGAGGCCAAACGACGCGGCATCGAAGTGGTCGTTACCGATCACCATTTGCCGGGCGATGCCCTGCCCGACGCGCGCGTGATCGTCAATCCTAACCAGCCGCATTGCGGTTTTCCGAGCAAGCATCTGGCCGGCGTCGGCGTGATGTTTTATGTGCTGCTGGCCTTGCGTACCGAAATGCGCCGACGCGGTCTGTTCGATGCCGACAGTCAGCCGAAACTGCAAGTGCTGCTCGATCTGGTAGCGCTGGGGACGGTGGCCGATGTGGTGAAACTGGATGCCAACAACCGCATCCTGGTCGCGCAAGGTCTCAAACGCATGCGCGCCGGTCAGATGCATGCGGGTGTGGCGGCGCTGTTTCGTGCCGCCGGACGTGAAGCCCGGCGCGCCTCGCCGTTCGATCTCGGCTTTGCGCTCGGGCCGCGGCTGAATGCGGCCGGTCGGCTGTCTGACATGGCGCTGGGCATCGAATGTCTGATTACCGACGACGAAGGCCGCGCCTGGGCGATTGCTCAGGAACTGGACGGCATTAATCGCGAGCGGCGCGAAATCGAAGCCGGCATGCAGGATGAGGCGCTGCTGCTGCTGGAGCACATCGACCCCCGCGATAATCGCACCATCAGCATCTTCGATCCGGGCTGGCATCAGGGCGTGATCGGCATCGTCGCGTCCCGCCTGAAAGACAAGTTTTACCGGCCAACGATTACCTTTGCTCCGGCGGACAACGGCATGATCAAGGGTTCCGGCCGCTCGATACCCGGCTTCCATCTGCGCGATGCGCTGGATCTGGTGTCCAAGCAGGCCCCTGCGCTAATCGATAAATTCGGCGGTCACGCGATGGCGGCCGGTCTGACGCTGCGTGCCGAGGCGCTGGATGCCTTCAGCGCTGCGTTCGAGCGCGTTGGTCAGCAATGGCTGACACAAAACCAGCTGGAGCGTGTAGTGGAAACCGACGGCGTGCTGGAAGATGCCTTTTACACACTGCCTTTCATTGCCCTGCTGGAAGACGAAGTATGGGGACAGGGCTTCGCCGCGCCGGTGTTTTGCGATCGCTTCCGCGTCATCAGCCAGCGTGTGTTGAAAGAAAAACATCTGAAGCTGCAACTGGAACGCGCCGGGCAACGCTTTGACGCGATCTGGTTCGGTCACACCGATGCACTGCCGGACTTCGCCAAGGTCGCTTTCCGGCTCGACGCCAACGAATACAACGGCGTCGCCCGCGTACAGTTGATGGTGGAACATGCCGAACCGGACTGAAAACCCGGTCGACGTCCGGTGAGAGGCCCGGTATCTTGTATAATCCGCCCTTTGATCGACACTATAAAAGCCATGGAAGCAGAACGCCTTAACGCACTTGACGCCCTCCTCGCCGACCTTTCGGTCCGCGCAATCGAACTTCGGAGGTATCTTTGACTTCGATCTGAAGTCAGAGAAGCTCGACCAGGTCAACGCCGAACTTGAAGATCCCAAAGTCTGGGACGATCAGAAGCGGGCGCAGGATCTGGGTAAAGAAAAGAAATCGCTGGAAACCATCGTGCTGTCGCTGATTCGGATCGATACCGATCTGGCCGATACGCGCGACCTGTTCGCCATGGCCCGCGAAGAAAAAGACGAAGAAACCCTGGAAGCGGTGGAAAGCGACGCGCATGTGCTGGCCAAACTGGTCGAGGGCATGGAATTCCGTCGCATGTTCAACAATCCGATGGACCCCAATAATTGCTTTATCGATATTCAGGCCGGCGCGGGCGGTACCGAAGCGCAGGACTGGGCCTCGATGTTGCTGCGCCAGTATCTGCGCTATTGCGAACGCAAGGGCTTCAAGGTTGAGATCATGGAGCAGTCGGACGGTGAAGTCGCCGGCATCAAGACGGCCACGTTGAAAGTCGAAGGCGAATACGCCTACGGCTTCCTGCGCACAGAAACCGGCGTGCATCGTCTCGTGCGCAAGTCGCCGTTCGATTCCGCGAATGGCCGCCATACTTCGTTTTCCAGTCTGTTCGTGTATCCCGAAGTGGACGATTCCATCGACATCGATGTCAACCCGGCCGATGTGCGGGTCGATACCTACCGCGCTTCCGGTGCCGGTGGACAGCACATCAATAAAACCGATTCGGCAGTGCGGCTGACGCATGGCCCTACCGGCATCGTGGTGCAATGTCAGAACGACCGCAGCCAGCATCGCAACCGCGCCGAAGCCTGGGACATGCTCAAAGCCAAGTTGTATGAGCTGGAATTACGCAACCGCATGAGCGAACAGCAAAAACTGGAAGATTCCAAGACCGATGTGGGCTGGGGTCATCAGATTCGCTCCTACGTGCTGGATCAGTCGCGCATCAAGGATTTGCGTACCAGTTTCGAAACCGGCAATACCAAGGGCGTGCTGGATGGCGATCTCGACGAGTTCATCGCCGCCTCGCTAAAACAGGGCGTTTAATGTGCTGAAACTCAGGTCGATCTGATCTGAGTTTCTTCTGCATCACGACACCACCCTCCCGCATCAGCTCTATCGGCCACATTCATCAAGAACCCATCACACGCAAGCGAAATCACCATGACGTCACCAGATCAAGCCACTCCGCCCGTCGCGCTGGACGAGAACACCATCATTGCGGAACGCCGCGCCAAACTGACCGCGCTGCGCGCCAAGGGCATCGCCTTCCCTAACGATTTCCGTCCGACACATAAAGCCGCCGAACTACACGCCGCTTACGATGCGCTCGACAATCTCGCGCTGGAAGCCGCGCCGGTCACGGTGGCCATTGCCGGTCGCATGATGCTCAAGCGCGTCATGGGCAAGGCGTCGTTCGCCACGCTGCAAGACGCTTCCGGCCCGCGCGCCGATGGCCGTATCCAGCTCTATATCGCCAACGACATCACCGGCGTGGAAGCGCACGATGCGTTCAAGCATTACGATCTGGGCGATATCCTCGGTGCCGAAGGCGTGCTGTTCAAAACCAAGACCGGTGAACTGTCGGTCAAGGTCAGTGCGCTGCGTCTGATTACCAAATCGCTGCGTCCGCTGCCGGATAAATTCCACGGCCTGTCGGATCAGGAAACCCGTTATCGCCAGCGTTATGTCGATCTGATCGTGAGCGAAGAAACGCGCCGCACCTTCAAGGCGCGCACGGCTGCGATATCGTCGATCCGTCGCTTCATGGAAAAAAATGATTTCATGGAAGTCGAAACGCCGATGCTGCACACCATCCCCGGTGGCGCGACAGCCAAGCCCTTCACGACGCATCACAATGCGCTGGACATGCAAATGTTCCTGCGTATCGCGCCGGAATTGTATTTGAAGCGGCTGGTCGTCGGTGGCTTCGAACGCGTGTTTGAAGTCAACCGCAATTTCCGCAACGAAGGTGTTTCGCCGCGCCACAATCCTGAATTCACGATGATGGAATTCTATGCGGCCTATGTCGATTACCAATGGCTGATGAGTTTCACCGAACAGGTGATCCGCCAGGCTGCCATCGATGCGCACGGTACGGCAACGTTGACGTATCAAGGTCGTGAGCTGGATCTGAGCAAGCCCTTCGAACGCCTGACTATCCTCGGTGCCATTCAACTACACGCGCCGCATTACGAACTGGCGCAGTTGCAGGACGCCACTTTCCTGCGGGCTGAGCTGAAAAAATTCGGCGTCAAGAGCGATCAGGCACCGCTGGCCAATGCCGGACTGGGCGCGCTGCAACTGGCGCTGTTTGAAGAAACGGCTGAAGCCAAGTTGTGGAACCCGACTTACATCATCGATTACCCGATTGAAGTGTCGCCGCTGGCGCGTGCTTCCGATACCGTTCCCGGTATTACTGAACGTTTCGAACTGTTCATTACCGGCCGTGAAATCGCGAATGGTTTTTCTGAGCTGAACGATGCGGAAGATCAGGCTGCGCGCTTTCATGCGCAAGTGGCAGCAAAAGATGCGGGCGACGAAGAGGCCATGTTCTACGACGCCGATTACATTCGTGCGCTGGAATACGGCATGCCGCCCGCCGGCGGTTGCGGCATCGGTATCGATCGCTTGATCATGCTGATTACTGATTCGGCGAATATCCGCGATGTGATTCTGTTTCCGCATTTGCGGCGCGAAGATTAAAAACGCGTGGGTCTGATTGGGCTTCCGATTGGGCTTCCGCAACGTCCTGAAGCGCTGTAAGCCAATCACTGACAATCCCCTGCAATCCCGGGCCAGCGCCCGGGATTGTGCGTTTACCGTAACACCTGCTCACATCTGACACAGATTACGCATGGTATGCCTGCGACTTATCCCTAATAATTGGCACCAGTTAAGGCGCTTCTGATTAATCTGCTGCGCGGCGCAATCTCGGAAACGAGGCGTTCACCCAGCCCCATGTTTGCGCTTTGTACTTGGAGCATGCGTCGTTCAATCTGGCTCATCAGAAGCCCTAAAAATACGTAATGAAAAAAATGATAAGGGAGTAATAACCATGGCCGACCAAAACGATTTTTCCAGTTCTGCCGACAATAAGGCGCACACCGCTGCCGCACAGGCACCCGTTCTTTCCAGCGCGAAACGCATTCACCCCTTGCTAGCCGGCGCTGCCGTTGCCATCATCCTGGTCAGTCTGACCGGCGTGGCAGCAATCACTGGCCTGATTCCCAACTCTCACAGCACCGCCGGGCCAGAAAAACCGCTGGCAGACAACCGTGCAACAGGCACGCCGGCAGCACCCGGCGCACCGCTCTACTCTTCAGCCGGATACGACGCGCCAGCTGCTCCGCCTGTCGCGCCAATGTGCAACAGTTGCGGCCAGGTTGAATCGGTCAATGCTGTGCAACATCAGGTGCCAACCAGCGGCGTTGGCGTCGGTGTCGGCGCAGTGGTCGGCGGTGTGCTCGGCAATCAGGTTGGCAACGGCGTGGGTCGTACGCTGGCGACGGTGGCAGGTGCAGTCGGCGGCGGCTACGCCGGTAACGAAGTCGAACGGCGCACCCACACCACCACTGTTTACGACGTTAGTGTGCGGATGGAAAACGGCCGCTTGCGCACCTTCCCCGAATCCGCCGGCAACTGGCATATAGGCGATCCGGTCCGTGTCGTGGATGGTAGATTGCGTTCGCGCGGTTAACGCGCGGTTAACGATTAAGCAAAAAGTTAAGCAAGAGGTTAAGCAAGACCCGGCCCTGAGCCGGGATCATCGGGCCCGCAGCGGCGAGTGATGTTGAATGGTAGTATCGCGCTGTCATTGTATCGTGGAGGAAGGTATGGACGATAACAATGCATACAAAAATTCAACTATAAAATCACTAGAGGTAAACCCATGAAAATTATCCCGACACTGGCTCTGGCCGGTGCATTGTGCGTGAGCTTGCAAGCAGTGGCGCAGGATCGCATGCCGCTGCCAGCGATGAGTGAACTCAATGAAGTTCAGCGTCAGGCAGCACAAGACATCATCAACGGGCCGCGCAAAGCCTTGTACGGCCCCTTCATCCCCTTGCTGCGTAGCCCGGAGTTGTTGGATCGCTCTTCCAAAATGGGCGAGTACTTGCGTTATAAAAGCGCTATCGGCAACAAGCTGTCGGAACTGGTGATCCTAATTGTGGCGCGTCATTGGACGCAACAGGTCGAATGGTATTTGCACCAGCCTATCGCGCTGAAAGTGGGCATCAAGCAAGAAGTGATTGACGCCATTGCCGATGGCCGTACGCCGACGGGACTGAGCGAAGACGAACAAATCGTTTATGATTTTTCGACTGAGATCAACACCAACAAGGGTGTCTCTGACGTGACTTACCAAAAAGCAAAAACGCGTTTCGGCGATACCGGCGTAATCGACATGCTGGGAGTCAATGGCTATTACACTTTTCTGGCGATCGTCATGAATGGCACGCGTACCGCCAATCCCGATACCAAAGTGACGCCGCTGAAAGCCTTCGGACAATAAAGAAGTCGCCAGCGCGTTTAGCAATAAAAAAGAGCGGTGCGTTTTTTACGCATCGCTCTTTTTCGTCATGACTGGTCTGCCCTACTGGAATCGAACCAGTAACCTATGCCTTAGAAGGGCATTGCTCTATCCAGTTGAGCTAAGGGCAGTGAGATCAATAATTTCGACAACACGAAATCATTTTGCAAAACCAAATACGCAAAAGAAATTCGCAAAAAAAAACGGGCTGTCAAAAAGACAGCCCGTTTAATGTATGGTCGGAGTACAAGGATTCGAACCTTGGACCCCCTGGTCCCAAACCAGGTGCGCTACCGGGCTGCGCTACACTCCGAGAAGCAAGATAATATCCGCACAGCCCCTTTCCGTCAATAGATTCTTGTATTCTTTTTGTCATTTTCCATTTGCACGCCTCCGTTCAAACGCGTATCGCGTGATATCAACAACATCGTGCGACATCCATCGGCACCGACCCATGCATCTGAAGGGCTACTCCGTCGATAGGCTATAATTCGCCCTTCTCAAAACTTCCGCAAACGGTGCTGGTAACGAAGAGGATGAAGCCGCCTCTGCCGTCGCATCAGCCAGGACGCCGCCAGCTTCCCGACCGCAGCCGCGCCGGTAATCGCCTCCATTTTCAAGCAACAACATAAGCCATGTCAGAACCCATTTCAGTCATTCCCGCTCCAGCAGCACCCGATGCCGATGTCATCCGTAAAGTCCCGGTCGAACTGATCGCACGCGAAGTAGAACGACGTCGCACTTTCGGCATCATTTCTCACCCCGATGCGGGTAAAACTACGTTGACGGAAAAACTTTTATTGTTCTCCGGCGCGATTCAACTCGCCGGTACGGTCAAGGCGCGCAAGAGCGGCCGCCATGCCACTTCCGACTGGATGGAAATCGAAAAACAGCGCGGCATTTCCGTCGCCAGTTCCGTGATGCAATTCGATTATCGCGGCCACATCGTCAATTTGCTCGATACCCCCGGCCATCAGGATTTCTCTGAAGATACTTATCGCGTGTTGACCGCAGTGGACTCCGCGCTGATGGTGATCGACGCGGCTAAAGGTGTCGAAGAACAAACCCTCAAGCTGCTCAATGTTTGCCGCATGCGCAACACGCCTATCATTACCTTCGTCAACAAGATGGACCGCGAAACGCGCGACCCGCTTGAGTTGCTCGACGAACTGGAATCGGTACTCAAGATCAAGTGTGCGCCGGTGACCTGGCCGATTGGCATGGGCAAGCGCTTCCGCGGCGTCTACCATTTGCTGCGTGATGAAATCATGTTGTTTACCGCCGGCGAAGAACGCGCTAACCGCGATGTACAAGTCATCAAGGGCATAGACAATCCATTACTAGCGGAAATGTTTCCGATGGAAATCGAACAACTGAAAATGGAAGTGGAACTGGTGCATGGCGCCTCCCATCCGTTTTCGCTGGACGATTTCTTGGCGGGTGTGCAAACGCCGGTATTTTTCGGTTCCGCCATCAACAATTTCGGCGTGCGCGAAATTCTCGACGCCCTGCTCGACTGGGCGCCTGCGCCACGCGGCCGCGATGCAACGGTACGGGAAGTGATGCCGAAGGAAGCGCCGTTCTCCGGTTTCGTTTTCAAGATTCAGGCCAACATGGACCCGGCCCATCGCGACCGCATTGCCTTCTTACGGGTTTGCTCAGGCCGCTTCGAGCGTGGCATGAAGCTGCGCCATCTGCGCCTGAACCGCGATGTCAAAGTCTCTTCGGTGGTGACCTTCATGGCCTCAAGCCGCGAGCAGGTGGAAGAAGCGTTTGCCGGCGACATCATCGGTTTGCCGAATCACGGCAACATGCAAATCGGCGACAGTTTTTCCGAAGGTGAACTGTTGCAGTTCACCGGTATTCCCTATTTCGCTCCGGATTTTTTCCGCGTCGCGCGCATTCGCAATCCATTGAAAATCAAGCAATTGCACAAGGGCTTGCAACAGTTGGGAGAAGAAGGCGCGGTACAGGTTTTCAAGCCCACCAATAATGGCGACCTGGTGCTGGGCGCAGTCGGTGTGTTGCAGTTTGAAGTGGTTGCCAGTCGGCTGTTAAATGAATACGGCGTTGATGCCGTATTCGAAGGCACTACGATCAGCAGCGCGCGCTGGATCACTTGCGAAGATAAAAAAATGCTGTCCGATTTTGAAAACTCTTCTGCCGGCCACAATCTGGCGCACGATGCTGCCGGCAATCTGGCTTACCTCGCCTCATCGGGCGTCAACCTGCGTCTGACGCAGGAACGTTGGCCGAATGTCGTCTTTCACTCCACACGGGAACATGCGGCCAGACTGGAATAAGCGTCTGACCGCTAGTGTCCACTAGTGTTCGCTATCGAATGCGGATAGCGAACTCAACACCCACGCCATTCCACCACTCTTGCTCTTTTTGCAGCCAGTAAGAAGCGGTCGAATGGGCGATACCCCAGTCGCGACTGTATTCAACGTCGATACGACTCTTCATCTTCAGACTCAACTGCCCTGCATCCAGGGTGATGTGCGCATGCAGAAACATCACCGCCAGTCGCAAAGCCAGCACCGCTTTGGCGAAATCGGTATCGGCCAGACTTTCGCCGATCTTGCGCAGATTGCCCTTCTGACCCAGGATCATCGTACTCATCACCCGCTGTTCACGCGTGGTAAACCCGGGCAGGTCGGCATGCGATATCAGGTAAGCCGAATGCTTGTGATAGGCGCTCTGCGAAACCGCCATGCCAGTTTCATGCAGCAGCGCGCTCCAGTTCAGATACGGCGCATAAGTGGCACTGGCCGGTTTCAACAACTGAAAAAGCGTCGCGGCCATATCGGCTACTTTTGCTGCGCGCGTCGCGTCGACTTGGAGGCGACTCAGAAAATCGCTCACCGACTGATCGCGCCGATCGCGTTGCGTGGCGCGCAGTTGCAAGTCCCACATCACGCCCATTCTCAGACCGGCTTCCACCGGCTGGACCAGCTCGATTTTCAGCTCTTGCATCAGACCGATCAGCACTGCCAGTCCACCCATGATGACCGCAGCCCGGTCACTCTTGAGACCGTTGAATTCAACTCTGCTGACATGCCCGAACTCAATCAGGCGTTGTTTCAGCGCTTCCACGCTGCGCAACGTAATGCGACCATCGCCGAGACCGTTTTTGGCGATCGCATCGGCAATTGCACGCACCGTTCCGGAGGAGCCATAAGCATGCTTCCAGTGCTGCGCACCGAAAATCTCGACAGCATCTTCCACATTCGATCGCGCCGACAGCACTGCGCGCTCAAACGAGTCGGCGTCTATACGGCCGTCCGGGAAAAATGCCATGCTCTGATTGACCGTACCGATACCGAACGATTCGACCCGCTTGATTTCCGCCCCGCGTCCGAGAATGACTTCGGTGGAACCGCCGCCAATGTCAATCACCAGCCGGTCGCTGTCCGGCAACACCAGCGAATTGGCGACACCGATATAAATCAGTCGACCTTCTTCTTCGCCGGAAATAATTTCTATCGGATAGCCGATGGCGGCTTCCGCCAGTGGCAGGAATTTTTGCGCATTTTTGGCGATACGCAAGGTATTGGTGGCGACGACGCGCACCGAGGTCAGCGGATACTCGCTCATCACCACACGGAAACGAGCAAGGGAGGCAATGGCCGACTGCATCGCCACTTCAGTCAGATTGGAATTTTTATCGAGCCCGGCGCCAAGGCGTATCGGGTCCCGTACACTTTTCACGACACGGATCACGCCGCCTTCCAACTTGCCGATATGAAAACGGAAACTGTTAGAACCTAAATCTACCGCTGCAAACATTCCTTGCCTTTCCGTGTGACTCATATAGGCTTCGGCTGCGCCCATCGTTTTTTGATAATGCGGTACATTACCACGCTCGGCTCGGCAGTTTAATTGATCAATATAATTTATATCGATTAACAAGCAGATCGCCTAGCGTACCCCTCCAATGTTGCAGTTCGATGACATTGGCAAACCTATTTTTGGCGGAACGCACATGGCAGGCACTCTTTATCTCGTTCCGAATACCCTGGGTCCTATGGACAATGCCGGCGACAACCCGCTGGCGTCGATTATTCCGGCAGACGTCCAGCTACTCACTTCGCAACTGACTTACTTCATTGCGGAAAACGCGAAAACCGCGCGCGCCTTCCTGAAGCTGCTCAGCGCGACGTCGCCGCTGGCCAACGCCATTCAGGATATCCGTATTGCGGAACTGGACGTCAATACCAAGAGCAATGCCTTGCCTGCGCTGTTGGCACCGCTGCTGGCGGGCCAGGATGCCGGTCTGATTTCCGAGGCAGGCGTGCCGGCAGTGGCCGATCCGGGAGCCAATCTGGTGCGACTGGCGCATGAGCATGGCGTGCGGGTACGGCCGCTGGTCGGGCCTTCCTCGCTGTTATTAGCGGTCATGAGCAGCGGCCTCAACGGCCAGAGTTTTGCTTTCAATGGCTATCTGCCAACCGATGCCGCGATGCGCAGCAAAAAAATCAAGTCGCTGGAAGACCGTTCCCGCGCTGAGCGGCAAACGCAATTATTCATTGAGACACCCTACCGCAATGCCGCCATGCTGGAAGCACTCGCCACGCAGTGTCGCGCAACCACGCTGTTGTGCGTGGCGACGGATCTGACTTTGCCGACGGAAAATATCAGGACGCAAACAGCAGCCAACTGGAAAGCCGCGTTAGCGGCCGGCAAGACGCCGGACTTCCATAAAAAACCAACCGTGTTTTTACTGCTGGCGGAATAAATTGCGGATGGCGGCGCATCGTTGCGCCGCCATCGCATCAATGAATCAATGAATCAATGAATCAATGAATCAATGAATCAATCAATGCAGCTTGATCGGATTGCTGTCGAGCATCGTTTTGACGATGCCGGTGCCGATAGAGACGCCAAACTTCTTCAATACCCGCTCCGGCAAACCTTCAGTTTGCGTGTAATCGACCAGATCTTCTTCTTTCAGCACATCCCTGGCAACACTGTCGACAGTGCCGAAACCATCGGCTAAGCCGAGATCAATCGCCTTGGCACCGGACCAGAACAGGCCAGAGAAAATTTCCGGCGTTTCCTTCAGGCGTTGTCCGCGACCCTTGCGTACGACGTCGATGAATTGCTGGTGAATTTCATTGAGCATTTGTTGCGCCATTTCGCGCTGCTTAGGATTGGACGGGCTATACGGATCAAGGAAACCCTTGTTTTCACCGGCGGTCAGCAAGCGGCGTTCGACACCGACTTTTTCCATCAGCCCGCTGAAACCGAATCCATCCATCAGCACACCGATCGAACCGACGATACTGGCCTTGTTGACGAAAATCTTGTCCGCTGCTGCGGCAATGTAATACCCGCCGGAAGCGCACATTTCATCGACCACCACATACAACGGCTTGTCAGGATAGAGCTTGCGCAGGCGCACGATTTCATCGTTGATCATGCCGGCCTGCACCGGGCTGCCGCCAGGACTGTTGATTTTGAGAATGACGCCGACAGAATCGGTGGACTCAAATGCCTTGTCCAGCGAGGGAATCACTGCGCTGGCGGATCCATGCCCTTCGGAGGCAATTTCACCGTTGATTTCAATCAGGGCCGTGTGCTTGCCTACCGGTTCGGCATCCGACTGACTGTAATTGAACGCAGTCCATATACCGAAAACGAGGACGGCCAGTCCGGCGATTCTGAAGAAAATGCTCCAGCGACGGCGCGCGCGCTGTTCCTTGACGGCGAACAAGGCGAGCTGTTCGAGCACATCGCGCTCCCAGCCACCTTTTTTTTCCTTTTCCACCGCAGGCGCTACCGTTGCGGCCACCTCGGGAGTTGCGCCCGCTGCGGAGGGCGGCGTCGTATTTTCAGTTTCGTTGATATCGCTCATATAGTCACTCAGGCGTTACACGAGGCTTATGCCATCGCGGGTCTTATGAAATCATCCGGCGTCCAGAATATCTGGCCGTCGCTTTCAAACGTAGGTATCGGCTGCAAACGACCGCCCCGGCAAGGTCCGCCGGCGCATTTTCCGGTCGCCGGTTCATACACCGCGCCGTGGGTCGCACACATCAGGTATAAACCGCTGGACTCGAAAAATTCGCCTTTTTCCCAATCCATTTCAATCGGCACATGCGCGCAACGATTAAGGTAGCCGTGAACGACTCCGTCGTAGCGAATGACGAATCCCACCGCGTCCGCACCCTGCACGCTGACCGGAAATCGCTGGCCCTTGCCGCCCTCCTCGACCGCCACGGAGAGGCAGACAGGAATGCTGGGGGCGTCTGATACCGGCGAGCCTTCTTCAGGCATGTTGATCGAGCCAGGTGTGCAAGGATTTGATGGAGGCTGCACTATAAAGAGGCTTGAGCGCCGCCAGTTCCTCCACCGGATGGGCTCCAAACTCTACTGCCACGCCCGCAGCACCGGCGTTGATCGCCATTTGCAGATCATGCGTGGTGTCGCCAATCATCAGTGTGCGCTGCATGTCCTGTCCGAGTTCGCGGGTCAGTTCGTGCAACATGGCGGGATTCGGCTTGGAAAAAGTCTCATCGGCGCAGCGGGTGGCGTCGAACGACGATAGCAGCCCCGAGGTATGCAGAGCCCGGTTCAGCCCGACTCTGTTTTTGCCGGTGGCTACGGCCAAAAAATAGCCCTGCTGCCGCAGGTCCGTCAGCATCTCGCCAACGCCGTCGAACAAGGTCAGGTCCATATCCTGCGCCAGATAGTGATGGCGATAGCGTTCGACAATGCGAGGATAAAATTTCGGATCGACATTCGGTATCGCCACTTGCATGGCATCGTGCAAGCCCAGTCCGATGACATAAGAGGCGGCAGTTTTGTCGGGCACGGGCAAACCGAGGTCCCTCGCTGCCGCCTGAATGCAGCGCACGATGGTGGAAGTGCTGTCCATCAGCGTGCCGTCCCAGTCAAAGACAATTAAATCAAATTGCTTTCGCGCCATGTTTTTCTATCAAAAATCAGCCAGCCCCGATTATCAGGCCTAAAGCCGAATCATGCTGCTCAGACCGATAATTATTCGAGAAAAGAACCGAAAAAATCAGTCGAGTTTGACTCGGCCCGTTCCAGCGCAAAGCGAAGTGACTACTTCGGCGACGCTGCCGCAACCTGAACCGGACCCAAACCCTTCAGAAAACGTTCGCATTCGGCAGGCAGCTTGGAACGCAAGGTCGTTGATTTGCCGGTTTCAGGGTGGGTGAAAGTGATTTGATGGGCATGCAAGAACATGCGTTTGAGTGCGACACGCTCGCCATCGGCCTTCTGCAAGGCGCGATTCAGAACAAAATCGCCATATTTATCGTCACCGACAATGGCGAAACCGCTGTGGGACAAATGCACCCGAATCTGATGGGTGCGACCGGTTTTCAGCTCCGCTTCCAGCAAGGCGTAGTCGGTATATTTGCGCAGCAGCGAAAAAATCGTATGCGAAGCCATGCCGTCGGCCTGCACCCGCACGCGCCGCTCACCGTCGCCCATCGTATATTTGTGCAGGGCCAGCTTGACGTGCTGCCGGGCATTTTGCCAGTCGCCATGGACCAGCGTGAGGTAACGCTTGTCCGTCAAGCCATCGCGCATCTGCGCATGGAGGTCGGTCAGCGCCGAGCGCTTCTTGGCCAGCAGCAGGATGCCCGAGGTGTCCCGGTCGAGCCTATGCACCAGCTCCAGAAATTTGGCATCGGGGCGCGAGGCCCGCAATTGTTCGATCACGCCATAGCTGACGCCCGAACCGCCATGCACAGCTACGCCGGCAGGTTTGTCGATCACCAGCAGATGACTGTCTTCCAGCAAAATCGTGAATTCTGCACCGGGCGCAGACGGCGGCGCTTTTTCTGCCATGCGGATGGGTGGAATGCGGATGATGTCACCATCCTGCAGGCGGTACATCTGGTCGATGCGCCCCTTGTTGACGCGCACTTCGCCTGAGCGAAGTACCCGGTAAATATGGCTTTTTGGCACCCCTTTACAGATACGTAAAAGGAAGTTATCGATACGCTGACCACTATCCTCTTCGGAAATCGTCAGCAACTGGACTTGCGGCGCAGGCTGAGCCGCCGGCGCTACAACCGGGGGGGGCGTGCCGGTTTCAGTCTTCCCTCTAGAATATCTCGCTAAGTCCTTCATTTTGAATATATAATTGATTTCGACAATGCTTAACGCGTTTGTCATTGTGAGAATAAAAAAGACATTCTACACAGGGGCTTAACCATCCGCCTCGCAATTTGCAAATTGATGGACGAAAGCGTTAAAAACAGTCGCAATAGCCACAAGTTTTAAGTAGTTGTGTTTTATTGAAGGTTTTCAACGTATTTTCGAAAAAAATGTGTATGCAGTATTCATGTGCGAATCAGGGGACACCGTTGCCGTTACCGGCGTGTCGTCACTGACACGGTTTTCACCGGCGTAGTTGTCCAGATACCGCATGAGAATATTGGATAGGATGAGTGGGATAGAAGGAATAAGAATCTGGCAGGTTTTACCAGGTGTCGGCAAACATGCCCGCGACCCGAAGTTTGGCTAACACGCACCGTCCGGCGCACATCCCCTGAGGGATGTCTCCTCGGATAACGCAGCGAAACAGCCACTCCCGACGCAGCCAGTTTGCCAGCCTGTAACCTGCCGGTTGAGATACAGTGCATGCCGGTTCACCGGCCGATCCATTTGCCTCGATGCCAGACTTGACTCAAATCGAGAGATCAAATCAAGAGAGACAACACTTTGCGAGCCACCACTGTGACCGCTTCATGCGGAACGTGGATGCATCCAGAATGCTGTCCGGCATCTTGCTGAATGTATGCCTGTCTGTATCCTCGCCTGTAGCATGAGCGCGCACACCAATCGCGCCCTCTGCGATCAGGCCAATTCCTCCCGCCAGTCCTTCCTCGCGTACATCCCTGTACTAATGCCGCAGCCATCAAAGCTGCTGCACCAAAGATGACCCAAGGGTCACGGAGTGAAGCCATGAAACGCATGCTGTTCAATGCTACGCAACAAGAAGAATTGCGCGTAGCCATCGTCGACGGTCAGAAACTGATCGACATCGACATCGAAGCCACCGGACGCGAACAACGCAAGTCCAACATCTACAAAGGCGTCATTACCCGCATCGAGCCCTCGCTCGAAGCCTGCTTCGTCAATTACGGCGAAGAACGTCACGGCTTTCTGCCGTTCAAGGAAATCGCCCGCTCTTACTTCAAGGAAGGTGTTGACGTCCGCACCGCCTCGATCAAAGAAGCGCTGCGCGAAGGCCAGGAAATCATTGTTCAGGTAGAAAAAGAAGAACGCGGCAATAAAGGCGCTGCGCTGACCTCTTTCATCTCGCTGGCCGGTCGCTACCTGGTGCTCATGCCCAACAACCCACGCGGCGGCGGAGTATCACGTCGCGTCGAAGGCGAAGACCGTCAGGAACTGCGCGAAACGATGGACAAGCTGGACCTGCCTACCGGCATGTCAGTCATCGTGCGCACCGCCGGCATCGGCCGCAACGTCGACGAATTGCAATGGGACTTGAACTACCTGATGCAATTGTGGCGCGCCATCGAAGGCGCCGGTCAGACCGGTTCCGGCGCTTTCCTGATCTATCAGGAGTCCTCACTGGTCATCCGCGCCATCCGCGATTACTTCCAGCAGGATATCGGCGAAATCCTGATCGACACCGACGACATCCACGATCAGGCCCACCAGTTCATGGCGCACGTCATGCCGGACATGGTCCATCGGGTCAAGCGCTACCGTGACGATGTGCCACTGTTTTCGCGCTTCCAGATCGAACACCAGATCGAAACCGCCTATTCGCGCACCGTCCCGCTGCCATCCGGCGGCGCGATCGTCATCGACCATACCGAAGCGCTGGTATCGGTAGACGTCAACTCCGCCCGTGCCACACGCGGCAGCGATATCGAAACCACCGCCTATCACACCAATCTGGAAGCCGCCGAAGAAGTGGCGCGCCAGTTGCGTCTGCGCGATCTGGGCGGCCTGATCGTCATCGATTTCATCGACATGGAAAACGCGAAGAACCAGCGCGAAGTCGAATCGCGTCTGAAAGACGCGCTGCACCACGACCGCGCCCGCGTCCAGATGGGCAAGATCTCGCGCTTCGGCCTGATGGAACTGTCGCGTCAGCGCCTGCGTCCGTCACTGTCCGAAGGTAGTCACGTCACCTGCCCGCGCTGTAACGGCACCGGCCACATCCGCGATACCGAATCCTCCGCACTGCAAGTCCTGCGCATCATCCAGGAAGAAGCAATGAAGGAAAATTCGGCCGCCATCCACGTCCAGGCACCTGTCGACGTCGCCGCTTTCCTGCTCAACGAAAAGCGCGGCGAAATCCTGAAGATCGAAACCCGTCACCGGGTCACGATCATCATGATTCCCAACAAGCATCTGGAAACCCCGCACTACAAGCTGGAACGCCTCAAGCACGACGATCCGCGACTCGACGATGCCCAGGCCAGCTACGCCATGGCGGAAGAAGCAGACACCGACATCGGTTACAACAAGGGTCAGAAAGAAGAAGCCAAACCACGTCAGCAAGCCGTCGTCAAGGGCATCACCCCTGACCAGCCAGCCCCGGTTTTCGAACGCAAAGCGAGTGCCGGTACTGCACCTACCCTCGCGCCAGAAGCTGGCCTGCTCGGCAAAATCTGGAGTTTCTTCACCAAGAAATCGACTACGGCAGTCGCCACCACACCCGCTGCCACCACACCACCGTCCGGCAAGCGCGACGCCGGTGACCGTGATCGTAACGGCCGAGGCAACCGCAACAACCGCAGCCGCAACGGCGGCGGTCGCGGCGGCAATCGCGAACGTGAAGAAAACGACGCCGTCGCCACCACTGAAACAGGCAAGACCGCGCAGATTCAGGAAACGTCCGACGGTCGTCCTCCACGCACCCCACGTCCGCCACGCGAACCGCGTGAAGGCAAGGAAGCCCGCGAGCCACGTGAGCCACGGGAAATCCGTGAACCGCGTGAGCCAAGAGAGCCACGCGAACCCGCAGGTGAAGGCCGCCGTGAACAGCGTGAGCCGCGTGAACCACGCGCGCCCCGTCAGCCACGTCAGGAACGCAAGGAAGTCGCACCCGAAGGCCTCGACAACCTGCCGATGGAAGCCACACTGGCTGCCGCCGGAATCGCTGCAGCAGTCCCATCCATGGACTCCGCCGCTCGTGATTTGCCGCCGCCTGACATGGACGATGCCGCAACCGCCGGTCATCCTCAGGACGGCACTGCAGAAGGCGGGGAAGAACCACGCCGCCGCCGCCGTCGTGGCGGTCGCAACCGCAACCGTCGTGACCGCGAAGGTGGCATTGAAGGTGAAAACGCTGAAGACGGTACCGAGTCTAGCGACCGCTCCGAAGTGTTTGAAGCCGTCGCCGACAACGCGGTAGCCCAACAGCAAGCGGAACGGAAACTGGCAGACAACGTCGCTCACGATACGGATACCCCGTCTCATGAGCCGCAACAAGCCAGCCTGTTGCCAACCTGGGCCGAAATCGCCGTCGCTACTGCACCGGCAGGCGTCACGCCCCCGGCCGCTGTAACGCCGTCATCGGAAACAGCGCCACAAAACGCGCCCGTAGTTGCAACGCCAACGCAGGAACCCGTTGCCGCCGCTGCAGTTGCCCCGGCACCTGAAACTGCACCAGTGCAAGTGGCTGTCGTGGCAGAAACCCCGGTCGAGGCACCAGTCGTCGCGGCTCCGGTCTTTACCGCCACACCAATCTACGCAGCACCGGTAGCCGAAGCGCCTCAGGCATCGCCAATTACGGCGCAACCTGTTGCCGCAGTGGTGGTGGCTGAGGTTGTCGAAACGCCAGCAGCTCCGATTGTTACCGCACCTGTTGCGGTGATTGTTGAAGCGCCGGCAGCGCCGGTTGCTCCTGTTGTTGCGATACCCGTTGCCGCCCCTGTTGCCGCAGTTATTACAGCAGTGGTTGCCCCGGCAACCAGCGCCGCCGATCTGGACAGCACGCTCAGTTCAGCCGGCCTGACCCTGGCCCGTACCGATCCGGCCAAGTTGCTTGCAGCGCAGGAAGCTGCCGCCAGCGCCCCGGTTGAGGCACGCGTGCCACGCGAACGCAAGCCCCAGGCAGCAGTCGCCTCGGAACCGCTGGTGCAAGTAGAAACACAGCGCTAAGCAGCCCCCAAGGCAGCGTCGACGCTCACCGCGCCGGCGCTGCCTGACTTCATTGCCGATGAATGAAGCAAAAGCACGTCAAAAAATGCCGCCAGGATTGATCCGGGCGGCATTTTTTATGGACGCAACGCATCACCTCATTCCAGCCATGACAAAGCACAAGAAGCAGGCACATGCTATCGTTCTCCCTTCTGCAATACGTATTTACTAAAAGCATCAGGCAGCCATGAGTCATCGCATCATTTCCATCATCGATCAGCGCGTAGCGACCTCCCCCTCGCTGCTTCCGCACGTCATGGAAACCCCGACCGGCACCCTGAACGACACTCTGGCACGACCTTTGCGCGACTTGCGCATTTCCGTGACCGACCGCTGCAATTTCCGCTGTGTGTATTGCATGCCGAAAAGTACCTTCGACAAAAATTACACCTATCTCCCGCACTCGGATCTGCTGACCTTCGAGGAAATCACCCGGCTGGCGACGCATTTCGTTGCCCATGGCGTAGAAAAAATCCGGCTGACCGGCGGCGAACCGCTGCTGCGTAAAAATCTGGAACGGCTGATCGAACAACTGGCCCGCCTGCGCACACCGGACGGCCGCGATCTCGACCTGACGCTCACCACCAATGGCGCGCTGCTGGCGCAAAAAGCCCGTTCGCTCAAGGATGCCGGCCTCAAGCGCGTCACGGTTTCGCTGGACGCGCTGGACGACGCCAGTTTCAAGCGCATGAACGATGTCGATTTCCCGGTCTCCCAAGTGTTGGAGGGGATTGATGCGGCCCAGGCAGTCGGCCTCGGCCCGGTCAAAATCAATATGGTGGTCAAAAAAGGCGTCAATGAGCAGGAAATCCTGCCGATGGCACGCTACTTCCGCGACACCCCGCACATCCTGCGTTTCATCGAATACATGGACGTCGGCGCTTCCAACGGCTGGCGCATGGACGACGTCATCCCCTCCGCTGAAGTAGTGCGTCGCATCGCGCTGGACATGCCACTGGAAGCCCTCGACGCCAACTATCCCGGCGAAACCGCCCGACGCTGGCGCTATCGACAAGATGGCGACGGCGGCAGCGGCGAAATCGGCGTCATTTCCAGCGTCACCGGCGCTTTTTGCGGCGACTGCACCCGCGCCCGCCTGTCCACCGAAGGCAAGCTCTATACCTGCCTGTTCGCCAGCAGCGGCCATGAATTGCGCGCCCTGCTGCGTAATGGCAACAGCGATGCCGAAATTGCCGGCGTCATCGGCCAGGTGTGGCGCGCACGCGGCGACCGTTATTCGCAACTGCGCAGCCAGCATCTGGCCAATCCGACGGATGCCCCCGCCAAGGTCGAGATGTCTTACATCGGCGGCTGAATGAGCGCCACTGCCTCCCTTGCCACGAACCAGACCTCCGCCACGATTCACATCAGCGGCCTGATCCTGTCCGGCGGACGCGGCACGCGCATGGGCGAAGTCGATAAAGGTTTGCAAGCCTTCAACGGCGAACCGATGGTGGCGCAAATTATCCGGCGCTTTGCACCGCAGGTCGCCCATCTGGCAATCAACGCCAACCAAAACCTGACGCAATACCAAGCCTTCGGGCTAGACGTCCTGCCCGACCACATGCCCGATTTCGCCGGTCCGCTGGCAGGCCTGCAAACCGGACTGATGCAATGCCGCACGCCCTTGCTGGCAACCGCGCCCTGCGATTCGCCGTTTCTGCCCCATGATCTGGTGTCACGTCTGTATCGGGCGCTGACGCAGGCCGACGCAGAACTGGCGCTGGCCGTCACTGACGACGCTAGCCGCCGCCAACGTCACCCGGTCTTTTGCCTGCTTCAGACAGATTTACTGCCACGGCTGACGCAATTTCTCGACCACGGCGGGCGACGCATGAACGACTGGTTCGCCACGCTCGCCACGGTGGAAGTCCCCTTCCCCGACGCCACCGCTTTCAGCAACATCAACACCCGGCAAGAACTTGCCGCCCTGGAATCACTGTCCGCCACTGCGCCCCCGCCATGAAATCAAACTCCCTCTCCGGCATCGTCAGTTGCCTGTCCGCCTACGATCCCGATGCGCTGACCGTCGCACATGCGCAGCAAATCATTCACGACTACATCGAACCAATCACCAGCAGCGAAAGAGTCGCCATTCGCAGCGCGCTCGACCGTGTACTGGCGCAGGATGTCATTTCCACCATTGACGTGCCGGCGCATGACAATTCAGCGATGGATGGCTACGCCCTGCGCGGAGCCGATCTGGCCGACGTTGCGACGTTGCAACTGCGGCTGGTCGGCAGCGTGCATGCCGGACATCGTTTCGACGGGCAAGTCGGCAGCGGCGAATGCGTACGCATCATGACCGGTGCCGTAATGCCCGACGGCTGCGACACGGTGATCCCGCAAGAACTGGTCGATGCCGCCGATGCGCTCACCGTCAGCTTGTCCACCTCCCGCGTGCGGTCCGGAGATAACCGCCGGCGGCGCGGCGAAGATCTGCAGCGCGGGCAAGCCGCCTTATCCAAAGGAAAAGTCGTCCGTCCCGCCGACCTGGGCCTGCTGGCCTCGCTGGGACTGGCGGAAGTGGTAGTGCAACGTCGCTTGCGTGTCGCCTTTTTCTCCACCGGCGACGAACTGCGCTCGGTCGGTGAGGCCCTCGCCCCCGGTGCCGTCTATGACTCCAACCGCTATACCTTGTATGGCATGCTGACGCGCCTCGGCTGCGAAGTGATCGACATGGGCGTAGTCGGTGACGATCCGGCCGCACTCGAAACCGCCCTGCGCGACGCCGCTGCCAATGCCGATGCGGTCATCACTTCGGGCGGGGTGTCGGTGGGCGAAGCCGATTACACCAAGCAAACCATGGCGGCGCTGGGCGAGATGCTGTTCTGGAAAATCGGCATGCGTCCAGGGCGGCCCATGGCCTTCGGCCGCGTCGGCATGGAAGGCAGGCAGGCCTACCTGTTCGGCTTACCGGGCAACCCGGTCGCCGTGATGGTGAGTTTCTATTTCATCGTGCGCGATGCCCTGCTGCGCTTGTCGGGAGCCAACTACGCTCCGCTGCCAAGGCTGCGGGTGCGCTCACAGTCGGCGATCCGCAAAAAACCCGGACGCACCGAATACCAACGCGGCATTGTGTCGCGTCAGGAGGATGGAGAATGGACAGTGCGCCTGACCGGTGCGCAGGGCTCCGGTATTTTGCGTTCAATGTCGGACGCCAATTGCATCATCGTGCTGGAACACGACCAAGGCGAAGTGCGCCTCAACGATCAGGTAGAAGTGGTGCTGTTTGACGGGATGGTGTGAGGCCGCTTAATTACGCTTAAGCGTAATTAAGCATGCTCAAGCCCAACTAAGCGCGTTTAACCAGCCGCAAAATAAACAGCAGGATTACGGCACCGAGCGTTGCCGTCAGTATCGATGCGCCAATACCGCCACCGATGCCTATGCCCAGCAGCCCCGCCACCCAACCGCCAATAAAGGCCCCGACAATACCGACCAGAATATCGGCAATCAAACCGAAGCCGCCGCCTTTGACGAGGACGCCAGCCAGCCAGCCGGCGATAGCGCCAATAATTAACCAAGCAATGATTCCGTGTGACATAAGTGGCCTGCTTTCTTCAATGTGGGACGAGAAGGAACCGCCTTGTGGCGGATTTTTATCATGTGCAGACAAGTCAGCGATCCATAAACACATTCACGCTGACAGTAAATAGACACCTCAAATCATAGCCTCATACTGACGGCCAGCACAGCAGACATTTACCCTTTCCCTTGTAGGACAAGGAAATATCCCCAAAACACCCGCACCTTACTCTGGTTCGACGTCTTTTTCATCGGCCAGATCGTAGGCCGTATCGTTACCCAGCAATTCCTGCGCGCTCTCGACCGGCAAAGCTTCCACCGAAGTCAGTTTGCGCGACATCACGCGCGTGCGGGTTTCGGCCTGTTCGATATTTTTGGCCGCACGTTCCAGCGCCGTTTTAGTGGCGGTCAGTACCGCGCCGAATTTGCCAAACTCGGTCTTGACCGCGCCCAGCACTTGCCACACTTCCGAAGACCGCTTTTCCAGCGCCAGTGTGCGAAATCCCATTTGCAAACTATTGAGCAACGCCGACAAAGTCGAAGGCCCGGCCACGCTGATGCGATGCGTGCGCTGCAAATCATCGGACAGGCCAGGACGACGCATGACTTCGGCGTATAAGCCCTCGGTCGGCAAAAACAAAATAGCGAAATCGGTAGTCAGCGGCGGCGACAGATATTTCTCGGCAATTTTTTTGGCTTCGCCGCGAACGACCCGTTCCAGCTCACGGCCCGCCAGCGCAACGCCCTCCGCATCGGCACGATCGGCAGCTTCGGCCAGTCGTTCATATTGTTCCTTCGGGAATTTGGCGTCGATCGGCATCCAGACCGGCGCGCCGCCGGCCGCTGCGCCGGGCAGCTTGATCGCATACTCGACCCGCTCACCGCTATGCGGTACCGTTTCCACATTTTTCCCGTACTGCTCGGGCGTGAGTAATTGTTCCAGCAGCATAGACAGCTGTACTTCACCCCAGGTGCCGCGGGTTTTGACGTTAGTCAGCACACGCTTCAAATCGCCCACGCCAATGGCCAGTTGCTGCATTTCCCCCAGACCCTGGTGGACTTTCTCCAAACGGTCGGACACCAGCTTGAACGATTCGCCCAGCCGCTGTTCCAGCGTCGCATGCAGTTTTTCATCGACCGTCTTGCGCATTTCTTCCAGCCGCACGCCATTGTCTTGCTGCAAATCCTTGATTCTGGTTTCCAGCATGGTGCGGGTTTCTGCCATGCGTTGCGCGTTCGATTCGGTCAGGGCCGTCAGGGATTGATTGAGCGTATCGCCGAAACGCTGCAAGGAGGCAGCCTGTTCCTGGCGGCTGGTCTGCGCTTGCAGGCCGAGATCCTGACGCATGCTTTCCAACTGCTGGCGATTGGTTTCATTGAGCTTGACCAGTTGCTGCGCAAACGCGTCGATCTGGCTGTTCTGCAAAGTGGCCATGCTGCCGATTTGCGTTGCCAGCGTCTGCTGCAATTGAAGGAAAGAAGAGCCGAGTTCCTGGCGGGTATTTTGCGCCGCGCCCTGCATTTCAGTGCGCATGGCGCGCTCGCCGCGTTCGGCCAGCGCCTGTTGTTGCTGCTGTAATTGGCTGGATAATTGCGCCAATTGCAGTGCCAGTTCGGCGCTGGCGTTGCCGCGTCCGGCACGCCATAAGGCCAGTAATTGCAGGGCAAGGACAGCGACCAACAAAATCAGCAAGACGATATCAGGCAGGGTCATGGGGTTCTTCAAGAAAATAAGGGGACATGCAAAAAAGTGCGCCTGAAGCAGGTAAGGCAATCAGTCCGGTTTGTTGCGCATCCAGTCGGCGGTCTGGTAGAACGAGGCCATCAGGCGCAGGCGCAGTGCTTCCTCCACGCCGACCTCTTCCATCGCCCACGCCATGCAGCGCAGCCACTGGTCGCGTTCGACGGTGCCGATCGCTACGTGAAGGTGACGCGCCCTCAAGCGCGGGTGGCCAAAGCGTTCGATGTAAAGGTCGGGGCCGCCGCTCCAGCCGGATAAAAACCAGAAGGTCTTGTCGCGGGTGTCTTCCAGCGTTGCCGGATGCAGGCCGCGCAGGATGGCGAATTCCGGCTCCAGGTCCATCAGGTCGTAGAAACGGTCGGTCAGTTCGCGCAGCTTTTCGCCGCCGCCCAACATCTCGTAGACGCTGGGCTGATTGGGATTGTCGATTTGCATGCGCCCATGATAACTGAGTGGACCCTAATCGAACTGCCGCTGCACCTGGTAAGTTAAACCTCGCGCAGCGTCTGCAAGGGTGGCCGGTTGAGTACCTGACGCAGTCCGAACCAACCACCTGCCAAGGCGCACACGGCACCGATCACTGCCCCGCTGAGCCACACCAGCGGACTAAAGTGCCACTCGAAATCGAACACATAGCGCGCCAGCGCCCAGCCAATCGCTGCGGCACCACTCGCCGCGAAGATGCCGGCCAGCGTACCGATGACCAGGAATTCGATGCGCTGCGCCTGCGCCAGTTGTTTGCGGGTAGCGCCCAGAGCGCGCAGCAAGCCGGCTTCGGCGATCCGTTCGCTCTGTGAAGCAATCAGCGCGGCATACAGCACCAACACGCCCGAGGCCAGCGTGAACAGGAACAGGAATTCGACCGCTGCCACAACCTGATCCACCACATCCTGAATTTGCTTGAGGATAGTGCCGATATCGACCACGGTCAGATTCGGGAAATCGCGCGTCAGTCCCTCGGCCAATGCCGCCTGTGCGGGGGGCAGATGAAACGAGGTAATCCAGGTCTGCGGCATATCGGCCATGGCGCGGGGATTGATGATCACGAAAAAATTCACGCGCAGCGAACCCCAGTCGAGCTTGCGCAAACTGGTCACGGTGGCGCTGACGGTCTGACCGCCGATATCGAATTGCAAGCGGTCGCCGAGTTTCATGTTCAGCGTCTTGGCCAGTCCTTGCTCGACCGATGCTTCCGGTTTGCTATCGTCGTACCAGCGTCCGGCGACGATGGCATTGCCAGCAGGCAATGCGGTCATCGTCGACAGATTGAATTCCCGCTCGACCAGTTGCTGCGCCCTTGCCTCAGGGTAGCTGGCGGCGTTAACCGCGACACCATTGATGGCGAGCAAACGACCGCGCATCATCGGCGACAGTTGCGCCGGAATGTGCGCCGCCTTCAGGCGCGCTTCCATTGATGCTTTTTGTTCCGTCTGGATATTGATGACGAAGCGATTGGGCGCGTCGGCAGGAGTGGACTGACGCCAGGCGCCAATCAGATCGCCACGGATCACGGTCAATAGCAGCAAGGCCATCAGCCCCAGGGACAGCGCAACGATCTGCATGATGCTCGCGCCCGGCCTGCGCTGTAAGGCAGTCAGGGCAAAACGCCAGCCAGCGTTCGGCACGAATCTGCGCACGCTCTTCAAGGCTTTCAACGCCAGCCAGCCCAACAGAGAAAATGCGCCGCATGCGCCCAGAAATCCGGCAGCCGTCAGCAAACCCAACTTGACATCGCCCGCCTGCCACAGCAGCAAACCGACGAATACGGCCGTACCCAATGCATACGTCAGCAGTGTCAAGGCCTGAGGCGCATGCGCCTCACGTCGCAGCACGCGATTGTGCGGCACACCGCGCAATTGCAGCAAGGGTGGCAAAGCGAAACCGATCAGCAGCAGCATACCCACCGCCAGTCCCTGCACTGCCGGCAACCAGCCAGCAGCAGGCAAAGCTGTAGGCAGGAACTTGCCCAGCCATGCCAGCAAGGCAAAATGCGCGCCGAAACCGACGGCCACGCCAACGGCACTACCCGCCAGCCCGACCAGCAAAAATTCGCTCACAAAGAGCCGGCTCGCCTGATTTTGCGTCATGCCCAGACAGCGCAGCATGGCGCAGGCATCGATATGGCGCAGCATGAAGCGGCGCGCTGCCATCGCCACGGCCACTGCCGCCAGCAAGGCGGACAGCAGGCCGACCAGTGCCAGAAATTGCTCGGCCCTATCCAGCGTGGCGCGCATTTCCGGACGACCGTTTTCCAGATTTTCAATACGCACGCCGCGCACCTTCTCTTGCGCGATGCGGGTTTCCAGCCATTGTTGATAGTCGGCAAGTGCCGTCGTCGAGCCGGACAACAGCAGCCGATACGTCAGACGCGACCCGACTTGCACCAGTTGGGTTGACCCCAAATCACTCAGCGGCAGCAACACGCGTGGCGCGAAATTGATGAAGCCGTTGCCGCGATCCGGTTCCAGCGTCAGGATGCGAGTGATGCGGAAGGGGCGCTCGCCCAGCGTGAGCGTATCGCCCACGACGAGATGCAGAGGTGTCAGTAGCGCCGGATCGATCCAGACGGTACCGGGGGCGGGAATGCCGGTCGTGCTTTGTTCCGCCCCGCCCGGCTGGTCGCTGGTTTTAAGCGTGCCGCGTAAAGGATAAGTGGGCGACACGGCCTTGAGTGACGCCAACAACGAACGGCTGGCGTCGCCGCTGCCGGCGGTTGCCATACTGGGAAATACGACCGTATCAGCCAGATGTAATCCGAGCTGGGTGGCGTGCGTGCGCCAGGCGGCAGCAATCGGCTGGTCGGCGGCGACCAGCAAGTCAGCTCCCAGCAGTTGATGGGCGTCACGGGTCAGGCCGGCCCGCATGCGGTCAACAAAAAAACCTACCGAGGACAAGGCCGCGACAGCAACCACCAGCGCCATCAGCAAAAACCGTAGTTCACCGGCGCGCCAGTCGCGCGCGGTCATGCGCAAAGAAAGAAGAAACATGCAGGCCTTTAACAACACCATTAGGGCCGCAAAATGCCGGCAAAGATCAATCGAAGCAGGAAGAGTAACGCAAACCGCAAACAGATGCTCGTGCGAGGTTGCCGCCCAGCAAAAAGCGCGAGCTGCCAGTCGGCAATTCGCGCTTTTGCATGAGTCCTGAGGGCATATCCAGGAGGGATAAAATCTGAGTAATTTCAGGGCAAGGTATTCACCGTATTTGAGTCCGCTGAACTGCCTTGCCCCAAATTTTTATTGCTTGCTACTGAGCATCAACAACTTCTTAGTTTTTAATGCCCAGTGCTGCCGACTCTTTGTCGATCGACTCGATCAAGGCCTTGCCAACCCGGGCTTCCATCGCTTTGCGCACCGGCATGAGGGCACGACGCCATTCCAGTTTTTCTTGTTCCGTCAGGTAATAGACATTGGTTTTACCGGTGGCCTTGATGGCGGCCAGGGCGTCATCGTTTTCCTTTTGCGCAATCACGTTGGCGTAACGGGTGGCTTCTTTCATTGCGCCTTCCAGTTGGGTACGGATATCGGCAGGTAAGGAATCCCAGAATTTTTTGTTAACGATGACAGCGTAGCCAATGTAACCGTGGTCGGATACGGTGAGATTGGACTGCACTTCATTCATTTTCTGGGTATAGATATTGGATGAGGTGTTTTCGCTGCCATCGACCACGCCGGTTTGCAATGCCTGATAGACGTCGGAAAACGCCAGCACTTGCGGATTGGCACCCAGCGCACGGAATTGCTCATCCAACACTTTGGAGGACTGGATGCGCATCTTCAACCCCTTGAAGTCGGCCACTTTATGCATAGGGCGATTGGCGGTCATTACCTTGAAACCGTTATCCCAGAACGCCAGACCAATAATGCCTTTAGGTTCCAGTTTTTTGAGCAGACCCTGACCAATCGGACCTTCGGTCACGCGCGACAGCACGGCGCGGTTAGGGAAAATATAGGGCAGGTCGAATACTTCAAATTCTTTCGCGCCCAGCGGACCGAATTTAGCCATGGAGGGTGCCAGCATCTGCACTGCGCCCAATTGCAGCGCTTCGACTTCTTCTTTGTCCTTGTACAAAGTGCTGTTTGGATACACTTCCACTTTTACACGGCCATGCGTGGCTTTTTCTGCCAGTTCCTTGAAGCGATCTGCGGCCTTGCCCTTGGGCGTGTTGGAGGTGACGACGTGACTAAATTTAATCACGATAGGAGCTTGTTGCGCCATCAACGGTGCGGCATGCAGCGCCAGTACCAAGGGCAGCGCCAGGGCGGTAGCGAGTAATCTTGTTTTCATACAGTCTCCAGATAAATTGTGATTTTTGTGTTTTTGTTCCGCTCGTTGAATGTACGCCTGTTTTTGCTTTATGCCGACCACCTCTCGGTGCCTGCATATTCAGCAAAAACACGGCCAGCGATATGAGCTAATTTTTCGCCAGTCTGGGGCAGCGCTCCATCAGTGACAATTTGCATTTTTGGAACAGGGGCTAAGGCTATGTATAAGTCCGGCATGACGAAGAGCTATTCCGGCCGGGACGCTACCGCTCTATTTCGGCAGCAGCCGCTGCCCAGAATAGATCACCGGACGGCTACTTCACTCAACTACTTAAGCCATGAAAATTAACCGGCAGCAAATCAATAAACTCTGACCGGGTTTAAAACGGCCATTTAAATTCTTGTTTTTTTTACAAGAGTAAAGTGTGGAACCCAAGCTTATTTATTTGTACAAAGACATCAATTGATGCTTATTTTAAAAAGGAAACGAAATGCCTTATCTGGTTGTTGGGCTGGAATTTGCAGTGGTGCTGATGGTTGTTATTGCAATTTATATGATCAGAAAAAAATAGATTACAGATTGCATTATCTCTACAGCCAAAAGATCAATTTATCTGACCAGAAAATAGCTAATGCTAAAATTCATCCTACAAACTGGTTTGTTTTAGCTTAGCTTTCAATCCCTTTCACAAGACCTCAATACCCCTTGCAATATCGGAAAAACAGTCATTTCAAGCAAGCCATGATCGCTCATGTATAATGCGGACCTTACACAGGAAGCTTGGCAGAGCGGTTGAATGCACCAGTCTTGAAAACTGGCGAGGATGCGAGTCCTTCGTGAGTTCGAATCTCACAGCTTCCGCCACGAATTTTGTTCGTACGCGGATAACTAAACGAATACAGTCCAACGAACATCCAGGTAACAAGAGCTACAGACACAGCAAAACTTTGCCTCCTATCAGTTGTTGTTGCACGATAAAAAATCTCATTGCATTAACAGGCACGAAAAGACAGACGTTTTTAAACGGCGCGCTATTCCCTGCTGGTCGCAAGGTTATTAATAAAAAAATTATTTTGATGAGTCGTGAATGCGGATTGGGAAATATTTCAACGCTGACAGATAGAAATAAACCAGCAGGTTTTTATTGTTGTTGCATTTCAACTTAATAAAAATGCCTTGGGTACTTTCATTTGCGCCTACCACTTTTGCGAATTTGTAACTTCTATATAAAATAGAAATAATAATTCGATTGGTATTGAATAAATCACTGTTTAATTCGTAAAAACAGTTGAAATAAAAAAGTCAATCATGTATTGTGAATTTGCTTAATTTTTTAACTAAGGGAAAAAATGGCCAACCAAGAATTAAATAAACTGCTTACACAACAAGCAGAAATAGCATCCAAAATCGAAGAGCTGAAGAACAAGGAGCGGGAGCCTATTCTCGCCGACATCAAGAGCAAAATTGCTTACTACGGTTTTTCAGCTAAAGAAGTCGGTTTCACTGGTAAAGCGACCAAGACCGGTGTCGTTAAGTCTGTTGAACCTCTTTATATCAATGAAGAAGGAAAAACCTGGAGCGGCCGCGGCAAGCCACCACTCTGGATTGCTGGTCCTGATGGCAAGGCCAGTGAAAAACTGAAGAAAAAATTCACCATCAACAAGTGATCTGAAACAGATCTGCGTCGATGTCATGCCGTTCAGACAACATCTGAGCGGCATTTTTGTTTCTGATAGTCTGCTCAATAAGCGGCCGGACATAAGCATCACGAAATCAGAGCCCCTATCAAAGTCCAATTAAGTCTCACTAAGGCTAATTAAGCCTTACAGAAAACTAGACTTCATTGGTTTTTGATAGGCGCTCCCAGCACCAGCGACCATCGCAGTTTATTGCCCACCATCAATCTTCCCCTCACCGAGAACTCCGCATGCAAACCGAAAGCTTCATCCCAGGCAAAGATGCCTCCCTAGAATCGACCATTGCCACCATGCAAAAAAAGCTGGCGGCACGCGGCTTTGAACTGGTTGAATCCTCCTTGCTGCACGAAGTCGACGGTATCTGGTCGACCCACATGAAGGACAAAGAATGTCCGATGCTGTTTTCCAACGGCAAAGGCGCGACCGAGTTAGCCGCGCGCGCCAGTGCCTACGGTGAATTTTTCGAGCGTCTCGGCACCCACTATTTCTGGACCCATTTCCATCTGGGCGCTACCCGCGCCAACGCCGCCTTCGTCCATTACCCGCAAGAACGCTGGTTCGCCCCCACCGAGGACGGCTCCTGGCCGGCAGAACTGCTCAATCCCGAATTGCAGGAGTTCTACAACCCGGACGGCGCAATCGACGGCGAAGTCTTGGTCGACCTCAATTCCGGCAATGTCGCACGCGGCATTTGCGCCCTGCCCTACACCCGCCTGCGTGATGAAGCCCTGACCTACATCCCGGTCAATATCATCGGCAACCTGTACGTCAGCAACGGCATGGCCGCCGGCAATACGATGATGGAAGCGCGCAGTCAGGCCCTTTCCGAGATTTTTGAACGGCAGATCAAATACCGCATCATCAGCGAAGGACTTTGCCTGCCCGAAGTCCCCGATGAAGTCATCGCCCGTTTCCCCAGCATCCATGCCGGCATTTCCGGCTTGCGCAAAGCCGGCTTCGGCATCCTGGTCAAAGACGCTTCGCTGGGCGGGCTGTACCCGGTCATGAACGTCACACTGGTACACCCCAAGGATCAAGGCGTTTTCTCCAGCTACGGCGCGCATCCTCGTTTCGAAATCGCCCTCGAACGCGCCATGACAGAACTGCTGCAAGGCCGCGCACTCGATTCACTGGAAGGCTTCCCGGAACCCGGCTTCGACATGAGCGAAATCAATGCCGTCGCCAATTTGGAAATCCACTTTGTCGATTCCAGCGGCGTCATCAGCTGGAATTTCATGGGCGATACACCCGACTTTCCCTTTGCCGACTGGAATTTCAGCACCACCACCGAAGAAGATTACCGCTGGCTGGTCGACTGCATCCACCGTGAAGGCAAGGATATTTACGTCTCCGACTTCAGCGAACAAGGAGCCTATAGCTGCCGCATACTGGTACCGGGCATGTCGGAAATCTATCCGGTCGAAGACCTGGAATGGGAAAACAACAGCATCGGCAATCTGATCCGCCCGGCACTGGTGCGCCTGTCCGACCTGAGCGAACCGGAAGCGGCCGAACTATTGTCCGATCTGCAAACCATGAACCTCAACGATGAGCGTCCGCTGTGGGAAATCCTCGGTCTGGCGATTCCGGTCGGCACGCCCTGGAAGCAATTGCGCATCGGCGAACTGAAAACCCTGCTGGCACTCGCCATCGGCGATGAAGACGCCATCCGCGAAGGCTGCGACTGGATCCATCACTTCAAGGATCTGGCTCCGGCACGTCGTCTGGTGTACCGCTGCATAGAAAGCATTTTGCAAATCGACAACGTGGACAACTACCGCCGCTCGCTCGACATGCTGTACGGTGCCGATACGGTGCGTCAGGCCGAGGCCTTGATCAATCGCCAGGAACGCTTCTTTGGACTGGATACACTGGGCGAAGACATGCAAGGTAGCGCCATGCATCAAACCCTGCTGGCCGCCTACGACAAACTGTTTGCTGCTGACCGCTGACCGTTACTCTTCGGGTAATCCAGTGATATCGCAGCAATTCAGATGATCGATGACGGAATGGGGGATAGTTGGCTGCTGGTAATTGCCCTGTACGGTATTGCCAGCATGCTGACCTTCATCGCCTATGCCATCGACAAAGCCGCTGCCAGAGCCGGGCGAAGGCGTATTTCCGAAACTACTCTCCTGTTAATGGGACTCGCCTGCGGCTGGCCGGGCGCACTGCTGGCACGACGATGGCTGCGACACAAATCCTCCAAAGCCGCATTTCAACTACCACTCTGGTCAACGGTACTGATCAATATTGCCGCGCTGGCGTGGCTGAGCCGGCATCTGATTCTCAGTCAGCAAGCCCGCTTTTAATATCGCCGCCGCTATCGTAAATCCCCACCTGAGGCATGTATCATGAACTCCACCCTAGAAACACTTGGAGTTCTTGATGCTGCTCACGTTTGCCATTCTCTTGATTTTCCAGTGCCTCGGTGAAGGACTGTCGTTCGCCTTGCACCTGCCCATCCCGGGTGCCGTCGTCGGCATGTTGCTTCTGTTCATTGCCTTGCTGATTGTGCCGGGCTTGCTGGAACGCATTGAGGCAACCGGCAGCGAACTGTTGCGCCACTTGTCGCTCCTGTTCGTCCCGGCGGGCGTCGGCATTGTGGTATCGGCCGCCACCGTGCGCGGCCACTGGCTGGCAGTGATTGTCGCCACAGTCGTGAGTACGATTCTTTCGCTGGCCGTCACGGCAATCGTGGTGCGACTGTGCATGAAGTCGAAAAAAAGCACACAGAAAAAAGAGCACGACCATGCATGACATCCCGGAACTCGGGTCCATCTGGATCTATCTTTCCGGCTCGCCTTTGCTGGGACTGACACTCACCTTGTGCGCTTATGTCATCGCCTTCGCGATTTACGCCCGCTTCCGTTTTTCACCACTCGCTAATCCTGTCGCGATTGCGATTGCACTGATTGTGATCGTCTTGAAAAGTACCGGCATGTCTTACCGCGATTATTTTTCAGGGGCGCAATTTGTTCACTTTCTACTCGGCCCGGCCACCGTCGCGCTGGCGATTCCTCTGGCGCGCCAGCTGCCCCGGCTGCGTCGTTCTTTCGTACCGCTGATCTGTGGACTTTTTGCAGGATCGGTCACGGCCATCGTCTCGGCCGTCGCGGCCATCGTGCTAATGGGCGGGACCTGGCAACTGGCGATCTCCATCGGGCCGAAGTCCGCCACCACACCGATTGCTATGGGCGTGTCAGAAAAACTGGGCGGATTGCCGGCGCTGACCGCTGTGCTGGTCATTGGTACCGGCATTTTCGGGGCCATCGTCGCGCGGTTTTTGTTTAATTGGATGCGCATCGAATCGCATGAAGTGCGTGGCTTTGCGCTGGGCGTTACTTCACATGGCATCGGCACTGCACGGGCATTTCAGGTCAGCGCCGAAATGGGTGCCTTCGCCGGATTGGGCATGGGCTTGAATGGCATACTGACGGCCTTTCTCGCCCCCTGGCTGATACCGATTGTCGCGGGGTCTTTTTCCGCATGGGTCAAATAGCCGGCTCATGACTATTTCGCCATTAACGGTGCGGAACCATGGCCTAGCACCAGCTGACTGATAAAACGCAAGAAAGCAATGAAAGCCATTCTCTGCTTTCATTGCCTCCTGACTACTTACTCATTCACTGGCTGACCATCCATAAGCTCATGGACGCCAGCGAGGATTATTTTTTGACGGAGCAGCTGCTCAATCCAAACGGGAAATAGGCAGGGCAAAATCGAAAAACGCCGGTAGCCACCAGAATTAGGCCAAGCCAGCCCCACACACCGATTGCACCGGACAGAGTCGCCGCAATCAATGCCAGTCCAACAATGATACGGATGGCGCGGTCTATCGTTCCTACGTTTGCTTTCATGTTATTCCCCTTTAAATAAAAATAAGATCCCTGTGATTTACTCACTTCTTAAGCGACGATTTCGTCATTTCTATATCACTTACAAACGAACTCTGAAGCACCTGCCCATCCATGCTGCCCTGCTTTGCCTTGCTGAAAAAAACAAAGCAGGGAAACAATATATTGATAAACATTATATTCTTTAATATACTGATGTCAACTTAATCGCATCTAATCGACATGAACTTACCCCACCCCGCCATTGAGCTTGAATTACTGCGCGCTGCCGCGACACAAGCCGTCAGCGTATTGAAACTGCTCGCCAATGAAGACCGTCTTTTGCTGCTATGCCAGCTATCGCAAGGCGAACTCTGTGTCAGTGAACTGGAAGAACAGCTAGGCATCCACCAACCGACCCTCTCGCAGCAACTCGGCGTTTTACGCAGCGAAGGAGTCGTCAGCACTCGTCGGCAGGGGAAAAATATTTATTACTCGGTGGCCGAGCCGGCCATGCTGGAAATCCTAGCCCTGCTGTACCGCCTTTATTGCCCGAAAGAAAACACCTGATGTCCATCACCTGGAATACCTTCACCCCCTGGTCGTCCTTACTTGGCGGCGCAATGATAGGTTTGGCTGTCGCCATGCTCGTGCTATTCAATGGCCGTATCGCGGGCATCAGCGGCATTTTGGGCGGTCTGCTACGACCCAAGTCGAATGACATCGCCTGGCGCGCCGTGTTTATTCTCGGACTGTTGGGCGCGCCGCTGGCGTATGCGATATTCGCCACGCTGCCAGTCATCCGCATCGAAGCTGGAAACGGTACGCTGATCGCGGCGGGATTACTGGTGGGTGTCGGTACCCGTTATGGTTCCGGCTGCACCAGCGGCCACGGCGTTTGCGGATTGTCGCGACTGTCATGGCGCTCTGCGGTTGCCACCGCCGCTTTCATGAGCGCCGGCTGGATCACCGTCTTTATCGTGCGTCACCTACTCCCTGTTTAAGGAATTGCCATGACAATGCTCACTTCACTGCTGGCAGGGCTGATGTTCGGTGCGGGACTGATCGTCTCCGGTATGGCCAATCCAGCCAAGGTACTGGGCTTTCTCGATCTCGCAGGAAGCTGGGACCCCTCGCTGATACTGGTCATGGGAGGCGCAATCGGCGTCGCCTTTTTTGCCTTTCGCTTCGCAAAACGCCGTCCCCTCTCTTGGTTGGGCGCGCCAATGAAACTGCCAACTGCGCGGCACATCGACCGTCGACTGGTGCTGGGCAGTATCGTGTTCGGCATCGGCTGGGGAATTGCCGGCTTTTGTCCCGGCCCGGCGCTGGTCGCGCTCGGCATGGGGGAAACCAAAGCACTGCTGTTTGTGCTGGCGATGATTACCGGTATGCTTTTATGAGCTGCTGAATGCGGCGCTATTGACGCATCGTCTGATCGTCAATCGGCCTCAGCCAGACCACGCTCTGAAAGCTGGCCGGACATGACAATTTTTCTCCAAAAAAAACGCCAACCTCAGTGGTTTGCGTTTCATCAGCGATATACCTGGTGGCCGATGACAGAATCGAACCACCATTTCAAGAGCGATGCCGTTCATAAAAACGACGACTACCTTTCAACAAAACCTATATTTTGCTGACGATTCTGTTGCATACCTGCTCATGCATATCGCGCAGGTCAGCGGGCGCTTGGGAAAAATTCATTTTCTGATCCATTCTGACGCGTGCATCATGCAGCGACGCGGACGTAGGTTTCTCCCAATTGCTGCCGAGTATGCCTTTCATGATCACGGTAGCGTGCTGTTCCGTCTGCTCGTCACTCAAGGATTTTCCCAGTATCTGCGCACCTCGCTTCAGTGTTTCGCCATGAATGGTGACGAAGCATCCGAGCATCGCATCGCGCGCCTCAAGAGGGCTGATTGATTCGTCCGACTTGGCTTTTTCCAGCATCTTCTTGATGTACATGGCAATTTCCTTAAAACGGTTTTAGTGAAAAATGAATGCTTCGTGGAAATCCAACTTCTGCAAGCAGAAAGCTGATCTCAGTGGCAGCGACATTTGGTAAGGTCGAGGGTCAGTACATTGACCGCGCCAGCGACATCACTAAACTGCATTGCCCTGCCACAAGCCGAATATTGCACGTTAAACCTAGCCGATTAATCTCTGATCGTCTTGATATACACACCGATCGTCTCGCACGACAACTGAATAAGAAAAAGCCATACAAAAACACCCGCCCTGAAAAATAAGAGCGGGTGTTGATGAAGACCTGATGAGAAACGAAAATACTTGGCCCTTATAAAGCCAGCGCGTAACAAGAACATACATATCGTGAGGCAAATGAGCACCTCACCGAATCAGTCCATTTGATGCCCTTGGTACGCGCTGAATATTTAGTGTGGTGCAATCAGACCGGTGCCGCCAGATCTATCGTACGAACCAGCTTTTTATTCACGAACTCTTGAATACCCATGTTCCCCAATTCACGTCCGTAACCGGAATTTTTAATCCCGCCAAACGGCAACTCGGCATCGGTCCAGTCGAGGCTATTGATGAACATCATGCCGGTATTGACCTGGCTCGCCACGCGCTTGCCGCGGGCAATGTCTTTGGTAAACACGGAGCCTCCCAAACCGAAGTCCGAGTCATTGGCCAGCGCAATGGCCGCTGCCTCGTCCTTGACGCGATAGAACGACACCACAGGTCCAAAGAATTCATCACGGAAAGCCGGATTATCCGGTGCAATATCGGTCAGCATAGTGATTTCCATGAATGCGCCAGGACGATCCATCCGCTTGCCGCCCATGAGCAAGGTCGCACCATGCGCCACCGCCTCATCGACTTGCTTGACCAATTGAACGGCCGCAGCTTCAGTTGACAAAGGGCCTTGCGTCGTTTTTTCATCCATAGGATCGCCGGCCTTGAGCGCCGACAATGCTGCGGTGAATTTTTCCAGGAACTGATCCGCAATCGAATCGACGACGATAAAGCGCTTGGCTGCGCAACAGGTTTGTCCGCCGTTATACATACGGCCCCATACCGCCCAGGGAATAGTCTTTTCGATATCCGCATCTTCCAGCACGATGAAGGCATCACTACCGCCCAGCTCCATCGAACTCTTCTTGAGATTCAGGCCGGCTCTGGCGGCGATACTTCTTCCGGCAGAAACACTCCCGGTCAAGGCCACGCCCTTGATACGCGGATCGTCGATGACCTTCTCGGCCTGCTCATGCGAAATGATCAGGTTGGTGTAAGCGCCAACCGGCGCACCCGCGTCGATCAGTAACTTTTCAAAAGCAATCGCGCATTGGGGAACGCAACCGGCGTGCTTGACGACCAATACGTTACCGGCCATCAGTTGCGGACCGACCACGCGGGCCAGCTGGTAGTAAGGAAAATTCCACGGCTCGACACAGAAAAGCACGCCGATAGGGCTGCTTTCCATATGGGCTTCACCCTTTTTTGGATTGAGTTTCGTGTCCGAGAGAAATTGCTCGGCGTTCTTGGCGTAGTAATCCAGGATATCCGCACTGAATTTGACTTCGCCACGCGCCTCATTGATGCGCTTTCCCATTTCCAGCGTGGCCAGTTTGGCGAAGCTATCAACGTCCGCACGCAACAACACGGCGGCTTTTTGAATGATCGCAGCACGCGCCGCATAACTCATTGTTTTCCATGACTGGAAACAGGTCTCAGCAAGGGCCAAGGAAGCATCAAGTTGCTTGTCGCTGACTGTATCAAACGACTTCAGTGTCTTACCATCATTGGGGTTAATGCTTTGGTAACTCATAATAAAAATCCTTATCTGAATCTGGCAAAAAATAATAGGCGCATACCAAGGTGCTGCAGCACGGATCGCAATAAATCGCGCGCAGATTGCTTGTTTTTACTATACGCCTTAAACGTTTTTTTCACTGTGCACTGCCGCATTTATGGAAAAACAAGCGGCAAAACAGTCCTGATCCAAGGATATTTTTAAGATGAAAATGCGGGTACGAGAAATTGCATAAAGGCAAGATATGCAGTGTTGGAGCGGCGTTCATGCACACCGGCACGTTTGAATTTTGAGGAGGATCATGAGCATGACTATCCCTTGCAGGATAGTCATGCGGCACTCAGTCGACAACGCCCTCGATCACGACCTGGGCCTCGCCGCCGCGCTGCAAGTAAAGACTGCCGACGATCATCACCAGCATCAACAAGGCCACCGGATACATGCCATACGACAGAAAAAATCCGGCCAGCTGCGTACCAACGCCGGACAAAAACAGCGCCAGAAACATCAGAAAGCCCGAGGCCAGACTGGTCATCGAATGCGGCACGGACAAAGCGCGAGTCATGGTCGCCGGTCCGCGCAGACCCAGACCGGCGCAGAAGATGGCCCAGAATCCGATCATCAGCGTTGCGGATCGCACATCGGCCAATCCCAACACCAGCAAACCCGTCACCGCCAGCAATTGCGCATAACCGCCGGCCTGCATCATCTTGTGTACGCCAAAACGCTGCACGCCCGCGCTGCCACGCGAGGCCGCGAGGATAAACGACGAGACACCGAACACCTGCATCAGCGCGAACATACCGGGACCATGCCCCAGCCAGACTTCCACCAGATGCGGGGCGCTGGCGACAAACGTAACTAATGCGCCAAACGTCAGGCCGTAAATCAGCGCATCCCGAACAAAAGCCCGGTTACGCAGCAACAGCCGGTAATTGACCGGTTCGCCCGGTTCGTGCAGCGCTTGCTTGGCGGGTACCAGCCAGATAACAAAAGGCAGCAACATCAAGGCCAGCAATGCGACGACCCAGAAGGTGGCGCGCCAGCTGGCCACCAGCAAAATCGCCGCACCGGCAACGGGTGCGATGGCGGGAATGACTGATTCAGCAATCCCCACCCAGGAAATGGCACGTACCGCCTCCGCATCGGTGAACCGGCGACGCAGCAGCACCGGCACAACCACCGTGGCAGCGCCCGCACCTATGCCCTGCACCGCCCTGAAAAAGATCAGCCAGTACACGCTGCCCGCCAGCGCGCAAGCGATACCCGCAGCGATTTGCAGCGCAATCCCGGCGACCAGCGTATTGCGCATGCCCAAACGGTCGGCAATCCAGCCCCAGGCCAACTGGGAGAGTGCAAAAACAATAATGTAGACCGATACCGTTGCCTGTACCGTCGGCACATCCGTTGCCAGGGTTTGCGCCAAATGCGGCAAGGCGGGCAGATATAAATCGGTGGAAAGCATGCCAACACCGGTCAATGCAGCCAGTGGAATGATTTTTAACAGCAGAAGGGACTCCGTTCGGTGGGGTTTGCCTTGTATTGGCAGAAGACGAGAAGGCAAGGCGCCTGCAGAACGTATCGGCAAGCACCGGGGGCGGAGTATACCGCGTTCAGCGCGGCCGTATAAATTGCGCGCCGGGAGTCATCCGATCGCTTTACTGCCTGTGCTTACAGTACAGACCTCACTCAACAGGCGAGCAGACCGGTACAATTCATCCTTTATTATTTGTACTGGTCGCGCATCGTGCTCTCTCGTCTCGCAGTGTTGCCCCAATATTTTTTCCCCAAACAAGCACTCACGGTGTTTGCCGGCTGGGTTGCCAACGCCAGAGCAGGCAGCATTACGACCGCCATCATTCGTCGCTTCGTTCGCAAATACGGCGTCAACATGGAGGAAGCGGCAGAACCCGATATCCGCTGCTATCCCAGCTTCAACGCCTTTTTCACCCGCGCCCTGCGCAGCGATGCACGGCCGCTGGCTGCAAGTGATTTCATCTGCCCGGTCGATGGCGCGCTCAGTCAATTCGGTGCGATTAAGCAAGACCAGATATTCCAGGCCAAAGGCCACGCCTACTCCACCACGGCGCTGGTCGGCGGCGACCGCGAACTGGCGCAGCATTTTGACGGCGGCGATTTCGCCACAATCTATCTGAGTCCGCGCGATTACCACCGCATCCACATGCCCTGCGCCGGACGACTGACACGCATGATCTACGTGCCGGGCGAGCTATTCTCGGTCAACCCGACCACGGCGCGCGGCGTGCCGGGCCTGTTTGCGCGCAATGAGCGCGTAGTCTGCGTGTTCGAAGGTGAACACGGGCCTTTCGTGCAGGTGCTGGTCGGCGCGACGCTGGTCGGCAGCATGCAGACCGTGTGGCACGGCGTGGTCAACCCACCGCGTACGCGCGCTGTGCGCGAGTGGCACTATGCGCCGCCAGAACAGCCTTCGTTTCAAAAAGGCGATGAAATGGGTCGCTTCCTGTTGGGATCGACCGTGGTATTACTGTTTCCTAAAGACACTCTGCGTTTTAACCCTGAGTGGGCTCCCGATGGTGCCGTTCAGCTGGGCCAGATGTTAGGTCAGCAAACCGCACCATGATCCGACCAGCCTGCCGCTGGTTGGGCTACCTTCAGGCTCTGGTACTCCTGCTGTCGCTGTGCGCATGTGCTGTACTTCCCCCGGAGGCCGAAACTGTCGCCAGGACGGAATTTTCCACCGCCTTTGAAAGCGGCAGCATCGGCCAGATCGACCCCCTCGATCGCAGCGGCATGAACTGGCGCTTGCACTTGCGTGACGACAACGACGACCCTACGCTACCCGACAGCTTCCGCAACTGGTGGTACGTTGGCATCAACGGTTTGGCAACCGGCCGGCCGCTCACACTGCAAATTGAAGGCTTCGGCGCGTACTATCCTGCGCTGGCGGTCTATTCCTACGATCAAAAAAACTGGCACCATTTCAGCGACGATGAAGCCGTCTGGCAGCCGTGCGAAGAGTATTCTCCGGGCCAATGCCGTCTCCTGATCCGCAAAACCTTTGCCTCAGAACACGTCTGGATCGCCCGCTTTTATCCCTATACCACCAGCGACCTGAACACCTTCCTGGAATCGCAGGCGGCGAGTCCTTACATGCAAGTGGAAACGCTGGGCCTATCGCCACGCCATGCCGCACCGATCCGGCTGCTGACTATCAGCGCGCCGGGAACGGAAGCGAAAAAAATCGTCTGGGTTAACGCCCGCACGCATCCCGGCGAAACCGGGCCGTCCTTTCTGCTGGAGGGATTGATACGGCAGTTGCTGGCGGAAGACGCCACCGGTCGCGCCTTGCGCGCACGTTACGAATTCAAGATTGTGCCTATGCACAACGTCGATGGCGTCATCGACGGCAATTACCGGACCAATGCCGACAGCGTGAATCTGGAAGAAAGCTGGATCAGCGATCCGCTGGCATCGTCGATCGCCCTCGATGCCGACGCCCCGCCAGAAAATCGCTTGCTGGTCGATAGGGTGCTTGCACCCTTGCTCATGAGCGGTGCCGATATTGTGCTGGCACTCAATCTGCACGCATCGAATGCACCCGTCGATCAACAAGCCTTTTTATTCCCGCATTTCGGTGATGACCCGATGCGCTTTTCTCCTGCGCAACGCAGTCTGTGGCGCAAGCAATGGGCGCTGATCGATGCACTCAGCGCCCACTACCGCGGACGCATTGATACCTCATCACAGAACGGCGGCACCGGGTTTCTGGAACGCGCTTATCCAGAAACCTGGTGGTGGGAGCAAAGACAAGACGCGGTCACCGCGATCACGCTGGAAACCACGACCGGCACGGCTGGTTTCACGCACTGGGTAGAAGCCGACGATTTGCGCGAACTTGGCAAGGCGCTCGCCAAGGCCATTGAAGAACTGAGCTTTTAGGGCTGTTACCGTTTCAGATGGAAAACAAAGCCCCCCGCGCAGTGGAACTGTTCGGGGGGCTTTGTACGTCTGGGAGGGATTCTAAGTTCTTATACAGGACTTGCGCAAAAGGCCGCTGGCTAGGCGCATTGCCGCAGGCAGTGCCAGTTAGCACAGAGCAAGACAAGACGAGGCAACAACGCCAGCGGCCTTTTGCGTAAGTCCTCCTATATTTGGAACAGGTCTTATAGCCAGGTCAATCGAATCGCCAGAACATGGCGCTCATCGTGAAACAAGGAAGCTGCTGCGCGCTCCTCTCTCATTAACGCGGACGCAACATCGTCACCGCGAAAACAATCCGCACCGACGGCAGCGCAAATTGCCACTTCATTTCTATCGCTGCATAGCGTCGGGAAGGGAGGAATCGCATGTAAAGACCCCTGATTCGGTGACGGCGCAGTGCAATCTCGGAGGTTCATTAACAAAATATAGTTTTTTACTATTGGTATTTTTTATTCAGAACACAGGAAAACTCTCTCTATGGCAAAGGTAAAAAAAGTCCCTTACTACGCAATGGCGCGGTCTTTATTCAGAGGAAAAATATGGAAGGAATTCAGCGGCTCAGCGGGCGCGGTGCCTATCAATACCCCGCAGCAGATTTCCTATGAACGACGCGCGCCGGGCACGCCACCGCCGCCGAAATTACCCAAACCACCCAAACCGACGAAAGAACAACTGAAAGCAAAGAAAGCGGAAGAAGCCGCTCAAAAGGCGCTTGCTCAACGTCAGAAAAAACAGCCCGCACCCAAGCCGAAACAAGCAGAACCTGTAAAACCCGCAAAACCGCAAATTCTTGACGCAGAAGAACGGGAAAAGCTGCCGGAATTTGACCTTCAGGACATTCCCGGAGCCATGAGAAAAATTGGATGGCCGATAGCGGCGAAGTTGGCTGAGAAATGGTTTGCTGGGGCGGCGCATGTTTATAACGAGAAAAAAAATTCCCTACAACCATTGGACGACACTACTGTCACGCTGAATTGGGTATTGAAATACAAAAATATTAAAAATGAATTTGATGATTTAATTAATAAACAATTATATACATCCAATTCGACTAAAGAAATTTCAGATCATATTTACAAAAAAATAAAAAATGAATTCATTGATGAAAAATCAATGATATTTTCTTTTAATACAGCCAAATTTATTGGTGATGTAAGACAATTCCATATTGATTGGCACTTCCAGCGTCAAGAAATCACAAGTTACAACGCAATAGATTGGTTATTACTTACAGACCTCACAGCATCACTAGGACGTTTCAATCTTTACGCCGCTATCGGCAATGTAGAAGTTAGCTCTGAAAAATATTTCAAATATAACGACAAAGATAAAACAAAAATATATTGTATTGACCCGACTGCAATATTAACGCATGTTTATATATATCTAAAAGACAGTTATTCTTTTAACGACAAGAAAGATAGTAATAGTCAATACCTTGGCCATTGGAATAAAAAAGATATGCTTATTTTTTATCCAGCTCAAATAAGCAGCTTGGTGAAAATAGGAAATATAAAAATTGGGGATTCAGAAATTACTATGGATACAATTAATGATGAATATTTGCTAAATAAAAAAGAGGCTAACAAACCTTTAAACAAAAGGACTGGAACATTCCGCACATTCATAAAAAAAGATATTTATTACCCTATTTTTAATGAGAACTATAGAGCATGGAGAGAAAAACATAACAGAGGTGGTGATTTTATAATTTACAGCAAACCACAACTTTTCAAACTAAAGAGACCAATTAAAATCAAATTGGAAACCATATGCCGACCAGCAGAGCCTATGTAGCAAAATCATTTAAATTAGCAACGACTATTAGCGCATTAATCATTATTTTGGCAATGGCATTATCAATTTTTATTTACTTAATGCCAAATAAGTTTCAACTTGGACTCCTAATAACAATTTATCAATTTTCAAATGAGATACTATTTATCGCATTTATTTTTATATTTTTATTTATTATATTCAAATCATATAGATTTATAAAAACAACAGACTCACCATCTGAGGAGCTCATGAAAATGAGTCCTGCAATTATTATTTGGCTTTGTATTATTTTTTATGGAAGTATTTTTTTTATCAACGACACTGACTGTAAAAACTACAAATATAACGAAACATTAAATGGCGGGCGAAAGGAATTTAAAGGAAAAAAATACCTCATTAATATTTGCGGAAGTGGCGTAAGCGACAACGATTTATTTGGGAGCAGCATGGATCGCGTACAAATGACCGTCCTAAACGAGCAAGAAGAGGTTCTCGCCAAAAGAAATTACAAGATTTTTTGGGACGGGGGACCAGGACTTGATCCTATAGAGATAAGCCAAGACAGCATCCGCTACCGAGACGATTCAGACCCTGACGGAGAGCCGAGAACCCTCACCATGCCGCCATCGAAACTCGATTGGATTGCCGCCAGATTCCCGATCTTTAATTTGCTGATATACCCTTGAAATAGCGTCTTCCACAGAAGCCTCGCAATCAGCGGTCTTTAAAATAAGCGGCCTTTGAAATACGCAGATGTCCCCGCCAACTTGGCCAAGGTCTGTTGACATTTCATTTACGAGTGCGAACGCGCAGCGGGAGGTGAATGCTTAGCCGCAGCAACGCGTAGGAGCGGGACTACGGCAAGGAGCTGCAACAGCGGCAAGCGAGGCCTGCTGCCGTTTCATACGTGTCATCAGGGAAGCGCGTCCTGCTCGCGGAGTAACTGTTCGATTTCAAGCGCCGGTACCGGCTTGGAAAACAGGTAACCCTGCATTTCATCGCAACCGGCCGCCTTGAGGTAGGCCAGTTGCTGCCGGTTTTCCACTCCCTCAGCAATCACTTTCAATTTCAATTGCTTGGCAATACCGATGATCGCGCCGCCGATGGCGCAGTCGTTGCTGTCATCAGGAATACCGGTGGTGAAAGAACGGTCGATTTTCAGGGTATGGATAGGGAAACGCTTGAGATAGGACAGGCTGGAATAGCCGGTGCCGAAATCGTCGAGCGAAATGGTCACGCCCAGTCGGCAAATTTTTTCCATGATGGCGATGACGTGATCGGTACGTTGCATCAGCGTGCTTTCAGTCAGCTCCAGCTCCAGCCAGTCACCTTGCAGACCGTGACGCTGCAAAGCGGCACGCAGATTGTCCGGCAACGCGCGGGTAAACTCGCGGGCGGTCACATTGATAGCGATACGCAAAGGCGGCAGGCCGGCTTTTTTCCAATCGTCCGCCTGCTGGCAGGCTGCTTCCAGCACCCATTCGCCCAACTGTGCGATGAGTCCGGTCTGCTCTGCGATGTGAATGAAATCGAAGGGTTGCAGCAAGCCACGCTCAGGGTGCTGCCAGCGCACCAGCGCTTCAACGCCGGTGATGCGGTCGGTAGACAGGCTCACCTTGGGCTGATAATGGAGCAGCAACTCATTATGTTCGATGGCGCGCAGCAAACCGGTTTCGGTGCGCAGCGACTCCAGCGCATTGCGGTTCATCTCTTCGTTGTAGTAAGCGTAACCGCCGTTGTTGTCGTTTTGCTTGGCGCGGTACATGGCAATATCCGCCAGTCGCAGCAAGGTGGCGGTGTCGGTTGCGTCGCGCGGGTACATGCTGATACCCAGACTGGCACTGACGCGCAACTCATGCCCATTAATGAAATAAGGCTCACTGAACAAGGCAAGGATTTTCTGCGCGATGAACCCGGCGTGATAGTCCTCATCGATGCCGAACAGTGCGATTGCAAATTCATCGGCACCAAGACGCGCCACCACATCTTCGTCACGCACTACCTTGCGCAAGCGGCTCGCCACTTCGACCAGCATCATGTCGCCGGCCACATGGCCGAGCGTATCGTTAATCGGTTTGAAGCGATTGAGGTCGATAAACATGATGCAGCCGTAATGCTCGTTTTGCGCTACTTCCTGCAAGGCGGTATCGACGGTGCGCATGAACAAGGTGCGATTCGGCAAGCCGGTCAGCGCATCGTAATAGGCTAACTGATGGATCAGGTTTTCGGTGTTCTTGCGCTCGGTAATGTCGTTCAGATACCCGATCAGACCGGCAGGATGTCCGTTCTGATCGCGCATGACGGACAGCGAGAGGCTGGCCCAGAATGCCTCGCCTGATTTTTTGCGACGGCGCACTTCCATCTCGCGCCCGCCCTGCTCCAGAAAACTATCGCGCAACCATTCATCTTCCTCGTTTTCATCTTCATACAGAAAGAGAACATTGCGACCGATCGCTTCGCTGGCCTGGTAGCCGAACAATTGCTCCGCGCCCTGATTCCAGCTGATGATGAAACCCGCCTGATCCATGGTGATCACCGACTCGTGCATCTGGTTCAGGATCTGGGTCTGCTGTTCCAGCTTGGCTTCGGTTCGGTTGATGTCGCGGGTGCGATTGCGTTCTTCCTGGCGAGCCTGTAAAAAACGACCGGTAAGCATGGCGAAGGAACTCAGTCGCTCACGCTCGGCTTCATCAAAAATTTCGGGTAAACCCGGCAAGAGGTAGTGACCGAAATTGGTGCCATTACACTCAATATCGGCGATCAGATCCCAACCGTCTTGCGATAACGATGGCAGATAATATCCGGTACGACGTTGCATGAACTGATTGAGAATATCGGTCAATGCGTCTTGCAATGACGCGCCATCCAGCCGCCCGATGGCCTCCATCAGGCTCGCACAGCAAGCAATATCGTTAACATCGACGATAGCCATGGCGGTCATGCGTCGTGACTCACTTGCGCTGCCCAGCGGTACGCACGCATCAAACAATGGCAATAGCTTTCGGCATCCAGACCGCTGCGCTCCAGGTCTTCATGGCGCAAAGGCGCGCCGCCGTATTCTGAGCGTTCTACGATATCGAGCAACTGACCAAGTCGGCCGCTGCGCTCAAGCAAGGCCTCCACCACGTCAGGCGGCATGGTGAGGGGCTGGAGAATTTCGGCCAGGCTCATGTCCAGAAGAATATTAAGCAAGGAAAACATGCCGACGATAAATGCGCGGTCTTGCTCGTCGCGGTCATATCCCAGCTCCTTGCACATGGCTTCCATCAGCCCGGCGCGCGCAGCTGCACGCGGCAGCAAAGGATTGGCGGCAATATCGTTGGGATTGCGCGCATAGAGCAACAACTGCAACCAGCGTTGCAACTGACGACGTCCCAGAAGATTGATTGCCTGATTGAAACTGGTGACATGCGAGGAATAACCAAAGGCCGCAGAACTCACCAGTTTGAATAATTGATAAGACAAAGCCGGATCCTGGCGCAGCAGCAATTCGATCTCGTGCGCATCGGCATCACGCGATACCAGCTCCAGCATTTTCAGCAGGCGCGCATGTGAAATTGCATCGCGCTGCGAGGCCGTATTCGACGGGTGCAGGGCATAGTCGCCGGAAAACCAGCGGAACCCTGCCGAGCTGCACACATCCAGCCGCAACTGATCCGGCACCTGCTCGACGATATGCGCACCGCGCAATTTTTGCAGCCAGCTCACGGCATCGGAAGAAGTTCCTGACTGGCAATGCAGCACCATGGCGCTCACATGCTTATTTAATTCGGCACCATGAGGCGGCAGGCCATCGACAATCAGACCCAGGCCCTGCTTGTGCAGACGGTCAAATGAAGCGGATTTTTCAGCGTCTATGCAATGGGCAACCGGCACCCGGGCAATCACTTGCTTCGGCCCCAGATGCACGCCGAAATCAGCATCGAACTGATCGGGGTCCTGTACCGGCAAAATGCAAGACAAATGGCCCAGCGCATCGGCCAGACCGAATTCATTGAAAAGACGTGTAAAGAATTCACTACCGCCTTGAGCCGGTGGTGAAACATGCAGCATCAACGCAGTCCAGTTGTAATGGATATCTGCGACAGGCTGAAAAAAAACGAGTGGAAATGCGTCCGTACTATCTTTAACAGCCATATTTTTTTCTGTCAGTGTCATGTCTTGTGGCACTGATACAGCGATCTTATTTGAGTGAACTTTGCTGAGAAATCTCGATAAATATCGCATCGGAAAATAAATTTTTTCTAATATAACTCATAAATTGACTCATTACTCGCCCTTCCGATCAAGTAAGAAACATTTCTTGAAGATCGTTTAAAAACCGACTGCCGAGAACGGTAGGACGTATCACTTGATGATCGCGAAATAGCAGCCCTCTGTTTTCGACAAGGTTCAGGATTTCTTGAATTGCATTGAGTGGCATGCCGGTGCGTTCGGCAAATAAATTCGGCGCAAAGCCATCGGTGAGTCGTAATGCGTTGAGCATAAATTCGAAACCCAATTCGCTGCGCGTGATCTCCGCCTCCTCCTGAACCGGCCTGCCGGCCTGCACTTGATCCAGATATGTTTGCGGATGTTTGTAGCGCATCTGGCGCACGATGCGATGCGGAAACGAGAGTTTGGAATGCGCGCCCGCGCCGATGCCGAGGTAATCGCCGAATTGCCAGTAGTTCATATTGTGACGCGACTGCCGACCCGCTTTGGCATAGGCCGACACTTCGTAGTGGCCGTAACCTGCCGCCGCAGTGGCTTCCGCGATCATGTCCTGCATTTCCGCACTGGCGTCGTCGTCCGGCACCTGCGGCGGATATTTGGCAAACAAGGTATTCGGTTCCAGCGTCAGATGGTAAAGCGACAGATGCGGCGGTGCATACGCCATGGCGCGCTCCAAATCCTCGCGCGCCTGCGCCAGCGATTGTCCCGGCAAGGCGTACATCAGATCGAGATTGAAATTATCGAAATGCGTTTGGGCAATTTCCACCGCCCGCTGCGCCTGATCGCCATCATGAATCCGGCCCAAGGCTTGCAAATGCGTCGAATTAAAACTCTGAATGCCAATCGACAGACGATTAATCCCGCTGGCGCGATACGCCTTGAATTTCTCCGCTTCAAAAGTCCCGGGATTGGCTTCCAGCGTAATTTCCGCTTCGGTGTCGAGCGGCAACAAAGTGCGCACATCCGACAGCAAGCGATCCAGTCCCGCCGCCGATAACAAACTCGGTGTACCGCCGCCGATGAAAATGGTATTGATCTTGCGGCCCCAGATTAAAGGCAGCGCCATTTCCAGATCGCTACGCAGCGCCGCCAGATAAAGTTCTTCCGGGAACCCATCCTTGACTTCATGCGAATTGAAATCGCAATACGGACATTTTTTAACGCACCACGGAAAATGCACATATAGCGACAAGGGCGGCAAACTGCTCAGACTCAGGCTGCCCGGTTTGAGGAACGCCAGCGCCGCCTGCGCCGGGCCGTCTTCGCGATCGTGTGCGGCAAACGTGGTGCGGGAGGGGGCAATCGTGGAAACCGGCTTGATCGGAATAATCATCGCAATTTTCCGATCAGCTCGCGCAAGGCCTGACCGCGATGCGAGACGGCATTTTTTTCAAGCGGCGACAATTGCGCCACCGTCTTGCCGTACTCCTTCACCCAAAACAAGGGATCGTATCCAAAGCCGCCCTCACCTCGCGGTTCGGCAATGATCTCACCGCGCCAGCTTCCATCGGCAATCACCGGCTGCGGATCGTCGGCATGCCGCACAAACACCAGCACACAGTAGTAATAAGCAGACTTGTCTTCGTGCGCCGCCAGATCGATCAAGAGCTTGCGATTATTCGCTGCATCCGATTTCGGCTCACCGGCGTAACGCGCCGACAGTACGCCGGGCGCGCCACCCAGCGCATTCACGCAGATGCCGGAATCATCGGCCAGCGCTGCCAGTCCCGTCAAACGCGCCGCATGACGCGCCTTGGTCAGCGCGTTTTCGATGAAAGTGGCGTACGGTTCCTCGGCTTCTGGCAGATCGAATTCCGCTTGCGGGCGTACATCGAGTCCCAAAGGCGCGAGCAGTTCAGCAAATTCCGCGAGCTTGCCGCGGTTATTCGACGCCAGCACAATTTTACGGGTCAGCATGGTCGGATGAGAAATCGTCATGATTGAATGCTCAGAACGGCAAACCCAGCGTTTGCTTTTGCAAACGGATCAGATCGGCAATACCACCCTGCGCCAGATCGAGCAAACTATCGAGCGTGGCGCGTTCAAAGGCCACGCCTTCAGCAGTGCCCTGCACTTCGATGAAATGACCGGCCTCGTTCATCACGACGTTCATGTCGGTATCGCAACCGGAGTCTTCCGGATAGTCCAGATCCAGTACCGGCACGCCTTTGTAAACACCGACCGACACCGCCGCCACAAAATGTTTGACTGGCAGCACTTCGATGGCACCACGCGATTGCAGCAAGGAAAAAGCGTCATACGCCGCCACCATGGCACCGGTGATCGCCGCTGTGCGCGTACCGCCGTCGGCCTGAATCACATCGCAATCGAGCTGCAAGGTGCGTTCGCCGAAACCTTCGAGATCGAAAGCAGCGCGCAAAGCGCGACCGATCAGTCGCTGAATTTCCTGAGTGCGGCCAGATTGCTTGCCCTTGGCCGCTTCGCGATCCATACGGGTATGTGTGGAGCGCGGCAACATGCCGTACTCGGCGGTCAGCCAGCCGCGTCCCTGCCCTTTCAAAAATCCGGGGACGCGATCTTCAATGCTGGCGGTGCAAATCAGCTTGGTATCACCGAATTCAACCAGCACCGAACCTTCGGCATGCCGGGTGTAGTGACGCTGCAAACGGACTTCGCGAAGTGCTGCGGCGGGACGGCCGCTGGGACGATGGCTCACTGACATGGGGAATTCTTTCTGCAAGGAAGTGGCGCCGGACGCAAGTTGGCGCGGCGTAGGACAAGAGAATTATCGACGATATGCTGAAACAAGGTGCAGCAAGGTATCGCAAGGCGCGACATGGTGACACAAAACACGCGGGAAAGAACGAATGCGGCAGGTTCGCTCAGGAAAAACGCCCGGTGTCTGCTGTTTTGAAATGAATAGCGGATGCAAGGGCAGAGGCCGATCGGCTTGCCGCCGGCCATTAACTACGCACAATCCCTTTAAACGCCGGAAACTGCGTGGCGATGCCATGGCGATCACCTGCTCGCCACATCCGTAAAAATGTCATGCCCTCTGCGCCGGCATCATCCAGCGCAAAATTCACAGCCGCGTTGAATTGTTCGAGGTCTGGCTTGCTGACCGCAGCGCCCACATCAAAAAATTGCGCCAGCGGCGGCAGTTTTTTATTCACCAAAGGCAGATTGCCGATTTCAGTACCATCCGGCAACACCGCTTGTTGCGCCGAAAGCCAGTTTCCAGTGTCTTTATGCATGTCTGATTTCCAAATAATAGTTGAGGTAAAAAAACACTCACACCATGCTACCTCTTTTAGCACGCGGATTGGCTTTGCATTTCCAATGGGACAAACTGAGGGTGATCCGGCATGCAATGGCAAATGGCCTGTAAGCTATGACCATTCATTCATCAGGAGAATCATCATGTCCGACACCCACTTCTATCACCCCGAAGAAGGCCATGGATTGGCGCACGACCCCTTCAAGGCCATCGTCGCGCCGCGCCTGATCGGCTGGATCTCGACCCGCGATGCGAAAGGCCAAGCCAATCTGGCGCCCTATAGTTTTTTCGGTGCCTTTGCCTCGTCGCCATACATCATCGGATTCTCAAGCGAAGGCTACAAGGACAGCATCCGCAATATCGAAGAGACGGGTGAATTCGTCTGGAATTTGTCTAGCCGTTCATTGGCCGAAAAAATGAATGCCACTTCTGCCCCCGTGGCGCAGGGCGTAGATGAATTCGCACTGGCCGGATTAACCGCTGCGCCGGGCAAAAACGTCAATGTGCCGCATGTCGCGGAATCGCCGGCAGCGCTGGAATGCAAACTGATTCAGATCGTCCGGCTGAAAACCATCGATGGCAAAGAAATGAATAACTGGCTGGCGCTGGGCCAGGTGGTCGGCGTCCACATACGACGCGAATTTTTGAAAGACGGCCTGTTCGATACCTTTGCCGCGCAACCGATCATGCGCGCCGGCTATCGCGCAGACTATGCCGCCATCGGGGAAAAATTTGAAATGGTTCGGCCGGTGTAATACCTGGTTCAGTGCGTATTTTTAGTCGGCATCAAAAATCGTTTAAAGAACGCGCGCTTAAAGAACGCCTGATGCGCAGAAAAAACTCTTTTATGACTTACGCAAAAGGCCGCTCTTTAATGTTGCCCGACAAAACCCGGCAGCGCTTCGGCCAACCAATCGCGTCGCGCACCGGGCCGCAGACACGGTAGCGGCTCAGGTTCTGACAGCATGCCGCTCAGCCTATCTGGCTGGATGGCAATGCCGGATGCCCATTGGGAAACCTGAACCGGGAAAGCGCTGTTGAAATTGACGTTCATGATGGTGTGGAATCCCTTGCTGCGGTTTGTTCGGCCGCCACCTGCTGACGCGGCACACGATGAAACAAGCGATCGAAATACACCAGACTGTCACCGCCATCGGCATCCAAATCTATTTTTTCGATGGCGACGATCATGACGGTATGACTGCCGACTTCTTCGGTGCTGATAATGCGTCCCTGCAAATTGGCCAGCGCGTGGCCAAGTAGGGGCAATTGCAAAATCCCTTCGCGCCAGTTTCCTGCTGCAAAACGCTGCTCCATCGGCACGCCTGTCATGCCGGCAAAATCACGGGCGTGGGATTCCTGATCGGCGCTCAGCACATTGATACACAACACGCCATTGGCTTTGAACACGGCATTCATGGCGCTGGAGCGATTCAGGCACACCAGCACTGAGGGCGGCGTATCGCTGACTGAACAGACTGCCGTGGCAGTCATGCCGCAACGTCCGGTCTCGCCATTGCTGGTGATGATGTTGACCGCCGCACCCATGCGCGCCATGGCGTTACGGAAATCGGTTCGTGTGTTATCGGAATTGTTAGCGGTATTTTCCATGCGGGTCTCCTGCTTTTTGTAAGTCACACCCTCCGTTTTCAGAGAGCGCTCAGTCCGATCAGTTTTCAGCCGCTGGTGATATGTTCGCCCGGCGTGCCGCCGTATCCTTCGATACGGCGCTTGCGCTCCTACTCAGGACGAACGGGAGGCGGGTCAACGACTGCAGGTAAAAATATCGTACTCCGTTCGTCCTGAGTAGTCCGCAGGACGTATCGAAGGATACGGCGGCACGCCGGGCCGACAGCAATTACTGACGAACCTGATCCAGTACGTTGATATCGTCGTTGTTATGCAGATGCGGCGCAATCCATCCGTTCTGATCGTAATCGGCCAGACATTGATCTACCAGCGCCGTCATCTTGGCCATCGAACCCGAACCCTGTGCGTGACGCAGACACTGCATACGGATTTCTTCCTGACTGCCGGCATAGTTGATTTCATACAACTCGTGACGGCCGCCGAATTCGGTACCGATGGCATCCCACAACAATTTCAGAATCTTGATCCGTTCCACATGATCCATGCCGCCTGATCCGCGTACATAGCGGGCCAGATACGCATCGATGACCGGATTTTTCAAATCACGCGCACCGGAAGGCAGGTAAATCAAGCCGCTGGCGACGATCTCTTCGATGATTTTCTTGATGGTGGTGTAAGCCTGCGGTGCCAGCACGCGATAAGCCTGCTGTGCTTCGGTATCCGGCATCCAGCTACCGTTTTTCCACGACGCGGAATTGCCGATCATCGCTTCCGTCAGCGACCAGAAGGTATTGCGCCAGGCAATCACTTCACCGACCGAGGCTTGCACGCCGCGAAATTCCATGGTACCGGTACATTTCAAGGCCTTCACCAGCAAGCCGCTGATGAAATCCAGCTTCACCGCCAGACGGGTACAGGCCTGCATCGGGAACAAACGACCGAAACCGCCTTGCGGGAACCAGTTGCGGCAGCGATCGAGGTCGCGGTAAATCAGCACGTTTTCCCAAGGGATAAAGGCATTGTCGAGAATCAGAATCGCATCGTTTTCATCGAAACGGCTGGACAGCGGATAGTCGTACGGAGCGCCGGTGAGGCCCGCGTTCAATTCATACGAAGGGCGGCAGATCAGTTTCATGCCGGGGGTATCCATGCCGGCGATGAACATCAGCGCCAGATCGGTGTTGTCGCCCAGCAAACCGGCGGAACCTTGTCCGATGAAGTTGTAATGCGTCAGCGCCGAGCAGGTTGCTACCACTTTAGCGCCGCTGACATAAATGCCGGCGTCAGTTTCGCGGTCGACGGTCATGAAGACATCACGCACTTCGTCTACTGGTTTATCGCGATCGATAGGGGGATTGACGATGGCGTGATTCAAATACAGACCCGCTTCCTGAATCCGCTTGTACCAGCTACGGGCGTTGGCTTCGAATTTGCCGTAGAACTCGGGCACGATGCCGAGTGCGCTACCGAACGCGGCTTTGTAGTCGGGCGTGCGGCCCATCCAGCCGTAGCTCATGCGCGACCATGCGGCAATCGCATCGCGCTGTTCGCGCAATTCACCAGCGTTGCGCGCATAGCGGAAAAATTTGTGGGTATAGCCGCCATTGCCGGTATCGGTTTCCCAGCACAGTTCATCTTTGGTGGCGGGATCGTGCAGCGCGTCGTAGAGCTTGGCAATCGATGCCGCCGAATTGCGGAAGGCGGGATGCGTGGTGACGTCCTTGACGCGGTCGCCGTAAATATAAATTTCACGGTTGTCGCGCAGCGAGGCCAGATACTCGGCGCCGGTAAACGGGCGAGTCTTGTCGGCGCGGATGTCTTCGGGATACGGTTGCGGCAGGTCGCGGGATGTCATGCGTGTCTCCATCTTTATAGTTGTTCGATGGAGTGATGATGCCTTTGATCAAGAGGGAACCCAATGCACCTACGCTGGAATCGTTGGTACTTTTCATGCCTTCACAGGGCCTAGGCCCTGGTACGCATCTCGTCGCGCCACTCCCCAGGTGCAAAAGCGACATGCATACGGAAGAAACGGCTGAAATAGGAAACGTCCTTGAAGCCCAGTTCGTAAGCCAGCTCCGAGATGGACACCGCTGAAAACAGCAATCGGCGTTTGGCTTCCTGCAACAAACGATCATGCACCAGCCGCTTGGAAGGAATATCGGCCACGCGGCGGCAGATGTCGTTCAGGCGCGATTCGGTCAGACTGAGCGCCACGGCGTATTGCAGCAAGGTCCAGTGTTGTCGGAAGTTGGTTTCGATCAATTGATTGAAATGCTGAAAAATCTGCACATCCACCTGCCGCAAAGACTTGCCGGTGGCAGAAGATAAAGATGAAGGCAGACGCGCCATGGATACCAATCCGAGCCGCGTCAGCGCTACCAGATTCAATTGCCGCCCCACCGCATCGGACGCGAATTCGGTATTAATCAGCGCAAAGTAATTCAGCAATCGCGCCGATTCTTCCGCGCTGACCGATTCTCCATCGCCCAAGGCAACGCATTTCGGCACATTCAGGCATTGCTCCAGAACACCGCTGGGATCGCTGTTGAACAGCCGCCAGATCAATGGCTGTTTGACCGACAGCACATAACCTTCGGCATCGTCGCTGAGGATGAAAGCGTGCGTAACGGAAGGTGGCGTCAGAAAAAAAAGCGGTGCCTTGCCCTGATAGAAGCGGTCATCCAGGTGCAAACGCACTTCGCCGCGCGTGAGCAGATGAATCTGGAATACCCGGTCATGCCGGTGAGCGATCATGTTGCGCCCGAAAAAATCCGCTAGCGTACTCAGTCGTTCGCAATGCACTTCTTCATCCTCATACCGAAGATCGAAGGTGCGCCCGAAATCGATATTGGGAATCGGACTACTGAGCGGGTGCGATTTCACGATGTCCCTGCGCCTACTCAGTGGCTGCGGTTCGCGTGGCGCGTGCTTTTTTGCCAGGCGCACCGACGGGAGCCGCCGACTTTCCGGCAGATAATTTTTTGATGGAAGTTTTTTTGCCGCTCAGTTCCAGATCGACCAGATCAATAGGGTTGTCCTGCTTGCTCAAAAACCCATCGAGGGCCTGATACAGACTGGCAACCGTCTCGGCACCGATACCGGCTTCCAGATTGGCATACTGCTGTTCGATCAGCGGCGAGATGTCCTTGATCAGTGCATGACTCTTGCTCAACAGCGTCACCAGAATCCGCCGCTGATCGGTATCGACGCGGGTGCGCTCCACCAGCTGCATATCTTCCATGCGCACCAGAACGCCGGCCAGACTGGGACTGAGGATCTGGCAGGTTTCGCAGATCTGCCATTGCTCCATCGGCGCATCGTTATCGCTGATGGCGCGGATGACGCGCCACTGCTGTTCGGTCAGGCCGTAATGATTGAGGATGCGGCGAAAATTGCCCATCACGCATTCACGCGCCTGCAACAGCAATAGGGCAAGGTTCCTGTGTTTGGACATTTTTTCCATGGGGTTCTGCCTTCGTCCGACGGTTCTATTCAAGACACCGCTATGCGCCCTCAGCGCAGATGACAAACCCTTGCCACCTGCAAAATAAAACTGAAATCTGATTGACACCCTAACATATTAGTAATTATATTGTAGAACATATTAGCTAATAGCTTAGAAAAACGATTACAGAGCCTCTGAAGAAATTTGATGTGTCGCGCTGATATTGCGTCGAGCAACAGATTCATCAGAGGCTCATGAATAAACAGAGACCGCCGGGAAACATCCGGCAACCGAATGCAACATTGCCGCCGAAGACCCGCCGCAAAACCGTTCTTCCTGACAATCTTCAGTGGATTTCTCTCTTTGTTATTCCCGCACTGAAGCTTCCTCATCGAACCACTTGACGCTCCTCATTGGAAAGTGAACATGCCTAACCCGATTTTTCCTGCCGCAATCAAGGGCGTCGTCTACGGCGTCGTCCTCAATGACCATCATTCTCTGCAAGGCATCGGCAGCGCCCTCAATGAAGCACCCTACAAAGCCGCTCCCAAAGCCCCGGTGTTGTATATCAAGACCGCCAATACGCTCACCGGCAACGGTGCCAGCGTGGCACTGCCGCCCGGTGCAGAGAAGCTGGAAATCGGCGCAACTATCGGTATCGTCATCGGCACACCGGCTGCGCGCCTCAATGCGGCCGATGCGCCAGCGGTCATCGCCGGTTACGCCATCGTCGCCGATCTGAGCCTGCCGCACAGCAGCTATTACCGCCCGGCCATACGCGAAAAATGTTTCGACAAGGCCTGCGTCATCGGCAATCAGATCATCACCGCAGAACAACTCCCTGCCCTGTCGGAACTGGAAATCCTCACCCTGATCAACGGCGTCGAAACCGACCGCCGCGCCCTGCGCGATCTGGTGCGCGACGTACCCACACTGCTGCAGGATGTCAGCGAATTCATGACCCTGCGTAGCGGCGACATGCTATTGGTCGGCGTGCGCTGGCAAGCACCGGTGGCCGGTGCAGGCGATCAGGTCCAAATCCGCATTACCGGCATGGGTGAGCTGAATTTCAACATCGCCGCAGCGATTCCCGCCATCAGGGCAGCAAGCAGCAAAGCGCGCACACCACAGGCCAACGCCGCCAAACGCGGTCGCATCTTTTACAACGGCGCAGTGCATGAAGTCCGTCCCGCCGCCGATGGCCGCATCCAACTCGCCGACGGCAGAACGCTGGCCGAAACCGAAGCGCACTGGCTGCCGCCGATAGAACCGGGCGCCATCTTCGCGCTCGGTCTGAATTACGCCGACCATGCCAAAGAACTCTCCTTCAGCGCACCGACACAACCGCTCGTGTTTCTCAAAGGCCCGAACGCACTGGTCGGCCATCACAGCCACACCCGCCGTCCTGCCGACGCCACCTACATGCACTATGAATGCGAACTGGCCGTCGTCATCGGCAAGCACGCCAAAAACGTCCACCGTGACGACGCCTACGATTACGTGGCCGGCTACACCGTTGCCAACGACTATGCGATCCGCGATTATCTGGAAAATTATTACCGGCCCAATCTGCGCGTCAAAAACCGCGACGCCTGCACTCCCATCGGCCCATGGCTGGTCGATGCCGCCGCCGTACCGAACCCGATGAATCTGCGCCTGAGCACCTCCGTCAACGACAAAGTGACACAGAGCGGCAATACCGCCGACATGGTGTTCGACATTCCGGCGCTGATCGAATATCTATCGTCCTTCATGACGCTGTCGCCGGGCGACATCATCCTCACCGGCACACCGGAAGGTCTGGCCGATGTAATGCCGGGCGACTGCATCGTCACCGAAATCGAAGGCATAGGACGACTGGTCAACACCATCGTCAGCGACGATACCTATTTCAATACGCCACTTTGAGCAAGCCTCTTTGAGCACGCCTTTTTGAACACGTCTTTTTAATAAGCGACCGACACCATGATCAAACATCTCATCAACGGCAAACAAGTCGAAAGCGCCCGCACTTTCGAAACGCGCAATCCATCGAACAATGAAGTCATTGCCGAAGTCGCCCGTGGCGGCGAAGCCGAAGTTGCCGCCGCCGTGCAGGCGGCCAAAGATGCCTTCCCGGCATGGGCCGGCAAGCCAGCGGCTGAACGCGCCAAACTGATGCGCAAGCTGGGCGAACTGATTACGCAAAACGTCCCCGAGCTGGCCGACATGGAAACCCGCGATACCGGGCAAGTCATCGGCCAGACCAAGAAAGCGCTGATTCCACGCGCAGCCGACAACTTCCACTTCTTCGCTGAAATCGCCACCCACATGGACGGCGAAGCGTATCAATCGGACACCGATCATCTGAACTACACCATGTGGAAACCGGTCGGCGTCTGCGCCCTGATTTCGCCCTGGAACGTACCGTTCATGACCGCCACCTGGAAAACCGCACCCTGCCTCGCACTCGGCAATACCGCCGTGATGAAGATGTCGGAACTGTCGCCGCTGACCGCCGACCGTCTCGGACAACTGGTGCTGGAAGCCGGCATTCCGGCCGGGGTTTTCAACGTCGTGCATGGCACCGGGCAAGAAGCCGGCGAACCGCTGATCAGCCATCCCGATGTGCGCGCCATTTCCTTCACCGGCAGCACGCTCACCGGTAACCGCATCGTCAAACAAGCCGGACTGAAAAAATACTCGATGGAGCTGGGCGGCAAATCGCCGTTCATCATCTTCGATGACGCCGACTATGAACGCGCGCTCGACGCGGCCATCTTCATGATCTTTTCGAATAACGGAGAACGCTGCACCGCCGGTTCGCGCATCCTGGTTCAGCGCGGCATCTACGACAAATTCGTCGTCGATTTCGCCGCCCGCGCTTCGCGCCTGCAAGTCGGCGATCCGCTCGATCCGAATACCATCATCGGCCCGATGATCAGCCCCGAACATCAGCAAAAAGTGGCACGCTATATCGCTATCGGCAAAGAAGAAGGCGCCCGCGTGGTATTCGGCGGCGGCACGCTCGATTTGCCAGCGCATCTGAAAAACGGCAACTGGATTCAGCCCACCGTGTTTGCCGACGTCGACAACCGCATGCGGATTGCACAGGAAGAAATTTTTGGCCCGGTACCCTGCCTGATTCCCTTCAGCGATGAAGCCGAGGCTCTGCGCATCGCCAACGACAGCATCTACGGCTTGTCCTCCTACGTCTGGACTGAAAACACCGGACGCGCCCTGCGCATGGGTCGTGGCGTAGAAGCCGGCATGGTGTTCATCAACAGCCAGAACGTGCGCGACCTGCGCCAGCCTTTCGGTGGCGTCAAGGGTTCCGGCACCGGACGCGAAGGCAATCATTACAGTTTTGAAGTGTTCTGCGAAGCCAAGAACGTCTGCCTGTCGTATGGCAGCCATCCGATTCCACGCTGGGGCGTCTGAAGCCCGGAAAGCAGGTAACGGGCATTTTTTCCACCGACACATTGCGCGTACCACATTACGCACCATCAAGAAGGAGCCTCTGAACATGGGCAAACTGGCACTCGCGGCAAAAATCACCCACGTCCCCTCGATGTATCTGTCTGAATTCGACGGCCCCAACAAGGGCTGTCGACAGGCCGCCATCGATGGTCATCTGGAAATCGGCCGCCGTTGCCGTGAGCTGGGCGTCGATACCATCGTCGTGTTCGACGTGCATTGGCTGGTCAATTCGGAATACCACATCAATTGCGGCCCGCATTTCAAAGGCGTCTACACCAGCAATGAATTGCCGCACTTCATCAAGAATCTGCCCTACGAATATCCGGGCAATCCGGCGCTGGGCCATCTGATCGCCGATGTTGCCAACGACATGGGCGTGCAGTCACGCGCTCATAGCGATACCACGCTGGAACTGGAATACGGCACGCTGGTGCCGATGCGCTACATGAATGCCGACCAGCACTTCAAGGTCGTCAGCGTTGCCGGCTGGTGCGTCTGGCACGATCTGGCCGACAGCGCCCGCTTCGGCCTGGCAGTGCGCAAAGCCATCGAAGAACGCTACGACGGCACTGTCGCCGTACTGGCCAGCGGCTCGCTGTCGCATCACTTTGCCGACAACGGTACTGCGCCGGATTTCATGCACAAGGTCTACAACCCCTTCCTGGAACAGATGGACCGCAGCGTGGTGGAATTGTGGAAGCAAGGCGACTGGAAAACCTTCCTCGACATGCTGCCCCTGTACAACGAAAAATGCTGGGGCGAAGGCGGCATGCACGATACCGCCATGCTGCTCGGTCTGCTCGGCGGTCGCGATTACGATCAGGGCGTGGAAGTCGTCACACCCTATTTCGGCAGTTCCGGCACCGGGCAAATCAATGCCATCTTCCCGGTCACGCCCTTAAAAACCTAAGGATCATCATGCCCCACCTGACTCTGGAATACTCCGCCAACCTCCGCGACAACGGCCACCTGCGCGAGCTGTGCGGAAAACTGGCGCAATGCCTGATTGCGCAGCAGGCCGACGGCAAAGCGGTCTATCCGATCGGCGGCGTGCGCGTGCGTGCGCTGGCGGCGGAGGATTACTGCATTGCCGATGGCAACCCCGATGCGGCGTTCGTCCATGCCACCCTGAAGATAGGCGCAGGACGCAGCGAAGCGGTTAAAAAAATCACGGGCGACGCCCTGTTCGAGGTCATCAAAATCCACTTTGCCGAGGTGTTTTTACAAACCGGACTGGCCCTGTCGATGGAAATCAATGAATTCAGCGAAGCCGGTAGCTGGAAGCACAACAACCTGCACGCCCGTTTTCGCTGAACACGGCATCGCAAAACGACACCACAACACGGCATCGCTGAACTTTAACGCGCGCCATCCAACCAGCCACCGACTGAAAGAACGACCATGCTGCCTCTGAGCACCCTCCAGGAACTGGCCCGCCAATTGAATGCAGCGGAAAAAAATCGCACCCAGCTGCGCCATTTTTCTCAGGCTTATCCCGAGATGACTATCGAGGACGGCTACGCCATCCAGCGCGAATGGGTCAAGCTGAAACTGAGCGAAGGCCGTACCATCAAGGGCCGTAAAATCGGCCTGACTTCGCGCGCCATGCAGCAATCCTCGCAGATCGACGAACCCGACTATGCCCCGCTGCTGGACGATATGTTCTTCAGTCAGGGCGGCGACATCCCCTTCGCCCGCTTTATTGCGCCCCGCGTGGAAGTCGAGCTGGCCTTCATACTCGGCAAGCCGCTCAGGGGGCCGAACGTCACCATGTTCGACGTCCTCGCCGCCACCGATTATGTGACGCCGGCGATTGAAATCATCGACGCCCGCATCGAACAGTTCGACCGCGATACCAAAGCGCCGCGCAAAGTGTTCGATACCATTTCCGATTTCGCCGCCAATGCCGGCATCGTCATGGGCGGCTTGCCGGTCAAACCGGATGCCGTCGATTTACGCTGGGTCGGCGCGATGCTCTATCGCAACGGCGTGATCGAAGAAACCGGGCTGGCTGCGGGCGTGCTGAATCATCCCGCCATCGGCGTGGCGTGGCTGGCCAATAAAATTTCCCCTTATGATGAGCAACTTAATGCCGGCGATGTGGTGCTGTCCGGCTCCTTCACCCGCCCGGTGGCGGCAGTGGTCGGCGACACCTTTCAGGCCGACTACGGCCCGCTCGGTCAGATCGCGTTTCGCTTCGTTTAAAGAAAAGGAAATTTGCAATGGATATGCCACGCAATACATTCAAGAAAAATTTACAGCAAGCGCAATTTCAGGCCGGCCTGTTCCTGGGCTTGGGCAGCCCGCTCAGCGCCGAAATTCTGGCCAGCTGCGGCTACGATTTCTTGCTGATCGACGCCGAACATGCGCCCAACGATGTGCGCTCGGTGCAGGCGCAATTGCAAGCCATGGCCGCCTATCCGGTGCAATGTCTGGTGCGTCCACCGAATCACGATGCCTCGCTGATCAAGCAATTGCTGGCCGCCGGTGTGCAAACGCTGCTGGTGCCGATGGTGGATACCGCAGAACAAGCCGCCGCCCTCGTCAGCGCCATGCGCTATCCGCCCAAAGGCATACGCGGCGTCGGCACCGCGCTGGAACGCAGCGCCCGCTGGAACGCCGTCCCAACTTATTTTGCGGAAGTCGAAGACAACACCTGCCTGATCGTGCAAATCGAATCGCGCATCGGACTCGATAATCTGGAAGAAATTGCCAAAGTCGATGGCGTGGACGGCATCTTCATCGGCCCGGCCGATCTGGCGGCATCGCTGGGCTATCTGGGACAACCCGGCCATCCGGAAGTAAAAGCCGCGATCGAACAAGCCATTGACCGCATCGTCGCCAGCGGCAAAGCGGCCGGCGTATTTTCTACCGCGCCGGAACTAGCCAAAGCCTATCGCGCCCGGGGCGCTTGTTTTCTGGCGTTGGGCGCGGATACCAGCGTGCTGCGCAGCGCGGCGATTAGTTTGTTGAATACCGCCAAGCCAGCGGCGGGAGCGACTGGGGCGGCTTATTGAAGTGGAGTGCTGCATTTTTCAAATAAAAAAATGTTTTTCACGGGATAGTTACGCATGAGCGATCTCTATAGCCTTTATAAGTTTTACCGAATTACCCCACATTTTCTGAAATCGCTTGTGAATAATACGCTGTGGTGTGCAGCCACGGAAACCCTCAATGACCCATTTGATTGTCAAATTCATTTACTCAAATTACTCACTGATGCTCAAGCACTAGCGGTGAGTCCGATAAAGGAAAAATTGAGTCATGCGTTAGGTAAAGATAAAAAACCAATCATAGAAAAAATAACGCAAAAATTAAAATCTGTTGGTGTGTGTGCATTTTCAATACAGGGAGACCACCCACTGATGTGGTCGCATTATGCTGACGGCCACAAAGGGGTCTGTTTGCGCTATGAATTCCCAAGTTTTTTTTTTGAAATGAAAAAAAATATACTTCTTGGTTGTGACAACGTCACATACAGCAAAAATCGCCTAACTGAACAGTTTGAAAAAGGATTTATTTTTAACGACCTTTCAAAATTTACGACGGTTTATTTGACATCAAAAGATAAACCTTGGGAATACGAAAATGAATTCAGAATACTCAGCCATTCACCCGGCCCACTTAAACTGCCAATGGGCTATTTGACACAGGTTTGTTTTGGCTTACGAACTCCAGAAGAGGATATCGAGCTTGTGAAAAAGTTGGCAACGCAGTTTGCGGGAATCCACAAATTTCATCAGATGAAGCACGGCCCTGACGACTTTGGCCTTCAGATACGTCAAATCTAACGACCATCTTGAAAGCATTTTCCACTCGATTTTTGAATTCCCGATCCCCCAGCACATGAAGTAAAACAAAAAATCATCGCCGATTCTTCGCGCTACCCATGCTACTTTCTCCGCATCATCAACAACGCCACCACAATCGCCACAGCTGCAATCACGGCAGAAATAACACCAAGTGACTCCAGCCCGAAATGGCGAATGCCTAAGCCGCCAAAGACGGCTCCCAAACCGGTACCGGCATTGGCGGCAGAAATGTTCATGGAAGCCGCCAGCGCCTTCGATTGGGTGGCGGCTTGCATGACTCTCACCTGACAGATGGGAAACAGGGCCGTATAAGCGACGCCCCAGGCGATCAACGCCACCACCAGCCATGCGTGGTTGGAGGCTGCCGGTACGGCGACCAGCATCCCGGCGGCCAGTAGCAGCAGGAACAAGACCGTCGAGCCCAGCGGGCTGCGATCCACAACCCGGCCACCGATATAGTTACCGACCATCCCGGCGGCACCGAATCCCATCAGCCACCAGCCCACTTGATTGGCGGGTATGCCGGCAATCCGTTCCAGCGTGTCCGCCAGATACGTATAGGCGGTAAACATGGCGGTGAACGTCAGTACCGAGAGCGCCACTTGCGCCAGAAACCGCGGCTGCTTGAGCAATTGCGACTGCTGCTCGCCCGCTTCGCGTTGCGGGACAGGCAATTGGGGCATGTATTTCTGAATCAGCCCGGCCAGCAACAGTGACAGGACGGCCAGTATCCAGAACGTCCCGCGCCAGCCTATGGCATCCGAGGCGAGCGTGCCGATGGGAATACCAAACACCAAAGCCGCGGAAATCCCCAGATAGACCTGGGAAACGGCCCGACCGCCCTGCCCGGGTGCCGCTAATTGGCCGGCGGTTTCGCTGGCAGTGCCCCAGAAAACGGGCAGCATCAGTGCCGGAATGAAACGGGCCAGCGCCAGTACCCAAATCGAGGGGGACAGCGCTGCCAGGACGTTCGATCCAAAAAATACCAGAAGGATGAAGGTGAATAATTTTTTGCGTTCGATATGCGCCAGTTTGGCGGTCAGAAACGGCCCGAACAGCATCACGGTGAAGGCGAACAGGGTCACCAGCTGTCCTGCGGCCGAAATGGAGATGTTGAGGTCTTTGGCCAGCGCTGGCAGCAGGCCCAGAATCATGTATTCGGTGGTGACAATGACGAAGGCGGCGACGGCCATGATGCCGATGGGGAGGCCTGAGTGCGATCGGGTTTGCGCTGATGTGGCGTCCGCTATTCGAGTTGATGTTTGCATGCGTTTTGCCGGTGAATTGATAAGGCACGAGCTTAATGCAGAAATTAATTCTCATTGGCGGTATAAAATAACAACTATAGCGAATTATTTTCATCAATAGGAATTCCCCCCATGTATTCATCTGAGCGATTGAAGGGCATCGATGTGTTTGTCTGCGTTGCCGATTTGGGCAGTTTTACTGCGGCGGCAGAGCACATGAACCTGACGAGTTCAGCGATCAGCAAGGGCATCGCACGTCTGGAAAGCCGCTTGCAAACGCGCTTGTTTCAGCGGACTACGCGCCGCCTCTCGCTCACAGACGCAGGGACGACGTTTTATCGCACCTGCACCGCCGTGCTGGCCGATCTGGAAGAAGCGGAATCGTCCATGAATGCCGAAAATGCCGAACCGCGCGGCAGAGTTCGTATCGACCTGCCGGCATCGTATGGCCGTTTGCACGCGCTGCCGGTGATTCTCCGGTTTGTCGAGGATCATGCTTTGCTCATGCCGCACATTTCGTTTTCTGACCGCTTTATCGATCCTGTGGCGGAAGGCATTGATATTGTGGTGCGCATCGGCGGCTCGGATGCCTGGCCGCGCACCTTGGGGCATCGTCATCTGGGGAACGAGCGTCTGATTTTTTGTGCCTCCCCTGCCTACCTTAAAAAACATGGTGAGCCGCTCAGCGAGGACGACCTGGAGCAGCATAGTTGCGTGGTCTATGGCCGGGGGGATGGTATGGTCAATCCCTGGCATTTTTCCGGGGCGGCGCAGGGAGATACCGAGCGCCGGGTTTTTCCGGGACGGATTGCCGTGGGCGACGGCGAGGGTCAGGTCATCGCGATTACGGCGGGACATGGCATCGCGCAATTGCCCATGTGGCTGGTCAAGCGCGGACTGGAGGACGGTTCATTGGTGGAAGTTCTGCCGCATCTGGCAACGGAGGGACTGCCGATGAATCTGGTGTGGCTCAACAGCCGTCAGGCGTTGCCCAAAGTCCGTATTTTGCTGGAGGAGCTGGGGCGGTGCTTGACGCCGTCAGGGAGTCGGGCAATGACTGATTCAGTGTCTTGAGTGGGGGCAAGCTGAGGATAAGCAGCGCCGCCGCCGCAAGTACGGCGGACATCTCTCCCTTAAGCTTGCGCCGCCTGCCGCGCCTTGCCGATACCGAGGTAAGTTTCAATCACTTTCGGATCGTTCGCCAGATCGCTGGCTTTGCCTTCCAGCACCAGACTACCGGTTTCGATGACGTAGCCGTAATCCGATACTTGCAAAGCAGCGCGGGCATTTTGCTCGATCAGTAAGGTAGCGACGCCGGTTTCGCGCAAGCCGGAAATGATGTTGAAAATTTCCTTGACGATCAGCGGTGCAAGACCAAGGCTGGGTTCGTCCAGCATCAGCAGACGCGGCTTGCCCATCAGCGCCCGTCCGATTGCCAGCATTTGCCGCTCGCCACCCGACATCGTGCCGGCCAGTTGTTCGCGCCGGTCTTTGAGACGGGGAAAGAGGCGGTAGACGTTGTCCAGCTCGCCCAGATAATCTTTGTCGCGTTCGCGATAGCGGCGAAAACTGCCTAGCTGCAAATTGTCTTGCACCGACATGTCGGCAAACAATTCGCGCGTTTCCGGCACCAGCGCGATGCCGGCCTGCACGCGCTCTTCCACATCCAGTGCATTCACCGCTTGCCCCTCAAAGCGGATCTCGCCGCTGCTGGGCAACATGCCGATGATGGAGTTAAGCAGAGTTGATTTGCCCGCGCCGTTGGGGCCGATCACGCTGACGATGCTGCCAGTGGCAACCCGGATGGAAATAGCGCTGATGGCTTCGACTTTGCCATAGCAGACGCGCAGCTTGTCTACGGTGAGGACGGGTGTACTCGTTGGCGTGCTTGTAAGTGTGCTCATGGGTGTGTTCATCCTAGTCAATCCCCCCTAAATAGGCTTCGAGAACAACCGGGTCGTTTTGCACTTGTTCAGGCGTGCCTTCGGAAATCTTGGTGCCGAATTCCATGACCACCAGATGATCCGTCAGTCCCATCACGAAATCCATGTCGTGCTCCACCAGCAGGATGCTCATGCCTTCGCTGCGCAATTGCCGCAGCAGATCGGCCAGCGCGAGTTTTTCTTTGTAGCGCAAACCGGCGGCCGGTTCGTCGAGCAGCAGCAGCACAGGATCGCTGCACAGCGCCCGCGCGATTTCCAGAATCCGTTGCTGACCCAGCGCCAGCGATCCGGCTTCGACGTGCAGGTAATCACCCAGACCGACGCGCCGCAGGTGGAATTCCGCTTCCTGCAACAAGGCGCGTTCCTGCTTGCGGTCGAGCTTGAACATCGCGGCAGCGACATTCTTCAGGTGATTGCGTCCGGTACGCAAATGCGCGCCGATAGCGACGTTTTCGAGTACCGACATGGTCGGCAGCAATTGCACATGCTGGAAAGTCCGTCCCAGTCCGCGCGCCACGATTTGCCGCGCCCCCAGCCGATCGATAGAAGCGCCGTTGAACATGATCTGACCGGCGGTGATGTCGAGCACGCCGCTGATCAGGTTGAACATGGTCGATTTGCCGGCACCGTTAGGGCCGATGAGGCCGATGATATCGCCCGCTTTCAACTGGAAGCTGACGTCGTTGACAGCAACCAGTCCGCCGAAAGTTTTTCTGGCCTTGACCACGTCCAGAATGAGTTCACCGGCTTGCGGTTTTTGTCGGGCAGACAGCGGTTCCACATCGCCGGTAATGACTTGCTGCTGGCTCGCTGGCTTCAATCGCTGCGGTAGAAAGCGCTGGACTGACTGTGCCAGAAAGGGCCAGATGCCTTCCTGCGCGAATTGCAAAATCAGAATCAGGATCAGGCCATAGACGATGATTTCAATATTGCCGTTAGCGCCCAGCAAACTCGGCAGCCATACCTGCAATTTGTCTTGCAACAGCGTCATGATGACCGCGCCGAGAACGCCGCCCCAGACATAGCCTGCGCCGCCGATGACGGCCATCATCAGATACTGAATCCCCATGTTGATGCCGAAGGGCGTCGGATTAACTGCGCGCTGAAAATGCGCGTACAGCCATCCGGAAAGCGCCGCAAACAAGGCGGCCAGCACGAACACGGTGATTTTGTAGTGGGCAGTATTGACGCCCATTGCCTCGGCCATCGAGGTGCCGCCTTTGAGCGCACGCAGTGCGCGTCCGGCACGGGAGTCGAGCAGATTGGAGGACACCCAGACCGCGCTCAGTACAAAGAACAAGATGAGATAATAAATCGAGCGGCCGCTGTCGAGCACGATGCCGAAAAAGGAGATCGGTTCAATGCCGGAAAGGCCGTCATATTTGCCCAGCCATTCCATGTTGCCGAACAGGTAGTACAGCGACAAACCCCAGGCCAGCGTGGCCAGCGGCAGATAGTGGCCGGACATGCGCATCGTGATTAAACCGATGGCGTAGGCGCAGACGCCGGTAATCAGCAGTCCGGCCAGCAAACCTATCCAGGACGATAAGCCGAAGTGCGAACTCAGATAACCGGTGGCATACGCACCCAGACCGACGAACGCGGCCTGGCCGAAGGAAGTCAGGCCGCCGATACCGGTCAGCAGCACCAGCCCGATGCAGACGATGCTGTACAGACCGATGTAATTGGCTTGCGTGACCCAGAAATTGGGAACAGGAAGCAGCGGCAGCAGTGCCGCCGCGAGTACCAAGAGAAGAATGCCGGGGCGTTTCAACATTATTCATCCCCCCCTTGATGCGGGCTGTTCATGGAGCGCCAGAGCAGGATGGGAATGATGATGGTGAACACGATGACTTCCTTATATTCGCTAGCCCAGAATGAGGAAAACGATTCCAGCAGGCCGACCACTAAAGCGCCGACTGCCGCCAGCGGATAACTGAGCAGACCGCCCAGAATCGCGCCGACGAAACCCTTGAGTCCGATCAGAAAGCCGGAGTCGTAATAGATGGCGGTGGTGGGAACAATCAGGATGCCGGACAAGGAGCCGATAAACGCAGCGAACAGCAGCGACAGTTTGCCGGCCATGGTGGTAGAGATGCCCATCAGTCGCGCGCCGACGCGGTTCATTGCGGTGGCTTTCAAGGCCTTGCCGTAGAGGGTGTAGCTGAAGAACAGCGCCAGCGTCAGAATCAGCAACAGCGAAACGGAGAGGATGACGATGCTCTGCCCGCTGATCTGCATCGGGCCGACAGCGAACGAAACATCCAGATACGGCGTCACGCGTGATCCTTCTGGCCCGAAGAAGAGCAAGCCCATGCCGGTCATCATGAAATGCACACCGACCGAGATAATCAGCAGGATCAGTACTTTGGCATTGGCCAGCCGCTGATAAGCCAGCCGATAAATCATCGGTCCCATCGGCGTGACGACGGCAATGGCGAGCGCGGCTTGCACCAGCAGCGGCCAATGACGCGGGGCGGCCCAGCACACCAGCGCGACAATTGCCAGCGGCAATAGCAATTTCTGCAGCAGCATTGTGGGAATGCTACGCGTGCCTCCCAGTCGCAGCGCGGCGGCCAGATCGAGCGCGGTCGTCAACACGGCCATCGCGGCCAGCAACCAGACCGTGCCGGGTATCGTGCCGGCTTGCAACGCGACCAGCGTCAGCGCGCCGAACGAGACGAATTCGCCTTGCGGCAAAAAAATAATGCGCGTGACGGAAAAAACCAGCACCAGCGCCAGCGATACCAGCGCATAAATCGCGCCGCTGGTAATGCCGTCTTGCGTCAGGATCGTGAAAATAGAAAAGTCCATCGCCCTTAGCCCTCAGATCTGGAGTCGTGCGCCGGGGCGCTGATACGGGATGGAGGGATGCGGCCGCACAAGGGCAGCCGTGAACAGGCGTGGCAAATCATAGGTCTCCTCGGGCAAGGTGGCATCGACGCGGCACCTTGCAATGTCATTTATTTTGATTGTGGCGAACCGGCCTACCCATGTGAGTGATTAGGCCGGTGCGACTTGCCTGTCACTTGCACTTGCTGAGGGAACATCTACTTAAGCTACTGCGCGACGCTTACTCAGAAACCCCTTAGCAAAAGGCGCATATATTTATTAATATGTTAAGTATTAATGTAACATGTTCAATAGTGCTGTCAAGTACAATCTAGACGGCTTTTTTGCAATCCAGCAGGATTGCCGATTGCGATAATTTGCGCAATGTTTAATTGCAGATCGCGGCATTATTCACACTCACTATCTCCGCCCCAGCCATGAGCAATAAATTCCAACACCGAAACCTGCCGATGCTGCTATTGCAGTCGCGTGAATCGGTCATGCGTTATTTTCGCAAGAGTCTGAAACTGCAGGGCCTGACCGAGCAACAATGGCGCGTCATTCGCGTGCTCAATGAATTCGGCGAACTGGAAACCGGCAAAATTGCGGAAGAAACCTGCATCATCGCACCCAGCCTGAGCGGCGTGCTGGAACGGATGGAACGGGACGATCTGATCGTGCGCCACCGGCTTTCCAGCGACCAGCGCAAGGTCTTCGTCGATCTGACTCCGCGCAGCCGGGAACTGGTCAGCAATATCAGCCGCTCGATTGATGTCCAGTACGAAGAGCTGGAACGCGAACTCGGGCAAGAACGTCTGCTGTCGATTTACTCCCTGCTCGACCAGTTGATTGCCCTGCCCGATCCTGCCGAAACCAAAGTCGTGCGGACCAGAATGGCGGTAAAACCAGCGCAAAAAACAATCGCAGACAAAGCCCGGCCCAAAAAATAAAGCGCCAGCGGGTTTTATCCGGTTGACGCTTTTAGTAAGGCCGGTACCGTTTATTGCGCCGAAGCAGCAAAAACCCGCAGACGATGGCCATCCGGGTCCAGTGCCACGAAGGTATCGCCGAAATCCAGCAAGCATATTCCAGAGAATATCCAATAGACGAATGTTGACCCGCATTAGACGACTGGTCTAATTCCATGTATAGTGTCTGCATGGCAACTGAATACAAAGACATCCGGCAGCACATTCTCGACACCGGCAAAACCATCATCATCGGCAAAGGCTTTGCCGCGGTTGGGCTGAACGAAATCCTGTCCACCGCCGGCGTACCCAAAGGCTCCTTCTACCATTACTTCAAATCGAAGGAATTATTTGGCGAAGCGCTGCTGGAAAGCTACATGGCCGACTATCTGGCCGGATTAGCCCTGCGCCTGAATCAAGCCGATGCTACAGCGGCCCAGCGACTGATGGCGTACTGGGACAACTGGATCAGCAGCGAAGACAACGACTACGCCGCCTGCCAATGCCTGGTGGTCAAGCTCAGCGGCGAAGTCTCCGACATGTCCGAACCGATGCGCGCGGCCCTGCTGCGCGGCACCGATCTGATCGTCGAACGGCTGGCCGATGCCATCCGTGACGGGATTGCCGACGGCTCGCTGCAAAACCCGCTCGATGCCACGCTGGACGCCACCCCTACCGCACTCACCCTCTATCAAATGTGGCTGGGCGCCGCACTGCTCACCAAACTCCGACGCGAACCCAGCGCGCTGGAAAACGCCCGGCTCGCCACTCTGCGCTTGCTCAATTTGCACAACTGGCCCGCTCTGCAAGCCAACGACATTCTCTCAAAGGAAATCTGATGACCTCCCAAAGCACCAGCAGCAATCGACGTATCGTCCTCGCACAACGTCCCCACGGCACTCCTACTAGCGCTGACTTCGACCTGCAAACACAGCCATTGCCAGAACCGAAGGCCGGACAACTGCGCTTGCGCACGCTCTACCTTTCGCTCGATCCCTACATGCGTTCACGCATGAACGATGCCAAATCCTACGCACCAGCGGTCGAAATTGGCAGCGTCATGGTCGGCGCCACCGTCTCACTGGTGGAAGCCTCTCAGCATCCCGATTTCCCGACGGGCACAATGGTGCTGGGCGGCAGCGGCTGGCAGGATTACGCACTCTCCGACGGAGCCGATCTGAAAAAGCTGCCCGCTGACATGGCGCAACCGTCCACCGCCCTCGGCGTCCTGGGCATGACCGGTTTCACGGCCTACACCGGCCTGCTCGGAATCGGCCAGCCCCAAGCCGGCGAAACGGTAGTCGTCGCTGCTGCCAGCGGCGCAGTCGGTTCCATCGTCGGGCAGATCGCCAAAATCAAGGGCTGCCGCGTCGTCGGTATCGCCGGTGGCGCAGAAAAGTGCCGCTATGTGGTCGAGGAATTGGGCTTTGACGCCTGCATCGACCACCGTGCCGCCGATTTCCCGCAGCAACTGGCCGCTGCCTGCGACAAGGGTATCGACGTGTATTTTGAAAACGTGGGGGGCGCTGTGTTCGACGCCGTACTGCCGCTGCTCAATGTCAACGCCCGCGTGCCGGTCTGCGGCATGATCGCCGATTACAACCAGACCAGCCTGCCACCCGGCCCGGATCGCCTCGGTTTGCTGACCCGCAACATCCTCACCAAGCGCATCAGGATGCAGGGTTTCATTGTGATGGATCACTACGACCAATATGAGACCTTCAGTACTGAAATGAGCGCCTGGCTCAAAGCCGGCAAGGTCAAGTTCCGCGAAGACGTCGTGGAAGGACTGGAAAACGCCCCGCAAGCCTTCATCGGCCTGCTCGAAGGAAAAAACTTCGGCAAGCTCGTCATTCGCGTTGCTGCCTAAGCAGCTTTACAGGACTTCCGCAACAGGCATTTTGCGGAAGTCCCGCTTAATAAATATTCACAACACCAAAGGAATCCACATGAACGTATTAATGGTATTAACCTCGCACGACAAACTCGGTAACACCGACCATAAAACCGGCTTCTGGCTGGAAGAATTCGCTGCCCCTTACTACGTCCTGAAAGACGCCGGCGCGAAGATCACCCTCGCTTCGCCCCTGGGTGGCCAGCCACCGCTGGACCCAAAAAGCGACGAGCCGGAATCGCAAACCGACGCCACACGCCGCTTCAAGGAAGATGCCGCAGCGCAGTCCATCCTGGCGCACACGCGCCCACTGGCAGAGATGTCGGTAGCTGATTTCGACGGCGTATTCTTTCCGGGCGGTCACGGCCCCCTGTGGGATCTGGCCGAAAGCAAAACCTCCATCGCGCTGATCGAAGCGATGCAGGCCGCCGGCAAGCCCGTCGCGACTGTATGCCATGCGCCCGGCGTATTGCGTCACGTCAAAGCACCAGACGGCACACCGCTGGTCAAGGGCAAGCATGTGACCGGGTTCACCAACACCGAAGAAGAAGCGGTCGGCCTGACCAAGATCGTCCCGTTTCTGGTGGAAGACATGCTCAAGGAAAACGGCGGCGTCTACTCCAAGGGACCCGACTGGCAATCCTATGTGCTGACAGATGGCATTCTGATCACCGGACAAAATCCGGCCTCGTCGGAAGAAGCGGCCAAGGCATTGCTGAAATTGCTGGCCTGATATCCCTTATCCGGAATAAGCCAGCGAAACGATCGCTGGCAACAAAATGAGAACGGCGTCAGATCACCATCTGACGCCGTTTTTTATTCAGCCTTGCTAAAAAATATTAGAAATAATTCTGTCTTTATTCAATAATTCAACGATAATTGAAACATCATTCAATTATCGCCTTCCCCAATGCAAACCAAAGCCAGCCTCAGCGCCCTCGCCGCCCTCGCCCAAGAATCCCGACTGGCGGTATTCCGCCTGCTGGTGCAACTCGGCCCGGAAGGTCTGGCGGCCAGCAAGATTGCCGAGCAATTGTCCGTATCGCCCTCGGCGCTGTCCTTCCATCTGAAAGAGCTGACACATGCGGAACTGGTTCATTCCAGACATGAAGGCCGCTTCATCATCTATTCCGCGAATTTCGACACCATCAACGGTCTGGTCGGTTTTCTCACGGAAAATTGCTGCGGAGGAAATACCTGCTCCCCTGTCCGCACCTGTCACACTGGGGAAACCCTCCCCGCATAAACTCTCATGCCCCTCGTTATTACAGATCAACCCACCAGGGTGACGTGGCTAACCACTTCCGGCCCGAAAAAATAAGAAAATCCTCTATTGTGATAACCGCCTTCAGCATTTTCGTACTCACCCTCGCCCTCGTCATCTGGCAGCCACGCGGTCTGGGAATAGGCTGGAGCGCCTCGCTAGGCGCGCTCGCCGCACTCGCGCTAGGCGTAATTCACCTCGCCGACATTCCCATCGTCTGGCACATCGTCTGGAACGCCACGGCCACCTTTATCGCCATCATCATCACCAGCCTCCTGCTCGACAAAGCCGGCTTTTTCGAATGGGCCGCGCTGCACGTCGCGCGCTGGGGAGGCGGTAGCGGCCGCAAGCTGTTCGTCCTGCTGGTCTTGCTCGGCGCGGCCGTATCGGGTCTGTTTGCCAACGACGGCGCAGCGCTGATCCTCACGCCGATTGTCATTGCCATGCTATTGGCGCTGAAATTCACACCCAAAGCAACGCTGGCCTTCGTCATGGCCGCCGGATTTATTGCCGATACCGCCAGCCTGCCGCTGGTGGTCTCCAACCTGGTCAATATCGTCTCGGCCGATTATTTCAAGATCAGTTTTCCGCGCTATGCCTCCGTCATGGTCCCGGTGAATGTCGTCTCCATCGCCATGACACTGCTGGTACTGATCTGGTACTACCGGCGCGACATTCCCGCCACTTACTCGGTGGCCGACGCCAAACAACCGGTGGAAGCCATCCGCGACCGCGCCACCTTCATCGCCGGCTGGTGGGTGCTGAGCTTGCTGCTGGTCGGCTTTTTCTGGCTCGACGACAAAGGCGTACCGATCAGCCTCGTCGCCTCCGTCGGCGCGCTCATCTTGCTGATCGTCGCCGCCAGAGGCCATGTCATCTCCACCCGCGAAGTCCTCAAACATGCGCCGTGGCAAGTGGTCTTCTTTTCTTTAGGGATGTATCTGGTGGTCTACGGCTTGAGCAATGCCGGCCTGACGGCTTACCTGACCGGCTTGCTCAATCACTTTGCCGACTATGGCGTATGGGGTGCCGCACTTGGCACCGGCGTCCTTACCGCGCTGCTGTCGTCGGTCATGAACAACATGCCAACGGTACTGGTCGGCGCGCTCTCCATTGACGCCACCACCGCGCAAGGCGTAGTGCGCGAAGCAATGATTTACGCCAACGTCATCGGCAGCGACCTCGGCCCGAAAATCACGCCCATCGGCAGTCTGGCCACCCTGCTCTGGCTGCACGTCCTGGCCGGCAAAAACATCACGATTTCCTGGGGATACTACTTCCGTGTCGGCGCAGTGCTGACGCTGCCGATATTGCTGGTGACACTGGCCGCACTGGCCGTCCGGCTGAGTTTTTAAACGCGCCTGCCGCCATACTGCATTTTCATCACTGACTATCAAGGAGCCCTGCCATGACCACAAAGATTTATCACAACCCACAATGCGGTACCTCCCGCAATACCCTCGCCCTGATCCGCAATTCGGGCGAAGAACCCGAAGTCATTGAATATGTAAAACACCCTCCCGAGCGCGCCACGTTACAGAAAATGATTACCGATGCAGGCCTGAGCGTACGGCAAGCAATCCGCGAAAAAGGCACGCCCTATGCCGAACTGCGCCTGGAAAACCCGGCGCTGAGCGATGATGACTTGCTCGACGCCATGCTGCTGCACCCTATCCTGATCAACCGTCCCTTCGTCGTCACCGCCAAAGGCACGCGGCTCTGTCGCCCGTCCGAACTGGTGCTGGCCATTCTGGAAAACCCGCAACAAGCCGCCTTTTCCAAGGAAGATGGCGAAGCCGTGATCGGTGCGGACGGCAAACGTGTCTGAGCATTTCCCTGCTTTGCCCAACATTTTGCCGGAGCTGTTTTACGTCCCTACTAGCAGCGATATAGCCGCCGCAGCGACGGCCACCCATGCGCCGCGCTTTCTGCTGCTGTACGGCTCCTTGCGGGAAACCTCCTACAGCCGCTTGCTCACCTTGGAAGCCGCGCGTTTGCTCGAAGCCATGGGAGGGGAGGTCAGAATATTCGACCCGCACGACTTGCCCTTGCCCGACAGCGAACCCGACACCCACCCCAAAGTGCGCGAACTGCGCGAACTGGCGCAATGGGCCGAAGGCATGGTCTGGTGCTCGCCGGAACGACATGGCGCAATGACCGGCATCATGAAAGCGCAAATCGACTGGCTACCACTATCGATAGGCGCGGTACGGCCAACGCAAGGAAAAACCCTGGCACTGATGCAAGTCTCTGGAGGATCGCAATCGTTCAACGCGCTCAACCAGCTCCGCATTTTAGGGCGCTGGATGCGGATGATCACCATCCCCAATCAATCGTCGGTAGCGAAAGCATTTCTGGAATTTGATGATGCCGGACGGATGAAGCCATCGGCTTATTACGACCGCGTAGTGGACGTGATGGAAGAGTTATTCAAATTCACCTTATTGACACGCAATGTGTCTGGCTTTCTGGTGGATAGGTACAGCGAACGCAAGGAAAGCGCGGAACAGCTTTCCTTGCAGGTGAATCAGCGGGTGCTTTAATTGAGGGGGCTGCACATGAAACCCAAGTCCTTGTTTTTTGATTGTTGCGGATTGCACAAAGCCAACAAATCACCATCCGTTCGTCCTGAGCAGGGACAAAGTCCTGTATCGAAGGATTCAACGCAAGCCGGTAGGAGGCTAACAGCAAAGAGGCCCCGTAAACACACGTTTGATTCTCGTACGGAACCGCAAGGACATGACTCAGAATGCTTGACTTAGTCAGATCAAAGATCGGTTATATGCGCTTGAACCCCTTCGTCGTTCCTCTAGCAACATCGATTTTTCTCGCCGCCTGCGCCACCCAAGCCCCCTATTCCCCGCCGCAGCCGCCAGCACCGTCCGGCTGGGAAAATAATCCGCATCCCGGCGGCACCGGCGAGCCAGTTGCCACAGGCCAATGGTGGACTCGCCTCAACGATGCGGCGATCAGCGAACTGGTCAACGCCTCCTTTGCCGACAATCCCACGCTGGCGCAGGCACTGGCACGCGTCGATCAGGCGCGGGCCGCCGCCGGTCTGGCAGCGGCGCAGAAAATGCCTGGCCTGACGGGCAACCTCAACGCCGGGCGTGCGCAAGTTCAAAATACAGCAGGCATCGGCAACTCGACCACGCTACTGGAAAGCTCCGCAGCGGCGGGTCTCAGCCTGAACTGGGAGATCGACTTGTGGGGCCGCATCAGAGAATCCAACACGGCGGCGCAACGTCGGCTGGAAGCCCGCAATGCCGATGCGCAGGGAGCGCGTTTGTCACTGGCGGCGCAGGTTGCCAGCACCGGCATAGTCTTACGGGCCTGCTATTTTTCCTTGCAGGTACGCGATGCCGATATCGCCTCGCGGGAGACAGAATTGCTACTGACTCGCAAGCGCCGCGCCGTCGGCTATATCGCGCCAGCGGCTGAATTTAGCGCGCAAACCAATCTGGCCAATGCCCGCACCGCACGCATCAGCCAGCAAGAACAATGCACCCGCAGCGTGGATGCACTGGTCGCGCTGACCGGCAAACCGGCCTTCGATATTCGTAGCCTGCTGCAACCGGCGGCCAGTAGCGCAACGAGCAATCAAACCAATAATGATCTGAACAAGCTCACCGGCGACATCGTGCCGGATCAATCCGCGCAAATCATGCCGACGCCGCCGACGATGCAAGCCGCCCTGCCCGCCACCGTACTCATTGAACACCCCAGCCTGGTTGCGGCAGAACGATCACTGGCCGCTGCGTGGTCCGACATCGGCGTGGCGAGAGCGCAGCGACTGCCCACCGTCAATCTGAGCAGCGTTCTGACCGGTCAATGGCTGCACGCGGCCGGTACCTCGCTGGCACTGGACACCTGGTCGGTCGGCGCAGCCGCCGTCAATATTCCGCTGTTCGATGGCGGCGCTGGCGCGGCCAATGTCGATGCGGCTACGGCACGCTATCGCGAAGCTGCCGCCAGCTTTCAGGCCACCTTGCGCAGCGTGGTACAGAATGTGGAAGACGCCCTTGCCGCGCAGACTTCCGCCGAGCAGCGCCTGCAATCGTCGCAAGATGCGGTGGACGCAGCGCACCTGAGTTTCCGCGCCAGTCAGGCACAGTGGCGGGCAGGCGCAATCAGCATCTTCGAGCTGGAGCAAGTCAGGCGTCAGCGCCAGACTGCCGAAGAAAATTTGATTACCGCCCAACGCGATCAGGTGCAAGCCTGGATCAGCCTGATGCAAGCCACTGGTCAGATCGACCATCCGGCCTGAGTTTCAGGCCGCGTACCCAACCGATTACGCACCCCGCACCTCTCTTCAGGATCTGCCCATGAAACACCACGACATATCGACCATGCACAATAAATTCCTCTCAAAACGCACATTCGTGATCGCAGGGAGCGTGCTGCTCATCGTCGTCGTTGCTGGCATCACCATGCTATCGCGGCAGCGGCAAGCCGGTGCGACTACTGCAGCACAAGCTCGCACCGTCCCGGCGCTGACCGTCAGCATCGTCAAACCGGTCGTGGCAATGTGGGATGAAACGCTGACTGCCTCCGGTGCCATTGCCCCGTGGCAGGAAGCGATTATCGGTAGTCAGATCGGCGGCTATCAGCTAGCGCAAGTGCTCGTGAATGTAGGCGACCGCGTCAAAAAAGGACAAACGCTGGCCCGCCTCAATCCTGATCTGCTGCTGGCCGAAGAAGCGCAATTGCGCGCCGCTTACGAGCAAGCCGACGCCAACGCCAAACGCGCGACCTCCTTGCAAGGCAGCGGCGGCATCAGCGATCAGGATGTGCTGCAAGCAACGACCCAATCCAAAACCGCGCTGGCGCAACTGGCGTTCAAGAAATTGCAATTGAGTTATACCAATGTGGTCGCGCCGGAAGATGGCGTGATCAGTGCGCGTACGGCGACGCTGGGTGCGGTAACGGCGACCGGACAAGAACTGTTCAGGATGATCGTCAGGGAGCGCCTCGAATGGCGCGGCGAAGCCACCGCAGAGCAACTCGCACGCATCGTTCGCGGCCAGCGCATTGCACTGACGCTGCCCGGCGGCGGCCTTGCCAAAGCCATCGTGCGCCAGACCGCGCCCTCGCTGGATACCGCTTCGCGCATGGGCCTGATCTATGCCGACATCAGCGACAACGGTACTGCCCGCGCCGGTATGTACGCCAATGGCGCGATTGCCCTGCCCCCGATCAAGGCGCTTGTGGTGCCGGCGCAAAGCGTGGTGATCCGCGATGGACATAGTTATGCGCTGGTGCTGCGCACTGACGGTTCCGATAAAGTCGATCGCCGCATCATCACCACCGGTCGTCTGCAAGGCAACCATATCGAAATTACTGAAGGTGTCACCACTAACGACAATGTGGTCGTCGCCGGTGCAGGCTTTCTCAACGATGGCGATACCGTCCGAGTTGCGGTGCCAGCGCCCCCGGCTAAATCTGTCGCTGCATCCGTTGCTGCATCCGTCGCCACACCAGTTGCTACTGCAGGCAAGGACCTCAAATGAATTTCGCCACCTGGTCCATCCGCAATCCGATTCCCTCGATCCTGTTGTTCGTATTGCTGAGCATCGCCGGGGTCATGGGTTTCCATCAATTGCCGATTCAGAATTTACCCGATATCGAACTACCCACGGTCAATATCACCCTGACCCAGCCCGGCGCAGCGCCTGCGCAACTGGAAACCGAAGTGGCGCGCAAGGTCGAAGACGCTCTGTCAACACTGACCGGACTCAAACATCTGCGCACCTCGATCACCGACGGACAGGTGCAGATCACCGTTGAGTTCGTCCTGGAAAAAAATATTTCCGACGCCTTGATCGATGCCAAAAATGCGGTCGATAGCGTGCGGTCTCAATTACCGACTGATTTGCAGCAGCCCACCGTCAAGGCCGTCACTGTCGGCGGCGAAGCGGTGCTGGTGTATGCCATTGCCGCGCCGGGCATGAACGAAGAAGCGCTGTCCTGGTACGTCGATGACACGGTCAGTAAAGCCGTTCTCTCGGTCCCCGGTGTAGGACGCATGGATCGCGTCGGTGGACTGACGCGTCAGGTGCGGGTGGCGGTCGATCCGGTGCGCATGGCGGCACAGGGCGTGACCAGCGTCGATATTTCACAAGCCTTGCGCAACATGCAGCAGGAATCGTCCGGCGGGCGCGGCCAGTTCGGCCAGGGCGAGCAAGCGGCGCGGGTGATTGCGACCGTGCATCAGGCGTCGGAACTGGCGGCGTTTCCCATTGCGATGAGCAACGGTCGCAAGCTGCGGCTGGATCAGGTTGCCACCATTACCGATGGCAATGCCGAGCGCACGCAGATTGCTTTGCTTGACGGTAAACCGGTCGTAGGTTTCAAGGTGTTTCGCGCCAAGGGCAAGGACGAAACCGTGATTGCCAGCAAGGTCGGCGCCGTTTTGGAGAAACTGCAAGCAGGCAAACCTGAACTCACATTCACCAAAATTTCCGGCACGGTCGGCTATACCCAGGAGCAGTTCGATGGTTCCATGGACATGCTGTACGAAGGCGCGATCCTTGCCGTGCTGGTGGTGTGGTGGTTCCTGCGCGACTGGCGCGCCACGCTGGTGGCGGCATCGGCTTTGCCGTTGTCGATACTGCCGGCGTTTGCCGTCATGTCCTGGTTCGGGTTTTCGCTCAACACGCTGACATTGCTGGCGCTGGCGGTAATTGTGGGCATTCTGGTCGATGATGCGATTGTTGAAATCGAAAACATCGAGCGACACGCGCACATGGGCAAACCGATCTTGCAGGCTGCCGGTGATGCCGTGACGGAAATTGCGCTGGCGGTCATGGCAACCACCATGACGCTGGTGGTGGTGTTTCTGCCGACGGCCATGATGAGCGGCGTTCCCGGCCTGTTTTTCAAACAGTTCGGCTGGACGGCCGTGATCGCGGTGCTGGCGTCGCTCTTGGTGGCCCGAATTCTCACGCCGATGATGGCCGCCTATCTGCTCAAATCGAAGCCGGGCGCGACCGAGCAACAGGACAGCCGCCTCATGCGCGGCTATCTGCGCGCCGTGCGCTGGTGTCTGACGCATCGCAAAACCACAATGGCGGCGGCCACTTTATTTTTCATTGGCTCAGTGGCACTGGTGCCGTTTATTTCCAGCGGCCTGATTCCCCCTGCCGACCGCGGTTACACCACAATCAACATCGAACTACCTCCGGGAAGTTCGCTGCAAGATACGCTGGGCGTTTCCGAAATTGCCCGCGCGGCGCTGTCCGATATCCACGGCATCGATGCGGCATTTACTACCGTAGGCGTATCGCAAGTGGTCGGCGGCGGGCTGCTACAGGCCGGTGAAGTGCGTAACGGCACATTGACGCTGACGCTGTCGGATCGCAAACAGCGGCCACTACAGGGGCAGATCGAAAAGGCGCTGCGCCGCGCGCTGCTGACCGTTCCCGGCGCACGCTTTACGATAGGCAGCGGCGGCCCCGGCGAGAAGATGCAACTGATTCTGGCCAGCGATAATCAAGCGGCGCTCAAAGCCTCGGCGCAAGCGCTGGAACGTGAATTGCGCGGTGTCGGAAAATTGGCCAATATCAGTTCCACTGCCAGTCTGGAACGTCCAGAAATTATTGTGCGGCCGGATCTGCTGCGCGCCAGCGAATTGGGTGTATCCAGCGCGGCCATCGGTCAGGTGGTGCGTGTGGCAACGGCGGGCGATTTCTCTTCCAATCTGGCCAAACTCAATCTCGATAATCGTCAGGTGGACATCAACGTCAGCATTCCTGACGCCGAACGCCAGAACCTGAGCACCTTCGCTAATCTGCGGGTACCGGCGCGCAACGGACTGGTGCCGCTGTCGTCGGTGGCGGCGCTATCGGTGGAAAGCGGCCCCTCCAAAATCGAACGCTATGATCGCCGGCGCTATGTGACGGTCAGCGCCGATCTCGGCGGCATGCCGCTGGGCGAGGCGCTGGCGGCGGCGCAAGCCTTGCCGGCCGTCAAGAAAATGCCGTCGAGCGTGCAATTGATTCAGACCGGCGACGCGGAAATCGCCGCCGAACTGGGTGCGGGTTTTGTGATGGCGATTCTGATCGGCATCGTGTGCGTGTTCTGCGTGCTGGTGCTGCTGTTCCGCGATTTTCTGCAACCGATTACGATTCTGTCGGCGATTCCTTTATCGCTGGGCGGCGCTTTCGTGGCGTTGTTGCTGGCGCATAGCGAACTCGATATTCCCTCCATGATCGGGCTGGTGATGTTGATGGGGATCGTGACCAAAAATTCGATCCTGCTGGTGGAATACACCATCGTCGGCAAACGCGACCGCGGCATGTCGCTTTACGATGCGCTGATCGACGCCTGCCATAAACGGGTGCGGCCGATCGTGATGACGACCGTGGCCATGATTGCCGGTATGTTGCCGATTGCGCTGGGACTGGGCGCGGATGCCAGTTTCCGGCAGCCAATGGCAGTGGCGGTTATCGGCGGTTTGTTGACCTCGACGGCGCTGAGTTTGCTGGTGGTGCCGGTGGTTTTCACGTATGTTGAGCAATTCGAGCACTGGCTGAAGGGGCGACTGCCGCATAAACCGGCAGATCATGCCTCAGCACAGGACAACGAGCCGATTACGGTATCCTGAAGCAAACTGAACTCACTCATTAAAAAAATGAAAAAAACACTCTCGCTTAGCCTGATTGCCCTCAGCCTCCAGGCGCATGGTGCGGAAATCGATTCACGCACTGAACAGCGGCTTAAGGCCGTGGTGGCCGGAGAGCACCGCTCACAGGAAAATCGCGATCGGGATCGTTATCGCCACCCGGCTGAAACGCTGGGATTTTTCGGTATTGCCGACACGCAAACCGTTGTCGAAATTTATCCGGGCTCGGGTTGGTATACAGAAATACTGGCGCCCTTGCTCAAGCCACACGGCAAACTTTACGAAGCCAGCTACTCGGATAGCGATGCCAACAGCACGCCGTATCAAATCAAGGCAACCGTCGCCCTGAAAAAGAAGCTCGCAGACAATCTGGCCGTATATGGCCCGGTAACCGTCACAACGCTTCAGCCGCCATCGGCAACGACTATCGCGCCACCGGGTTCGGCCGATCTGGTGCTGACTTTTCGCAACGTACATAACTGGGCCAAAGACGGCACTGCCGAGACGGTGTTTGCCTCCTTTTTCACTGCGCTGAAACCAGGCGGCGTATTAGGCGTGGTCGAGCACCGCGCCAATCCCGACAGCACGCTGGCACAGTCGATCAAGAGCGGTTACATGACCGAAGCCAAAGTCATTTCTCTGGCGGAACAAGCCGGTTTCAAAATGGCGGCGAGAAGCGAGATCAATGGCAATCCCTGGGATATGAAGAACTACGCTGAAGGCGTCTGGGCCTTGCCACCGACACTGAACACGACGCCGGACAATCGCGCCCGCTATCTGGCCATCGGGGAAAGTGATCGCATGACGCTGAAGTTTGTGAAGCCGGGGCGCTGAGAATTACTCTGAGACAAGATATGGCCCGGTTTAACTGGACAGTCAATTGCTATCCTCTGAGATTGTGCCGGGCAAAAATTTAATCAGAGCTTGCGCAGTTCAATGCGCCGTTCTGGCCGCCCGTTGTTTGAACAGCAAGATACATAGCAGCATAAAAACGAATAAAGCCGCTGATGCCGAATAACGACTCAGCGCCAGCCCGCCGGCGCTGAACGGTTTGTCCAGAAAATCGCCTACTACGGCACCGAGCGGGCGCGTCAGAATGAATGCCGCCCAAAACAGTAGCGTGCGCGAGAGCGTCGTCCAGTAGTAAGCCACTACGACCAATGCCAATAGTGCGCCAAACACCATTGCCGCTCCGGTGTAACCGAATCCGGCGGTATCGGCCGTCCAGTCACCCACTGCGGTTCCCAGTGTCTGGGAAAACATAATCGTCACCCAGTAAAACATTTCTGCCTTGGGCGAACTGACCGAGCCTACCGAAACGGAACCCAAGCTTCGATGCCATATAAAAAGCGAAATAACTAGCAGAGCAAGAAGCAAGGACGAGCCGCCAGCATAGCCAATGCCAAGGGAGCGGTCCGCAAAATCGGCAAGCGTGGTGCCGACGGTGGTAGTGGCAATGATGGTTGTCCAGTAAAGAAGCGGATGAAATTGCTTTGCCTTGATCTGCGCGATGACTGCCACAATAAACAGGACTGCAAAAATCAGGGTGCTCATCAGATAACCCAGATTCATCGACATCGACACGGCATCGCCGCCTGTTTCGCCCAGCGTGGTCGCCGCGATTTTAATGATCCAGAATAAAAAAGTGACTTCCGGAACCTTGCTCAGCGCTGTTTCTGTTGAAGTATTCATCGTGGTTCTCGCTATGTTGTTATGACTGGCCCTGGAGGGAGTCCGAGGCGTTCAGCAGTTTGGCCATTGCTTGGCCAGCTTGATTGGCGCACATGCGTAACGGCAGGAAAAACACAATGGCCCACGATACGCGAATGAACGCACGAATGATGCCTCGTTTGAAACCGGCATTGACTGCCTTTCCTGCAGGGCTGGCTGTTCTTGTTCCAAGTCTGACCGGCCAAACTTAGGGCAGTCATAGGGCGATCACTTGTGCAGTATTTCGATTGTTCCGATTGTTCCGATTGGGATAATCAAGGAAAATGTAGTAGTGCGATATTTTCAAACATGCGTAAATAGCAGAAATCAACAACAACACAAAATTGAAGGCTATATGGCTATTTTTGAAATGACACAAGACAATCTCACTGCGCTCAGTGAAACAAGTTTTGATATTGAAGGCATTTACGAGCGCAAAGACCTTCAACGCCACTTGAAGAACAACATCGCGGTATTGGCCCCAGATTTGATGGTTATCTCTGAAGAGTATGGTGACTGGATTGACAGCCTCAGAAGGATCGATTTGCTCTGTCTGGATAGAGTAGGCAACCTGGTAGTAGTAGAAATCAAGCGAACCAATGATGGTGGACATATGGAGCTTCAAGCCATCCGTTATGCTGCCATGCTGTCAACCATGACCTTTAAACAGCTTGTAGATGCCCATATTGCTTATCTGATTAAGGAACTCAGACCTACAGAAACCGCAGAAGCCGAAATCTGCGCATTTCTCCACTTAGAAGAGTCAGATGAGGACACGTTTGGCAATGAGGTTCGTATTATCCTAGCCTCCCCGAGTTTCTCCAAAGAAATTACTATGGCGGTCTTGTGGCTCAATGACCATGATTTAGACATCCGTTGCATTAAATTGAAGCCATATCGGCTTGAGGACAAGATCCTATTAGATGTTCAGCAAATCATTCCATTGCCTGAAGCTGCTGACTTCCAGACTCAGATCCGTGCAAAGGAATCAGCCGAAAGGGTTCAAAAGGTGGAAAGGTACGATATCCGTTACCATTTCTGGGAGGGGCTGCTAACCTATGCCAAGTCCAAGACTCAGCTTCATGCCACCCGCAGACCAGGTAAGTATCACTGGATTGGCGGATCAACCGGTAAAGCCGGTATCTCTCTAAATTATGTAATTCGTCGTGATGATGCTCAGGTGGAGCTATACATCGATAGCCCCGATGAAGAAATCAATAGTAGCAGGTTCAAATACTTGGAAAACAATGCGGATGCAATCAGTACCGAATTCGGTGAAGGGCTCATCTGGGAAGATTTACCAGGTAGGAGAGCGCGCAGAGTCAAGTTTGAGCTTCAGGGTGGTTGGAAGGCCGATAGGAGCGAATGGAAAAACATGCAACACAACATGGTTGACGCAATGGTGAGGCTTGAAAATTCATTCCGACCGTTTATCAACTCAGTGAACATGTAGTAGTTCCGACTTGATCAGGCAGTAAAGCATCGTCAAATGGATGCGGTTTGTAGTGGTCAAGTAATCCCGGACACTGCGTTAAGTTTTTCTTCGGCCACTGCCGGCGCGAGTCCGTCATTGAACTAATGTGCCCGTATCCAGTTATATCGTTGCATCAAATAATGACTGATGTCCCGGTACGCTTGTTGTGCCGTCGGGCAAGCCAGTTGAACGAGTAAACACCAGAGCCTGACGTAGTACCTTAAAACGTGTCGGCATTGAGAACTTCCGCTGGCACGATCTCCGGCATACCTGGGCAAGCTGGCTGGTACAGAACGGTACGCCTTTGTATGACGTTCAGGAAATGGGAGGCTGGAAGTCTTCAGAAATGGTGCTGCGGTATGCGTACTTGGCCACAGCCCAAATGGCGAAGCACGCGGCTATTGTAGGAAATCTACTTAGCGGCATAAAGACGGCACAATGTGATTCGTAAGCCCAAAAAGAAAAAAGCCCCAATCTTTCGATTGAGGCTTTATATTCTGTGGCTCCCCGACCTGGACTCGAACCAGGGACCTGCGGATTAACAGTCAAACCAAGCGAGGATTACATTACAGCTAATCACCTGATTTAACAAGAGATTCCGTCACTCACACTCTTTCCACATCACGTGAAATGACCACCCCTTTCCGGCAAATTTCCGGCAGTATTGGTGCGATAACTAGGAGCGTTTCGATATGGAATTGCTTATTCGCACCGACATTGCGGGGGTTCGCGCATCAAATTTGCCGACTCAACGACTTACAGAATGATCCATTAATTGAACGTCCGCTCTTGGCGACAGCAGTCAATCAGCTTTCGACCCGAAGCGGACGTTCGACGTTGTTGAGTTGCGCGCAAACAAATCAGCCGATGCTTTGAGGGCCAAATGGGTTTTGACGCGCGCAAATCATACTTTCGTCATCTTTGTCTGTTTTCTTTTTCTTTTTGAATCTCGCCAAACTTCGACTCTGTAGTGCAGTGGAGGCGGAAAGTCCGGGGTAAGGCGCCTCGGTGCCTTCGGTAGCCTACTGTCCATCGTTTCCATCTGCGGCATCTCGACCAATTCACCAAATGGCAGATGCACTTGTTGATGATGGCGCGGACAAGTACGAAAAGCGTTTGCTAAAACGTCAAAGAGGCCAGGAACTTCGGCGGCTTCATCACCTAATATTGCATTTGCTAGAATCGATGCCTCTTCAGGTGTCAGCTCTCCCTTCTGCACCCGAACGAAGAGCCTTTGAAGCGAGGTTGGCACGCCGCCCTTTTTTCTAACGGTTGTTTTATCGTCTGGACAAGAGAATGTGCTTTGAGCATGCTCGGCTAAGAATTTCCCTGTGTCGCTCACCTGTTTACTGATAGCGTCAATCCCCGACATCAAACCACCGTAGGCAGATATGCCAACGAGGAAGACCCCAGCAGTCGACTTGATCTTGCCCCAGCCATTAATTGATCCTTCTTCAATTTGAAGGAATAAAGAGTAATCGGGTAAAGCCAAATGCTGATCGACGTATGTCTCCCACTCGTCAAACAACTCGCTTGATAGAGATTTAAGCCTTGGAGCGTTGACGCTTTGAATAGCCAGGTTAAAGTCGGTAGAGCCGAGATCTAGCATGAGCTTCTATCTTTCTATGTGGCGCGTATGTGAGTGTCCGCCGCCGATGGTGGACATTTTAATTGCAGTCATCGCCCCGGTTCGGCGGGCCGGCGACTTTGAACCGAACGCTTGGCAGCCAGCTCGGTAACATTGGCGCACAAATTCAAAATGCGCTCGACAAATAATGCGTTCACTTTGAGAATTCATTAAGTTGAGAGAAGTAACGCTCGGCACCGCTCAGCTTTTTTCGTCAAAGTAGGCAAAAACGACTCAATCGGTGTGTTTAACGGAATGTCGTACATCTCCCGTGACAGCCAAGGGATTCCTTGATCCCAAAGTACCCCCCCACTGCCAAGCATAAAGACGAAGCATTTCCGGCCATTCGCTGTGGACGCCCCGCTTAACAAGGTCACGGATACTTACACCGCCGCCATAAAACAAAACGCCATCTGATTTCAGACGACGATACGTTGGCCAATCTCCGTCATAACCAAGTTGAAGCTCAATACCGTCTAGCTGTCGCAAGTTAAGTCCATCGCCTGGTTTTCCCTCCACAATATCTTGCTGAGAAAAATCTTCACTCTCATTCGCAATTTTTCCGTTGTTCTCCACGACTACGATATGCGCAGCGCGCTTCAGGAGTTTTGCGACGCGATATTCCAACTCTTGTATTTGATTTGCTTGCGGAGCTCGTGTTTTATTCTCAATTGGGTAAAGTGAATATCGATACGACTGACCGTCTGGAAGATCCAGTTTTTCGTCTAATTGAGCGAAAGTTAACCCTGTTATATCGCGCGACTCTTCAATCAGCATCGCAGCGAAACGCGTTAAGGCTGGTCGCAGCCTACGCCCTTTATTTTCACCCACATTCATTTTTATTATCCCGCCAATCAAAAACTGGCCGTTTTCAAAATCGTTGGATGATTTTAGGCTGTAGCTATGTTAACTGCAAATTATTGGTGATTTCAAATGGCAAAAATAGAAGCCGATTTTCGGCAAGCATTCGCGAGAATGGCACCGCAAGCCATAGTCACACGCGCTGAATTGGCCATCCTTCTTAGCACTACAGAAGGAGCTATTTCTCAAATGGCGTATCGCGGCGAACTTCCTAAGACTGCGTTTCCCGGAAAGCGGCGATCGTGCTGGTTCGTTTCGGACATTCGGCGTTGGTTAGATGAACTCGCCGTTACGCGATCGTCTGGTGGCGAACATATGCAAGTAAATAAAACAACCAAAGTGGGCCGGCCGCGCCTTTCTTCCGAAGTTGGCATATGAAGCCGTATATGAACTCAAACCGATTAACAATTACTGGAATTTCTGATGTCAAAACTGTGACGGATCAACCAATTCATAGTCAGCGCGAATTATTCCAAGCAGATACAACGTGGTTTCACGTGCTGCGTTCAATGATTGAGACTGGCGACATAGCTCGCATGGGGGCTTATGCGGTCACGGTCTATTTGGTCATCAAATCACATGCAAATTTCAAGACTGGCCGATCTTTTCCTGCGATCGAGACTGTAGTGAGAGAGTCTGGAATAAGCCGAAGCCAGGTGATACGAGAATTAAGAACTTTAGAAAAGTTCGGGTACATCACCAAGACGCGCAGGGGGCGACACAATGAATACAAATTACGAGAAAAAGTAAGTATTCAAGACGGTGACGGCCGACCGACAGCAGTAGCAACTTGGGACTACCTTCCGTCTACCGTGCAGGCGGCTGCTGCTGATCTAAAAAATGTTTTGGTATCTGGTGATTTTTCGGGATCTAGAATTGTCCGTATAGACAGGCTACAGGTCAATGTGACGCATGCAAGCGGAAATGCCGTCGTATTCAATGCTCAAGACGTGGAATGTCTCCCCAAGGAAATGCGCGATGTTTTAATGTCTCTCCACGCCAAACTTCAGCAGGAAAAAACTGAGCAAGTTGTACACAGCTCTGTGTAATACGTGTCTGAGAGGCACCTAAGTTATTCACATAGGTTCCTGATGAACACCAATTCGCGGTTAATAGGTTTCAGACAGAACCCCTAACGATATAGATTTTATATTTAAAGAGAAGAGAAATTCGTACAATGGGCGTGTGGATAATAATTCTTACTTAGAAATATGCACTGCAAGCGAGCCCATCGCTACGGCATCTGAACCTAGCGAATTAAGATGCAAGCAATACCTGAAAATCTTGGCGCAACCGATTTTTTAAGGAAAATATGAGTTTCAATGCAAATGAACGATTTGGATTTACGGAAAATGACTTCCTGGCAGCCATTAAATCTCACGGCAATAGCGGAATATTGCGTTCAGGCACGTATATTCCGACACGCCAGGAAGTGGAGACGCTTTCGGTGGACGAGCTGGACGAATATTTAAATGGATGGATGTGGGAAAGTCCTAACGAGCTGATTCCTCGCCGTGAGCAAATCGCTGACGTGCAAAAAATAATTGAATCGCGTTCGGACGCTGAGATTTTTTCTCATTTGATTGCCGAGTGCCGGAGCTACGTAGAGGACGATTAACGCAAAATAAAAAAACTTAATTTTCGCGGGCGCGAAAATACGAAGGCGGCATGCAATATCAGCATTTATTTTTTCTAGGCGCAAATTCGATATACCAATTGTCGTCGATTTTTGCATGTTGATATCGACTCAATTGCTCCTTATTTTTTTCACTAGATGTAGTTTCTACGACGCACTTTCGCCCGCCGCTCCCCAACATTGCTCTCGTAAGGTATTTTGCAGTTTCCTTTCTGACTTTCGCGTTCATGACGTTTCCTTCAAAAATTTCTTGATGTCGCGCACGGATATATTTTTTTGACAATAACCAGTGATTTTAGTTGTACACCCATTGATAGTCTTCAAAGCCGAAGAGTTCATATCTGCATCCACTATCAGCTTAATTTGCCGACCATCGCTTTCAAGCGTCCACGTGTGACCATCGCCATCGGGGGTATATTCCCAATCAAATTTCTCATTGATCATTGCTAAATCGTTGGCGATCTCAATAACTGAACCGTAGCGCTCATTCGGATCTGGTTCCAGACACTTAGTGACAACGGTTCGCAGCCTTTGAGGAATATGCTCTTTGAACGCACTTCGATCAGGGAAACGACCATTTCGAACATCAAACCTGAATTCGTCACGTTTAAAGTTCGCTTGATCACCGTACTTTTCGAACTGCTGATAAAACATCTTATCGCCGTTACACATTCGATAAATCGTCAGACCCAGTTGATAGACATCAAATGAACGTGTGTGTTCATATTTACCGAACGATTCCGGCGGCAGATTTTTCGCGTAGAAACGATCTTGTTCAGCAATGCCCGCTTGTGACAATTTCCGAGCCAAACCAAAATCAGAAACCAGGGCTTCTCCGCGCTCCGACAAAAGGACGTTGTCAGGTTTAATGTCGAAATGAACAAGACCTTTCGAATGAATATTGTGCAAACCACTAATGATCTGGCAGCCAAAAACCACAATCTCACGCACAGTCAGAAACCTCCTATCGATTAGCTGCTTCAATGATCCACGTCGATAATAAGGCATCGCGATATATATACAGTCTTTATCGAGACAGGCGTAGTGAATCTGAACTACGTTCGAATGGCTACTCAAATACAAATGACGTGACTCATCAAAATACGTGTCGACTGACTCCAGCGTCGACTTTGCAATCTGCTTAATAACTATCTCGGCATTGAGCTGAGGGTCATATGCTACGTGGGTACGAGAGTTCTTTCCATCAGCGCCAATCTCTGCTCGCAATTCGAATTCTAGCTCCGCTCTGTTATAGGGTATTTTATGCACGGCTCGCTCCGACCGCACAGAACAAGGCTTCTCGCTGATTGACTGTTGTCAGCATATTCCAACCATCTATCTCCCAAGCTTTCATGCCTTCGGCGTAGAACTTGAAATCTGCTCGAGGTATTCCAAGTCGGGCTGAAATAGAAGATATCTGACCTACAAAATAGTTCTGAATATTACTGCTCGCAAACGCCTCTTGAAGCACACCTTCAATCTGAATTCGCTCAATTTTCAGCGTTTGCGAGTTTGATTCGGTAATTCTGATGCCAGCTCGCGAAATTTCGTATTCACGCAAAATATCGAGAACATTGTTTCGAATATACTTCAGCGCGTCAGGCATTGAAAAAGCTAATGGTATTTTGATGTCTTCAACATTCAAAATTGAATTGTCGTCGGACTCATAGACTACAAATGTGAGCACACTGGGCGTAGCACGAAGACCTATGGTTCTCATTTTCCCTCTACCTATTTGATTTTTTAGGCGACAGTCCTACAATTACATCGCTCGTTTATGGTGAGAATGTAGCAGAAACTATAGATATAAGATGCATCACCAAAAAATAAACACTGTATTTATAAACAGCATAAATGAATGGCAAAATTTAACTAGGCCATAAATGCCACACCCGCGCTAGTTTCAATTACGATTATTATCAAATGAGCAATTTGCAAGTATGGATATCTCATTGGCGAAAACAACCTAAAGTGTCTTATCCAATAGGGCCATTCCTCTTCCATTCAGCGCCCAAATCGAAAATAGCAATTTCATGTACTTATTTTGTATTGAAAATGTACGCTTTGTGTACGCTTCTAGTATTGAAAATGTACGTGTGTGCACCTAAAAAGTATCAGACACGAAATAAAAATCACGTGAGGTAGATAAGAGGGCAGGATAGGCTTTGTGGCGGCATTTCGGTACGTTTTTGTCCAAAACGCCCCTTCTTTCATCTCTCTCCCCCTCTAAATCAAATCGATAAGCAAACCTCAAAAGTAGGGATGAATATATATAGAGAATACATGCGGGTCCAAATCGAGGTCGCTGCCAGCCGTCGAGTCAATAGTATCGATGTCCAGATGACGGCTCGGATTTACGTCTAGGAGCGAATCAAATACGCGCTCGGAAAGCTGTACGGGTATTCGCAATCACCCCAATTTCTCCAAAAGACTTTCAGGCTTAAGGTGCGTGTACCTTTTTAGCATTTGCATGCTTTTATGCCCAGTAATGCTCGCAACTTCCATCGGGTGCAACCCTTTCTCAAAAAAGCGAGATGCCGCTTCGTGTCGCAAATCATGCCAGCGCAGATCCTTAATTTCTATTTTGGAAAGGATGACCTTACCCCGCCGAGTGCACCAATCGTAAATTAGCAATCTGGCTGTTTTCAGTGTGATGCAATTGCCGGAATTGGTCCGGCGCCATTTGCCCGAGGGCGCTATGTGGACGAACCGAGTTGTAATCGGTTCGCCATATTTCGATGCGCTCGCGGGCCTCTTGCAAGCTACGAAACGCATGCTGATTTAAACATTCTTCACGTAATCGACCATTGAAGCTCTCGATATAGGCATTTTCGACGGGCTTGCCAGGTCGGATGAATTGTAGCTTCACGCCGCACTGGTGTGGCCAGGCATCCAGCGCTTTGCTAATAAACTCCGGGCCATTGTCTACCTGAATGACATTAGGGCAACGTCCATTTTGACGCAACTGCTCCAGCACACGTGCCACCCGAGCGCCTGTTAGTGAGTGATCAACTTCGATTTTTACGCATTCCCGATTCCATACGTCAATGACCGTCAGCATGCGCATTCTCCGGCCGTTGCTCAGGGCATCAGCGACGAAGTCCATGGCCCAACGCTGATCTGGCCCTTGTGGCATCGGCAGCACAACGCGCAAGTGACTTGGTCGCTTCTTACGACGCCTGCCTCGCAACGACAAGTCTTCTTCACGATAGAGACGCTCGGTACGCTTATGGTTGATGACCAAGCCTTCCCGACGCAACATGACGTGCAAACGCGGAGATCCAAATCGCGGGCGCTCCTGTGCCAGTTCGCGCATCCTCTGGCGAACAGGAGCGTCCTGCTCTACAGGTGCTGACCTTCGATAGGTACGCCGATTCAATCCAATTAAGTTGCATGCCCGCCGCTCAGAGAAGTCGTATTGCGCGATGACTTGCTGCACGATTTCTTTGCGCTGCGCGGGCAGCGCTACTTTTTTTGCAGGACGTCTTTCAATACGAGGATATCCAGCGCTTGCTCTGCAACTAGGCGTTTGAGCTTCTGATTCTCTTCTTCCAAAGCCTTTAAACGCCGGGCCTCCGAGACTTCCATGCCACCAAACTTGCTACGCCAGTTGTAAAACGTGACGTCTGATATGCCGTGCTTACGGCATAAATCTGCCACATTCATTCCGGCGTCGGCTTCCTTCAAGACGCCAATTATCTGTTCTTCCGTAAATCTCGATTTCTTCATGACTAGCTCTCCATCAGCACAGTCACTAACTTTACATTGGGATACTTTTACGGGGGAAGGTCAACTGGACCTACAATCACGAACGTCCGAATATGGCGCTCGGTGGCATCACCCCAAAGCAGAAATTAGCCCTCGCGGCTTAGCCTCTACTTTTACTTTGGGCGGATTCAAGCGGTCACTGCAACACCTGATTTTCATCATAAATTAAAATCGATGAGGTGTGCGATGCCAAGTATTTACGGAGCAATGACCGATGATCGCAAAGCCATCATCTGGCGAATGTGGCAACAAGGATATCCGATGAGCGAAATAGCCAGGGACATTGAGAAGCCAGCGGCAACCATATACTCCTACCTGCTCTATCACGGTGGCATCACGCCACGAAAGAGGCAGCGTCGAGCGACTTGCCTTACTCTTGAAGAGCGCGAAGACATTTCTAGGGCACTAGCCAAAGAGTGCAGTATTCGCAGTATTGCCAGAGAACTTAATCGTTCACCATCGACAATTTCCAGGGAAATATCCCGGAACGGTGGCGTCGTTAAATATCGTGCCAGTATTGCTGAACAAGCTTTTCTTAAACGAGCGAAGCGACCAAAATCATTCTTACTGGCAGAACGTCCGGCCCTAAGATGTCTTGTAGAGGAAAGGCTCGCCTCAAACTGGTCTCCAGAGCAAATCGCTGGATGGCTAAAGACCAGGCAGACCGACACGAGCAAGGAGATGTATGTGTCCCATGAAACGATATACAAGTCTTTGTTTATTCAGACACGGGCCTTATTTCGGGAAGAGCTGAAAAAACATTTAAGAACGAAACGGATGTTTCGCCATGCCAAAAATCATAAGGCCGGTAGTAGAGGGCAAATTTTGGATACTATCTCGATCAGAGATCGTCCCGTTGAAATCGAAGACCGAGCAATCCCTGGGCACTGGGAGGGCGATCTGATTATCGGTGCCAATAACAGCGCCATAGCCACCGTAGTTGAGCGTCAGTCTAGATTTACCGTCTTGTGTAAGTGTGAAGGCCGCACAGCACCAAGTGTGGTGCACTCACTGACGGAGCAGATGAAAAAACTTCCCTATCAGATCTGCAAAAGTTTAACTTGGGATCGCGGACAAGAGCTTTCAGCACATAAACAATTTACTATCGCAACAGATATGGAAGTTTATTTTTGCGATCCTCGTAGTCCATGGCAACGGGGCACTAATGAAAATACCAATGGTCTGTTGAGGCAATATTTCCCAAAAGGAAGCGGACTGGCCAAATATTCCCAACACGAATTAGATGACATAGCAGCAGAGCTCAATGCCCGACCACGAAAAACTCTCGGGTTTAGAACGCCGGCGGAAATTTTTAATAACGCGTTGCAGTGACCGCTTGAATCCGCCTGCTTAAAAATGGGGGGATTACCTTACCAGCTTCGGCCCGTTTCAAAATCTACAAAATTGTTAATAATTATTATCTAAATTAACCTAATTTCACAGCGATAATTGACAATTTGGCTTATCATATTGACATACATTTTGTTTCTTTATAGATATTCATTTTTATTTATTGTCCTGCAATATTCCCAAATAAAGGAACACTCACTTCATGAATCAGAGAGCAGCGACGCTACGTCAATCCACTTTAGAAACGCTAAATAGTTCCGAACTTCACGACCATCAGCGTACTGCAGCCAAAAAAACTTTTGATGCTTTTGATGCAAAGACGCGCGCTGTAGTTCTGGCGGCTGAGATGCAAGCGGGAAAATCTGGAATTTCTCTAGCGCTAAGCTGCGAGCAACGTTTGAGTCTGCCTGATGAAGATATATGCGATCGACACAAGTTGCGTGACACACTTTACTTGCTCACGATGGTGGACACCGCACTTTTAGATCAGGCAAAAAGCGACTTGGGTGCAGCAAAAAATATGGTGGTCAGCAACTTTAATCGCTTTGAAGCCGATCTTGAAAATGAATTTAAAAACAACCCACCAAAACTCATTATTATTGATGAGTGCCACTACGGATCAAATATTACCGCCATTCGCTATAACAAAATCTTCGACTATTTGGAAGATCACAATAGTTGCAAAATTATCTTTATATCAGCCACGCCTTTCGGTGCGTTATATGCCGCCGAGGAAGCTTACGAACAAACCATTGAAGCTGAAGAAGAGGCACTGGCAGATGGCGATCAGGCCCGTGCTAAGGAAGCTAGAACCAAAGCAGATGAGCTAATCAATAGCTCCATTATTCGACGCTCTTTTGGCACTAAATTAGTATTCCATCGCACGAGTGATGAATATTTTGGTGTTCGTGAAATGCTTAAAGCAGGAAAAGTGAAGTCACTCCCGCACAAAAGCCGCAGCTTTTTAGTCGAATCCAGTGAGCGGCAAGAGTTCATTCAACATTTTAATAATGCAGAAGGTCCTGGTTGGTCTTTAGTACGCGTACCCGCTGGTACCGCCATGGCCGCTAAGGATTTTTTTCGGAACGAAGGTGTATCGGAAGATAATATCTTTATTATTGGCCGCTCGCTTCAAGGCGTTCCGGAAGATGAGCAAACAACCATCGAGCGCTTCAAAAAAGAGTACGGTGATGCCGCAATGTTCGGTGAAAAATTTATTGCTATAACCGTAGCAGGTTGTCGTGCCGGCATAAATTTTGGCAGAATGAAAGATAGCCTTATTTCCACATGGGACAGCACGGTGGCCAGCGTCGCCGCTGTAGTTCAAGCAAACATTGGCCGTGCCTGTGGATATCATCAAAATAAAGAGCCTATTCACTTCACCAATATTGATGCGGCTGCAGCCTATGGCGCATCACTTGATCACCTAGAGAAAACCACCAACGAACATGCCGCATCTGATTTTGTAGGACTCAGAGAGTTCTTTGAAGAGCTGTGCTCAGAATACCGTGTACAAGGTTTAGATGTAGGGTTGGCAGTAAATAGTAAAAAACGTAAACCTATCGGCGATGTTGAAACATACGAGGCAGAAAGTTTTGTTGCAATTCCCGCACAATTAGCAGTAGGCATACCTGATTATCAACAATATACCGCTGATACTAAATTTTTAGATGCCATATCAATTATTCGGGAGGAATTTCTTCAAGATTATGGGCCTAAAGCCAAAGGCCATCGTTCAATGCGCGGCAAAAAAAAGAACTGGATTAAAGCCCAATGGGTTAATGGAGATACCTACGACAACAAAGAAAAAGCTCTCAAAATGGGGACAATGAAAGAGCGAACGATACTTTTCACCAACGCGCTAAAAAATAAAAAGCCTCTTGAATATAATCAAGTGGTAATGCCTGGTAGTGGTGAATTGTCTGCCAACAAAGAAGTGACCGCCACCATATTCAGTGTATATAACTTATCTCGTCGTGATGTGCCTAAAAAAGTCATGACAGCAACAGACATGCAGCAAATCTGCAAGTTAATGGACGTTCCGTATGACAACACCTTAGTTATCCTCTACAAGCGCGGTTCGATAGACGAGGCGGCAACGCTGCGAAAAATAGCCGCTAACGAAGGTCCAGATTTAGAAACCACTATCAATGATCAAAGTCAGTTTAGTGGAGTTCCTGATCTTATTTACTGAACTTTTGCTACGTCATTCATGACTTAGGGAGCCAACACGGTGCCCCGCATCTATTGGATAATACAATGTCCGCAACTGCTGAAAAGCACCGTAGCTATATTCAAACTATTTTCGAGTCAACCTTTGAGCATCAACAGATAGCCGCCCGAAAAGCGCTGTCTGCACTGAATAACAATGCCAGAGCAGTCGTTGTTGCGGCCGAAATGCAGTCAGGAAAATCTGGTGTCGCATTGGCTCTGGCCTGCTTAAGACGTCTATCACTTTCAGATCTAGCCATTAGTGACCGCAAGCAGCTTAAAGATACGCTGTATCTCGTTACCATGGCCGATACAGCGCTGCTTTCACAAGCCAAACAAGATCTGTTACTAGCACCCAATGTCGTGGTCAGTAACTTCAATCACTTTCAGCGAACCCTGGCGATAGACTTTAAACATCACGCACCCAAACTTATTATTATTGATGAGTGTCACTATGGTTCTTCTTCCGATGGCGTGCGCTACGGTAAAGTGTTCGATTATTTAGAGCTAGACAACACCAGCGGGCAAGTCGTATTTATTTCAGCAACCCCCTTCAGTGCCTTATATGCGGCAGGCAGCGACTCTATCTTGCGACACAGTTTTCATACGCACCTGGTCTTTCACAAGGCAAGTACTGAATACCATGGCATTCGTCAAATGCACAGCGCGCACCAAGTAGTAAAATTGGATCGATCACAACGAAATTTCTGCGACGATTCTTTAATGCGCCGCAACTTTATAGAGCAATTTCAAAACCACACAGGCGCAGGTTGGGCACTCATACGTGTGCCAGGGAGTTCAGCGCAAGAAGCAAAAAAAATTCTGCTGCAAAAAGGAATCAAGGAGGATCAAATTTTCATTCTCGGTCAAAGTCTGAGTGATACGGACGAAGCCGACCTAACAAATCTGGAAGATTTCAAAAAAGAATTTGAAACGGCAAAACTTTTTGATGAAAAAATAATTGCCATTACCGTTGCAGGATTTCGCGCCGGGATTAATTTCGGACAGGAAATGAAAGAGCTATTAATCGCGACGTGGGATAGTACCATTGCCAATATCGCCGCCGTTGTCCAGGCTAATATTGGACGCGCTTGCGGTTACCACCACAACATTCATGCCAAACATTACACCAATCTTGATGCGATCAGCGCCTACAGCGAACTGTTAAACCACTTAGAGTCCAGCGACAATAGCGATAACTTTGATGGCCTCCAACAGCTATTTGAACGAATTTGCCAGCAATATGATATTGCGGGTTTTGATCGCGGCACCGAAGTGCGACCCGAGCCAGCAACCGTGATTAGCAGAAAAATCGATGACAGCCTGACTTATCAAACCGCCCAATATTGCGTGGTGTCTGCCAAGCTTGAAGAAGCGAATCCAAATTTCAGTGAGATAACACAAGATACAGATTTTCTTGAAGCTATTGCGCTCATTCGTCAAGAATACTTAAAAGACGGTGCACCCTATGTAAAAGCCAAACGAGCACTCAGAGGCGAGCATCAAAATTGGATTAAAGCCCAATGGGTCAATGGAGTTAGTTATGATAATTTTAATCTCAGTAATCATGCTGCAAAACCTCGAACACTCGATTTCATTACACGTTTGAAAAACGGCGACGCCATAGCATTCAATGAAATTGTGAACCCCGGTGGTGGCGAAGCAACGAAAGACAAACGCATCGCTGCGAGTATCTTTAGCATTTACAACACCTCGAGCCAACTTGAACAATTTAAGCGAAAAATGAGCCTTGAGGATGTGCACGAGATGTGTGATGCACTAAATACCGAGCGAGATAACACGGTAATCGTGTTATTTAAACGTGGTGAGTTTGACCAAACAACTACGGACAAAAAAGCGGAAACCCTAGAACAGAGCCGAATCAAACACCGTTCAGTGTTCAATTCGTAACCGCGTAAATTCAAACAAGAGAAATATTCACGCTCAATCTTGAACGTGAATATTAATCACAGGCGTCAAACATTCCTGCAGTGTCAAGCCACCATGGTTATAGCAATCACCTGCGATAAATCCACTAATTCCTGGTGCCATTGCAACGCGGACTTTGTCATTCCAATACCAGGGCTGGCTTAGGCGCTCGGTCGCCACATTGCTTTTTAAAATCGCACAACGTGAAAACCGTTTAGTCGTCGCATCTTTTGGCAAATCTGCTTTGGGTAATTTATCAGGCACCCACAACCAACCATGGTCAGTTACCAGACGAATATGCCGCCACCCTGCCGCAAGAAGCCCATCAATGCGCGCTTCAATTTCAGCCAGAATCTTATTAATATGGCTTGGTAAAGCTAGCTGTGCATGATGGCCTGCCTCATCAAGATCACCAGTTTGTACCCATGCCTTACCGCTTGCATCACCGATTTCTCCGCGTTCCAAATACTGCCAATCGCGTTCCTTCAATAATTTCTCCAAAAAATGACTAGAGAAGGCCTGTTCGGTTTGTATCTGCATCGGTATAAAGTCTTCAGTTCCCATTGAGCCAGAAAGCAAATCGTGGACTGGTGTAACAGCCGCTTTAGCGGTTGCAGTTAATGATGGCAAAGCAGCCCAGTTTGTTTCTAGCGTGGCTGTTATTTGCTTCTTGCCCTGCAAACGGCGCAACAGTTTTTGACCGACATCAAAGCGCAAACCATCTATAAAAAAGATGATTTGACTACTCACTTGGTAAACTGAACGCGCCTCATTGATTTGATTTTGAGCCCCTCCCGGATAACCAGACTCTTGCACTAAACGTTGGAAATTCTCAGCCACTTGCGACAACCATGGCGTATAAATCACGGCCAAAATATCTGCGACTAACTTGCGCTGCGCATCATCGCAGGCCTTCGCCATGGCTTCAATCGCTGCACCATCAGTTTGCCAGTGTTGCTTCTGATAAGCTTGCGCCATTGCCTCCACGTCGGGGCCAGAAAATACTGAACGAGTCAATATCTCTACCTCACACAGTGCCACTAGCATTTCTAAATAAGGCGATAAACCAAGTTCAGACCATAGCCATTCACGACGATTTTGATGTTGTTTAACCAGACTTTTCAGCTTATCGCGTAGCGCAACCTCAGGTAAATCAGACAGGGCGGCCAAGTCTTTAGCAAGCTCCTGCTCATCGCCCAAATTAACGCTCAAGTAGCGACTCGGCTCTAACGCTAAGCCCTGTGGCTGTATTTCTTTTGGTTCTTCGGACATTTCTGTGGGTAAGGGGTACGCTATGGCGCAGGTTTAGCCAGGGAGTAGCGCAATGGAAGGCAAGGAGCTGTACCAGAATTTGTTGGGTTTGAATGAACCGTGGACGGTGGAGCGAGTTGATCTGGACATGGCGAAGCTGCATGTTGACGTGCACGTCGCGCACCCTGCCGGTACCCGGTTTGCGTGTCCTGACTGCGCGGCGTCGTGCACGGTCTATGACCATTTGGCGGAGCGTGTTTGGCGGCATCTGGACAGTTGCCAATTTCTGACGTACTTGCATGCCCGGCCACCGCGGATTTCGTGTCCCGAACACGGTGTGCGCCAAGTTGGGTTGCCGTGGGCGGAGCAAGGCAGTCGGTTCACGCATCTGTTTGAAGTGTTGGCCATCGAGTTGCTGCAGGCCGCCAACGTCAAACGCGCAGCGCAGATCCTGCGCATTAGCTGGGATCAAGCGTGGCACCTGATGGAACGCGCGGTATTGCGCGGGCGTGCGGCCAAAGGCGCCGCCGTGCCAAGACAGATTGGTATCGACGAGAAGGCGATTGCGAAAGGCCATCAGTACATGACGCTGGTGTGCGACCGGCAAGCAGCGACGGTGGAGTATGTCGGGGAAGGTCGTACCCAGGAAAGCCTGGCGGCGTACTTTGCCGCCTATAGCAGGGAGCAACTTGCTGGGATCGAGGCGATCAGCCTGGACATGTGGCCGGCGTACATCAGCGGCTGCAAAGCGCACGTTCCGCAGGCGCAGGAGAAGATGGTATTTGATCGCTTCCACATCATGCAGCATGTCGGCAACGGTGTCGATCGCGTGCGCAAGGAGGAACACAAAACACTGCTGCAACAGGGCGACGAAACACTCAAGCGCAGCAAGTACCTGTGGCTCTACAGCGCCGAGAACATGCCTGCAGCTGCACGCGCCAGATTTGATCAGATCAAGCACGGCAACTTGAAAACGGCCCGCGCCTGGGCGCTGAAGGAATCGTTGCGGGGGATGTGGGCTTACCAAAGCCTCGGCTGGGCCAAACGGTTCTGGAAGCGCTGGTATTTCTGGGCCACGCACAGCCGCCTGCCGCCCATGATTGAAAAGGCCAAACTGGTTGCCCGGCACTTGCCCAACATCTTGACCTATTTTAATCATCGCATTACCAATGCCGTCGCAGAAGGATTGAATTCGAAGATTGCAACTGTACAAAAACGCGCCTGTGGCTTCCGAAATCGTGACAACTTCAAGATCGCCATTTACTTCCATTGTGGTGGCCTTGATCTTTATCCGGCATCAGTGACCCACAGGAAAGTCTGTTGAACCTTTCTTTTAATAATTCAATGAATAAGGGTAAGCGATGGGCCATCTGTTCAAAGCGCTCCCATACTTGCGGCCAGTTGCCCAAACCTTCACACAAGGCCTGACCACAGACTGCACGGTCTTTTACGCTCGGTATGACGCCATACTGATCCTGACAATGCTGGGAAAATATCTCGATACGGGTTTTATCCCACGAGTCAATCATTGATGGATCATTCAAGCATTGCAGCAGATCGCGAATTGGATCATCAGCCACCAATTTATTAAAATCGGTAGCCAGTAAACGGTGTCCTCGCAATTTATCAGTGCGTTCTTCAAGTAAAAATGGCAGTACCGCTAATAACGCCGCTTGGGTTTTGTAATCTTTACCAAGATCTAATTCCAAGCCTATGGTTTTATTGCTTAAAAACCCCGATACGGTCCAATCGCGGTTGTTGTTGGGGGTCGCCCACCAAAAGCCGCGATACTGTAATTCCGCTAAGGGTTTTAAATTATCGGAGCACAATTCAATCGCCCGTAGCTCTTTGCGGGCGATTCCCGGCAAATAAATAATCGGCGTTAAGTCTTTAGGTAAGTCTGCTACCTTGCGCGCGATGGCGCATTTAATCCACACCGCTGGGCCAATCCGTTCCGCCGGATTATAGTCGCCGAACTCTATCAGTTCAGGTAAGTGCTGTTTGATCATCCCCATGGCGGATTGCCACTCGCGGTCTTTATCGGTCCAGAGAATGGCGGCTGGCGGGGCTTGCAGCATCGGATTGTATTGAGCACAAGAACGCACTTGCGCTACCAAAACATCTAAAGGCGTATTGAAATGAGCTTGCGTAACCATTTGCGCTTATCGCTCCCAGTCCAAGGCGTAGATACGCTTAAATACACTTAGTATGTCTAGCAGTGTAATGCCGGATAAACCCAGGTTTTTCAGATCAATGGGCTGGTCTTGAATAGCCATCATAAATTCCTTCATATGCTGCTTAATCTCCTCAGACACTTCGACGGTTTGCTCAGGCGACAGCAATTGCGCAATTTTCAACACGTCATTTTTGTGTTTATTGATGTTCTTAGTATCTACTAATAAACCCCGCTCTTTGCGCTCAGACAAATCGCAAAAGGCCCGCATTTTGAACGGGATAATATATTCCACCGATAAAATCGGCACGCCATCCAGGATGATCTTGCCATTTTGAATGCAGCGATAATAAGCCTCATCCAACAAAATGGCCGAGAGGCTCACTACATCATCATCTACAGGAATGGGCGTTAAAGTAGCCGCCCCGTCAAGAAATACAGCCTCCGGCCGGCACGAGAACAGTTCCAGCATGTATGGATAAGTTGCATCAGCAGGTTTGCTAAACCGATAGAATTGTTTTTCACCGGTACTTTTTTCTTGATGCTCATAACCACCGGCTTTGACAAAATCCCAAAATTTCTCGGCAAATTCGGCATCCAAAGCCTCAGTCGACAAAACAATATCTAAATCTTTAGTGGCTCTAAAATCCAACTCGGCCTCTGCCATATTCAAATAGCAAGCTACCCCACCAATCAAGGTATAGCGGTCTTCAAAGCCGGCAAAAAAATCGCGAAAAATCGTTAAACCCTGAATCATTTCAATCTTTCAGTGTGCTCATTCCAAACTTGAAGCAACAACTCTTCCAAGGCCATTTGCACCCGTTCATCATTTACTTCGCGCAAGCTCAAATAAAGAGATAAAGGATCAACGGAGTTATTGCACATTGCATGCGAATAAATTGTGCCAGGATCATAACGCCACAATTGTATTTGAACAGATTCTTCATCTGGTCTCGCCAGCTCGACGATACCGATTAGTTTCTTAAGACTTGTCCATGACGCGCCAGCCACTGCAAAACAAGACTGTTTTGGACTGATTAACATACCTTGTTTGGTCAACGCCCACTCCCCAGCTGCGAACTGAAACACATTCTGCTGACCTTGATAGTCATTGATGCTGATCGAAATTTCCTGTTTAATCGGGCTACTGAGATAAGGCAAAGCCATTTTCCATAACTGTTGTCCGTTGGCTTCGAAGTCCAACTGTACCTGACGGCCTTGAGAAATCATCTGGGCCAAGCCGAATTCTGCCAGCTCTTTATAAGCTCTAGAGACAGTCATTTTGCTCAGGCCTAGCCGCTCTGCCCAACCTTTGCCGGGTAAATCACTTTGCCAATGGTCTAAACACTTGAGTAACACCAATTGCTGGGCACAAGCACCTAAGCTGGTTTTTAGCGTTAGGCGCGCTGGCGCAAAATTCTCTCGTAAATCTAAGGCGGCAAAGGGCAAGTACAACTGCTTACCTGGCACCACAAAGGCAATGTCCTGATCGATCAAACGCTTACGGTTGTAAGAGCTAGTGTCACTGACGCCATAGATCACCGGGCCAGAAAAGCGCTCGGCCACCGTGGCAATGGCTTTCTTTAACTTTTGTGCGGTTTCCTGTTGTTGCCCCTCGCCGTCCCACATCAACAGGCAGCTACGCCCATCCAAAGACAGTCGGCGATAGGCCCAATTCGCTTGCAGATAGAGCGGTAAAGCTTTTGCTTCTGTCCACTCCGCTAGCAAAGTACAAGGCCTAAATACCTCAGTGATATAGTCAGTCACATGCGCTAGGCTCAGGACGGCGATGGGGTGATTGATCATAAATGTGCTTGAAAGCGCAAGGATAAAATTGTATAGAAATAATCGTAACATGAAAAATGCACGGTAACAGTATCATTGTTACCGTGCACAATCAATGTTACAGTTATTTAACTATCAAATCTAAATAAGCTTGTTTCGTGGTTTGCGATGTTTCTTGTCCCTGCTGACCCGGTATCTGCTCTATGCTCGCCTGATTCAGCATTTTGGCCACATGTTTTTCTCTGGCAACTTGTTTCTCTGTGCGGGTTAAGTGATGGTCGTTAATGCGTGAACCCAGGCTTTCACCATATTGCTCACCTAGCTTGTACCAAGGCGCGCTTGCTACATCGGTGCCACGATCTTTTTTCCAATCGACATTCGGTTTGCCGCGCAAAATGCCTGCACCTTTTTTTGCCATGTCTTTGGCGGACATAAATGGGCGTATGTTGAGTCGCACGCCATCGTTGAGATCTGGGTTCCAGCCAATCGCTTGTTCGTTCAAGGGCTTCCAGCGTACAAAAATATCATAGCCGCTGTTGCCATCGGTGGCGGCTTCACCGTGTTTGATGGCTTCTAATTCAACTTTTAAGCTCAGCGCAGCGACTAAGCGTATGTCAGCGCCGTCTGCGCCACTTTTTACGCCTTGTTCTTGCGTGCGTATCCAGTCGCCGAGATAGGTATAAATCAAGCGATCAAGATTGTCGGCGGTGAGTTTGTGGTAATTGATCAGTGCGCTAAAGCCATCTTTCAAGCCATCCCACACTTGCCAGACAAACGGACGATGCCCAAACATTTTGCAGTGCTGATCAAAAAACATATCGCGCAACCAGACTTCTAAGCTGCTAGCACCGACGCCTTTCAGTAGTTCGTTTTGCACATGAATGTTCCAGGCCTCACCATAAGCACCTTGCAACATTGCTTCTAAACAGTCTGCGGCGGGTTTTTCACCACGTACAGCAGGAATGCAGGTAATGCCGTCATCATCGACTAAGCTCGCTAAAGCTGCACAGGCATTCACCCACTGACGCTGCTCGTCAGCTAACTCCATGGCTGGATCTAACTCCGCTGGCCACTGATAACCCAATAGACGCACCAAAGCGACTTGCATAACAGATTCATCTTTACGGATTTCACCTATGTCGGTGACTTTATCTTGCTCGTGCCAGATGACTGAGCCACAAGGATGGCCGTGGAAAATCCATTGGGTTGGGTCGTTTGAATAGGGCTTGGGGAGGCCGTTGGGATATTGATCTTGGGCCTCGATAAGCCACTTTTTTTTCTCAAAATTTATTTTGCCTAAAGTAGCATTTGTTACCTTTAAAGCTTGATCTACTGTCCTTACATTTATAGAGAACTCATCGGAAGAGCAATATGCCCATAAGGCCAATAAATCCTCTTGGGTCTTCGGCTTTAATAAGCCGACATTTTGATCATATGGTTGACCAACATATAAACTAACCGGCAAATTCCCCATTAAACTAACCAATATTCCTTTTTGCCCCCAATACTGGGATCCCGCTTTCCAAATTGCGCTTGTATATCCCTCTATATTTTTTTTGTCCTCCATCATCTGAAAGAGGGATCCAGCACCACCCTCCCATAAAACTCTATATTCACAACCCCCAGTCGCTCTTGTGTTTTCTACTGTGCTTTGGCACTTCTCCCAACCATTGTTGAAACCATAAATTTCCCAATGCAGTTGCATAAATCTTGGCCTATCAAAGGTTTGCAGACCTGTTGCGGTGTCTGCAAATGCACCTACCAAGTTTTCCCCAACATTAGGATCTAATGAGATTCGAGAATCTGGATTCTCTAACTGTTTAGATTGAACTACTGTTTTAATTTTAGTAACCACCAATCTTGTAGCTTTTTCTCCTGCATTCCTTTGCTCCGAAACATCCATTCCATGCAAATAATGGTCAGCAGCTAGTGTCGTCCCGCCATGCAAAGACAAACTTTGCTCAAACTTTTGACCACAACTAATGCTGATCAAAATCGCCTTCACAACTTCGCCACTAATGGTTTCAAATGCGCCGGCTCCCAAACGAGCCAATAAATTCCAAGTTTCCTGCCTCAATAATTTCTTACGAAATTTCTGATAGCTCGTCAGAAACAACCAATTTTGTGGTACAACGATACTCGCAGTACCCCCTCGATGGCAGAGCTCTAGGCAGCGATCTAAAAACACCGTTGCCAAATCATTTTTGGCTTCCGGATAATGGACTTCGCAAAAATTTTTCAAGACTTCATCTTGCTTACCGCGCGCCAGATAAGGCACATTAGTGATCACCCAACTGTACTCAGTTGCCAGCAAGGTCGCTGCCTTTGCCAAGCCTTGCGCCACGATGCCTGCTTCGTGTTGTTCTTCGTTATGACCTTCGGCATTTATGGTCAAGGCTTGATTCAATGCACCGGATAATTCATCCCATTGGACGATCTTGGCGGCATTCGATTTACGTGGATTGATCAAGCTGCCTAACACCGGTGCATCAACAAATGTTTGATGCACCCAGTCGAGGGCAATCGCTAGATTTTTTTTGCCACCGGCATCTTCCAGTTGTATGCCTAAGGCTTTCCATTCTGCTTTTGCGGCTTTGACCGATAAACCTGAACACGCTAGATGAAGCTCAGGCAAAGCGCGATAGCCACCGGCATGGGGGAAACGCCAAGCCTCCAGCGCCAGGGCGAAAGCGGCGAGTTCCACGCAGCGCTGGTCTAGTTCTAATCCGTGAATATTTTGGCACAGCACCGCATCAACGGCGTCTTTGGCATTCAAACCTTCTAATGCCATGCGCATAGGCACTAGCATTAAGAAGGCGGCGACTAAGAAGTGACCAGAGCCACAACAAGGATCTAGGGTTTTGAGTTCGCTTAAGTGTTGCGGCCAAAGCTCAAACTTTCCTGCGGCGGCCTGCCAGGCTGGCTCGCCTTCGGCTTTATGCTCAACAAAACGCAAATACGTCAAAGGTACACCAGGAATCGCTGCGCGTTCACGTAAGTCTTGTTCCGTCTTGGCGGTGGCGATATCGTTTGCACTTAAGCGGCGATTGGCCCACCAGGCGCCGAGTGCGTTATCGAGTAAAAAGCTCACCATATACGGCTCGGTGAACAATTGGGTGACAGGGCTTAGCTCTTTAGCGCCAATTTTAACGCCGGAATCATTGACTTCTTTTTTACGCTTAGTTTGCCAAAACTGATAGACCCAACCGAGCGCATCTTGCGCCTGAAAGGTTTGCGGGTCTATGGCGGCAATTTTATTTTCTAAATCACGAATGTGGTTGATCGCCAGCTCTAATTGAAACACCGGCGAGTCTTGGCGAAATACCTGCGGCAGCATCTTAGACGCCAAGTGGCTTGCATAAGCCCAACCGCTACTAAAGCCTTCACCCTCAGCGAGTTCTGCACATTCATCTAACGTGACAGAAGTATGCGCATCAAACATTAACAGTTGATTTTGCTCCAAAAAACGCGCAAACAACATGCGGTGCCAATGCTCGTAAGCAGCTTCCGCAATCAAGAGCGCGATATCTTGTTCACCATTGTCGTGTTTAAGATCCCCCAACTGACGCGCATGGGCACGCAGTTTTACCCTGAGCTGTTTTTCGGAGTCATCTAAATACGTTGGCACTTGCGGTTCCGCGACGCCTAAGCGCTCAATCGCTTCCCGCACCGCTTGTTCGGCCACCTCCCGCGCTTTGATGACGGTGCTTTCTAGCGCACTACGCAGGAGCTTATCTAATGCTTGGCGCATGCTAACTCTCTTTTAATATATTTACATAAGCGTGAAAATTCACACGGCTTCATTACATCAATTTTTAACTAACTAATAGACACCGGGCCGTTTACCAGTTGCATGCGGATACTCGCCTCGACCTCTTTTAGCCAGCCATGTAAATCCGCTTCCGTTTCTATCAATCGACGTGGGCTTTGCACATGTAGTACTTTCGGTTTAAGTAGCGCTATGGCAGAGTTACGCGCGGCATCAAAGCGCGACATCAGTGAGGCGCGTTTGTCGTTCCATTGGCTTAGGCTACATGTTTCTAGGCTGAGTAGTACGGCATCGTTATCGGCTAAAAGCAGAACGGGTAACTGATCAATATTGTGCGTCACCAGCAGCAGCTGTTGCTCACTGGTGTCGAGTTTTTTCCATTGCTCATCATTTTCCAGTTGCTCCAAGCAGCGGTTGTACTCGACTTCAAACTCACCATGATGGAAAACAATAGCATCGCGTATGCCACCAAATGCCTGTTTGATGAGCGGCTCTATCGGGTTGGGGATGCCCAATAAGCTACGGTTATCAATAATGGCTTTACGTTCCACTTCTATCGCTTGCGTGAAATTAAGTCCCTTGCAATGATGCAGTACATTACGCAAATCGTTCCATAGCAGCTCACGTGTTCGCATCAACTCTATCGTAGCTCTCCAGTTTTCTACGTCGGAGATGATTTGCCTTCTGACATCCAAGGCGGCACGCAATAACTCGTTGCCGCTGCTAGACATCAATTGATCGAGTAAGTCAGTCTTGGGGCTAGCCGGCAGCGGAGCATTGCCGCCAGTCTTGAAGGCTAGATCTCTCGCCAGTTTCAGCGCAGACAGGATGCTCGATTGTTCTTCACCGGCATTACAGGGGATACCAAGTGCGTTAATCAGGCTGCGAACCTGGATTAATTCTATTTTGGTCAATTGAATTTTCTCAGGGCGCAGATTCACTTTGCCGAGCGCTGTACGATCTAAAGTTTTTGCCGAAACAGGCTGCCCTGTACTATCAATACCGGTCAACACGCCAGCAGCAAGCATGGCAAATAGTGCACCTGCAATAGCATCATCCGACCAACCGTAGGGTGCGGCAGAAAATTGTTCGCTGACTTCTTTGCCTAGCTTACCAACACCAATATAGCGCAGCAAAGTTTGGCAGACCGGATGCTTAGCAGTCTCTTCTTTAAAACCCAGTGCTTCCAGTGCGTTCTCTCCACCTTCACGTTTTGCTTTGGTGTAGACAGCTGCCCAGTTGGCGTCATCGGCGAGCATGAAGTCTTTATAGAGTCTCTCCACCGCAATATTGCCTGCATTGCGGATTTGATCAATGAGCGCATCACCGTCGACATCTGCGCCACCAGCAAGCTTTACTTGAATATTGGCGTAGATTTCTTTGAGTAATGCATTAAGCTTGCGCTCTGCGGTTTGCCTACTATTGTCCATCGCCTTTTTAGCATCACTACCTGCCTCAGTGCTGGCGTTGCCACGCAGCTCTAAGGTGATCTCGGCAGCTTTTAATTCGATGATGGCATCAGCCACGTCGGACTGATGGCTATTGGGAACATAGATAAAAATAGTCGCTTGGTCTGAGCGCGCAGCGCGAGCGGAATCGAGAAATGCTTTTTCAGAAGCATTGTGCACCCAGGCGTAAAGCTTTTCTGCATTGTCTATGGCGAGCTCTCCCTCAAAGCAGCAATTAATAGAACGACTGACGTTGCTTATACCCTGAAGCAGACGTGCATCACTCACCGCTTTACGAACGTGCTGTTGTATCAGTTGCTGCTTATAACCTTCAATGCGTTGCGGATTGCCGCGGTAATCATTTTTTTGCTTATTAAACTCGTCGTACCACTGAGAACTTTCGGCTGTTTGCAGGCGATATTCCAAACCACGATGGGTTAGCATACTCATTAACAGACCGTCTGTTTGTAAGGCAGCCAGCCAGCCCGGAAGCTCACTACGCACCCGGTGTTTATCATTTTGCAGGTCTTCGATTAGTAGATCAGCCAGATAACCCTCTGTAGGCGCGATACCGTGATCCACATCGGTCGGCAATTTACCGATCAGAAGAATCAAGGCTAAAACCCGCGCTTGCTGTTGGCTGTCTGCATCCCCTGCTTTCTTACGCGCTATGGTCTCGTAGATATCCTTAGAGATCACATTGGTCTGTAATAAATTAGTGGCGATTTGATCGTAGATAAAATCTGCCGGCAAAACATTTCCTAGCGTTTTTTCTGCGCTGACTTTACAGGCTTCATGAACGATACGTAGTTGATTACGGAGCTGCGAACCAGTACCCGTGACATCGAGCGCATGTAACACTTTTTCCCAGAAGCGACGACGCACGGGTAATAGCGGGTAATCCGCAACCACAAATTGCTCGTCGTCTTTATGATGTTCGATGGTGGAGCCATGCAGGTGGCGGGAAATTTCACCAAGATTGCTATCAATCACCGATTGAATCTGCGATCTGGCACTTTCTTTCTTTTGCAAAATCACTTTACGAATAACCGCATCGACATCGGTATCTTCCAATTGCACTGGCGTTTGGAAGCGACCCATCAAGCGTTGCAGGTTCGTCATACCGGCCAAGGCACTTTGACCCGTACCTATAAAAAGCATTTTAGATTTTAGTTTACTGGCTTTACAGCAGGTTTCCACCGCCTCTTGAATTTCCATCGCGCGGTCGAGATCGTTACCTATGTATTGCTGAACCTCATCTAGCACGACTAGGGTCAGTGGAATTTTGCCATCGGTAGTTGTCAACAAAGAGAGCGCGTCTACCGCGGCGTCAACCATTTCGTCATTGCTAATATCATCAACTATCGCGTATTGACTGCGCAGCATCTCGCGCACTTCTTTTGTATCACTGCCAAGCGCTGGAATGGCCTGCAAAATCGCCTGATGCAATACTGGAGAAACATGTAAATTGCGCACTTCTTTAGCCCAGGTTTCCTCGATGTTTGCCCCGTGCATCTTGTCGAAAACAGCCTGTTTTACTTTTTCCAATACCCCTTGCTCGCTTAACCACAAACAAAATTTAGCCAGGTGATATTGCTCGGGTAAACCCACGGATTTAAAAATAACGGACAGCAGCGAAAGACGAACTTTTTTGCCCGCCGAGGCACCCAAAGTACCCGCAGCGGAATGCAAGCCCCCGCGAGTAATCGCCTGCTGAGAAAGCTGTTCAAGCAAATTTTGTGTGCTCTCAGGTAAGTCGGCGAGACTTCGCCCACTTTGGCCATTGGCCAGCGTCTGATTGATCCACAGGCTACTCAGCATTTTGGCTAAGTGCGATTTACCGGAACCGAAAAAACCTGAGATCCACACACCTTTTTGCTCATTGCCAGTAAGTAGGCTATCTAAAAAATTACGGAGAATTAAGTCTATGCCTTGTTGGTATTTGCCATCGCAAACGAAGGTTTTTAATTCGTACTCAAGGGTATTCAGCGCCTCTATTGTTTTTTCATCGGTGACTTTGGCCACGCCATTATTAGCGAGAAAACTGTCGATGGGATCGTTTTGAAAAATGTCGCGGTTGAGCATATTGAATCCCAAAATTAAGCTTTAATTGATGTTGCGAGGTAGCCCCATCCATTTTTTGCATCCAGCAGCCGATAGGTATTACCTTCTTGCTCGCCAGGAAACAATACCACCAGGCGACCAGTAATTTTTGCAGCCAATGATTTAACCAAATCAGAAACCGAGGTAATGCCAAACAAGCTGCCACAACCCAATAAGGCTATGGCGCTATTCTCGGTTTGTGAGGAAGAAATTTTTTTCACAAAGCTTTCTACTAACTCTTGTGCGAAGTATTCGTAGTTGCCGACCAAATATTCAGGATCTTCAAAATAGGCTTCCGCATAATCATGTCCAGCCAGCCAAGTGGCAAAGCTATCGGTAATATCTAGCAATATCCACGGGTGACCGTGTCGAGTGGTGACCAATTCAAATTCACCTACACGAGCACGCAGCTTTAATTCGTCTTCGGGCTTATAGATGGCAAAAATCGAACGTTCTTCACTAGAGGCCATTCGCGACCATGGCAAGCTGATATAGCTTTCATAGTTTTTCAATAGACTACTGAGGCGATCAGCCATTAAGTTGTTCCTTCTCTCTATCGGTTAACCACCCAGGAAAGGTGACCTCAATCACGTCTCCTGACTGCTTGTAGCGCAAATAACCTCGCGCTGAGGCCGCAGCGGCCATGGGATAAAGCTCGCCTGCATCGGTATTTAATAATTTACACCAGTCACTATGAAAGGCGCGCTGACCTTCAAAGCCTTGTAACTTCGCAATAAACAAGGCAAAGGCTATATTGGCGACATGTATATTTGGCTGAATCCTGAATTTCCGGGCATGTCCCTCCAGAAAACCAGCCTGCGTCCAACTCCCGTTAATGTTTTGTGCAAAAGATTGTTTTGACGCTGGGCTATAGCCCCCGGGATTGTGTGCCTCAAGTAGACCTTCTATCATTTGTCGATTAATGACATCACCAGGCTTAGTCTCTATTAATAATGGTAACGATATGCGTAATAACGGATCTCGACAGAGAGCCAGTTGCAAGGCCAGCATTGCGCGCGCATCGGGCGCTTGCAGCCAGAGCTTACGAAATATTCTGAAGAGGCAAATGCGGTCGTTGAGGCCGTACAAATCGACCAGATGCCTGTAAGTTAAACGCCGTGAATTCGAAGTTGGCTTGTGCAGGATATTAAATACTTCAATATCTGCCTTAATACGATCAAGCTCAACACCTGCAGGGTGAGCCTCTAACAACATTGCTAGCTCGACGATCATCATGCTCCGCGCAGAATGAGCACCGCTTCTTCCTATTTTAAAACCGAAGGATTCGCTATTTATAAGAATCAAGAAGACACCTGCTTTTAGCCACTAATTTGTTCTTAATCTATTAATCAAATTTAAAAAAATTACCACTCAAACACTGGCGATAATGGCATTTATCACATTCCACTCTCATCACCCATGGCGAGACAATATTTGCTTAATAAATTTCGTTATCAGTAACACATGCATTTTACATGGTAATTATCCAGCAAAAAATGACGTTTAAAGGTAACACCAGGTCAATCGTCAGCCGCTCTCCGAGGCATCACACCCATAACAGGAAGTCCATGCATAGCAAAGGACGAGCAAATACACGATCAAAATTTTATGATGCCATCATGCCGGATACATCTAGGGCGCGAGTCTCCCAAATTTTTTTGTGCCTAGTATTCGGAAGACACAACTCATTGCCTGAAACGATGACGCCGGTCACAGTTTTTGGAGCCTCTGCAGTGAATGTTTTCGTCTTGCTCTGTTTCGTCTTAGGCCCGTGCCGCCTCACTACTTGACGAACTTCAGACAGACGCCGTTTGGTTACGCCAGCGAAAGCGTGGCCCTTAGTGAATACGACGACGGAATTGAGGCCGGCCTGCTCAAGTGCCGCGCAGAACATGAGCGTCAGATCAAGGCATGTCCCAATGCGCGCATCCAGAACCTGAGCCGGGCTGGGGACCTTTTGCCCCTTGTACTCGAAACTAGCGGGGGGAAGCGCATAGTCCAGTCCAAGTCCAGCCACTGCGGTCCAGAGCGCAGATGTGAGCTCCGAGGCGCGCTTGGCGCCGCCGGTGTAGCCGTCGATGGCGGCGCTCTTGCCGGCTTTGCGCAGTACCTCTGCCGTTTGCTTTAGCAACCGGTCAACCGCTAGTTCGTTTGGCTGGACAAACGCCGCGAATAGGTCAGGTAAATGAGAAAGCCCTCCCCACTGATTGCGCGGCAGGAGTTCGACTTTTCGCTCAACTGTCGCGAGCACAATTTCTTCGGATGTTCCTGCTTTCTCTGCAAAGGTGAAGACGACGGTAGCGGTTTCCGCCTCTGTGAGCCTGCCAAAAAGCGCTCCGTCGAGCTGTACGTCACAATCCTTGATGTCATAGCGCGCCTTTGCGGCGCAGGTATCTATTGACGGACTTGAGGAACGGGGAAATGGACTCCAGGCGTACCTGGATATTCGAAATGTCGCGGTCACTGTCATTGATGATAAAGAGCTCCCGCAGTAGGGAGTTCTAAAAATCGGCCAAGTTCAGCTTGGCTGCATTTGAAACACGAATCGAATGCTCGATAACTTCCGCTTCTTTGGCTGCTGATTGTTCTTCTGGTTGGCCCACATTCTCTCCCCGTGACATTTACGCCGACTTGTCCTCGGCCTTCGCCACCGATTAATTGGGTGCTGGCCAACCGTAGCGGCAACTGACCATATCACATTTTACGCTGGTAAATAGTCACCAAATACCAAGCCTACGAACGGACAATTCGCGGCATTGAAAGTATTTCGCTCGTTCACATTCGTCGCCAACCGCGCCAAGCACCACTTAAAGCCGCTATTCACCCAAAACCGTCAGCCCGGCGTCGCGAGAATTGCGCTCAGCATCGACGCCGTCCAGAATCGACGAAGCGCTACGCCTTGGATTCAGCGGTTATCCGACCAGGCACACTTTATCCAGCGCCCAAAGGCATACTAAATTGATCGCGAATCTACTGCATATTTACCGCTTATTTACCGCAAATCAACTGCATATTCGCCGCAAATTTATCGCAAATAAACTGCGGATTTATCGCAAATTCATCGAAAGGAAAATTCCACGGCAAAGGACAGGATGCTGGATGTATATCGCTCAGCTCAAAACATCCAGGATTCCGGCCGCTAGGTCGCTGCGCGCCCTTCGCAGCCGACTCAGGGCGCCGCCCCGAGACCCACCTTGAATTACTTAGAAGAAACTTTGGCCCGAATGAGTCGAGTGCATTGACTCGTATGTGGGAGCCTTTCATTGCCTCAGCATTGAAAATCGGGCTTCTGGGAGGATTTTTATGCCAGGTAGGTCAAAGGGGTGCTGGCGGTCCCAGAGAATGCCACCAGTGGACGCCTTGAGCCGTCCAGCGCGGCTTACGGTGCTGCGCTGTCTGTGGTTTATTTTTTTGTAGACGAGAACGCCCAGTTACCCCAGTTACAGGCGAACGCATGTTTAAGACCAAACGAAAAATATCGCGGCCGTGTGACTTTGTAATTCGTTAAATCATCCACATGCCACTGGCTGATTATATTCGGGTCTCGGGGCGAAGCCCTGAGTCGGCTGCGAAGGGCGCGTAGCGACCAAACGGCCAAAACCCCGGATTGAGCCGACAGGCACATATCCAGCATCCTGTCCTTCGGCGTGAGGTTCATCGCGCGGTAAATTTGCGGTGAATTTGCGGTGAATTTGCAATGAGTTTCCGATGGGCAAGCCATTGTGTGCTCACACCGCTAGCCAGTGGGCATCCTGCTCAACAAAGGCCGATTCGGGGCCGTGTACAAGGTCTCAACTGACTTGATGAGGCACGTCAGTGATCAGGTGGCCGGATGCGATTCGCAACGATCATCTGTGCTTGCTATGTACGCCAAAGCAGGGCAATGGAAAGAACAAACCGGGGCAATAAAATTTGTTTGCATAACCGCATAATACACGGAATCCGTGTATTATATGAATTGCGAAACATATTTTATTATCTAAGAGGAAATTTTGAGTAAGAGAAGCCCGACGCCAGCAGAAATTAGATCTGTACGCCAGGCATCCGGGCTTTCCCAGACCGCCGCCGCCAAACTGATCTACTCAACAATGCGAACGTGGCAAGACTGGGAGGCTGGAAAATCGCACATGCACCCCGGCCTGTGGGAGCTGTTTCTCCAAAAAAAACCGGAAAGTTGTAGCGATCGAATGGGAGGGGAGCTGAAGTAACGACGAGCAGGAAGCAGGCATGGACGGGGCTGTCACCCCGTCCATGCCATGACCACAACAACAATTCCGTCTAGGAGTCATCATGGTTAATCAAGATTCTAACATTGCACCAGGATTCACACTTTATTTCAGTGAACACAATCAACGCCTTTTGCTGCCAATCGCCATCGTTGCCGAGCTTGTGTTCACGGCTGAGCTTGCGACCAAGAAGGCGGCAGCAGAAAAGGCGGCTGGTGCAGCCGCAGACGTTACAAAAACAACATTCGTCGAATCGAAACCGAAGCCGCTGCACGATAACATTTTAAGTTTGCGTCAAATCGACTTTGATCTTTCCAGCATTCGCACAGACACCAAATACGACTTGTCGGACGCGATGACGCTCGCGACTCGTTTGCTCGCACAATCGACAGCTGCGCCGGACCGTGCCTCAGCGACGATGTCCAACGACTTGCTTGTTGCTATTTCCATGAGTATTGCTTACGAGCATGGCGACGGCAACCTGGTCGATGTTCTTAATTTTCTTCGCGATCCATTATGGGATTGCGCTGCACAAATATTCCAAGATTTTTCCCGACCTCAACCCGCGTTCCGGCAAGCAGATGCAGCTCGCTGGATGAGTGTTTTTCGTCGAAAAATCAGGAAGCTGACGACGGGTGATAAAGATAAGCTGGTGGTCGACTGTTACAAGCATTGGACAAGCGCTGGCGAGCCCACTGTCAAAGGTAGAAAGAGCACAAAGTCCCTAGCCCGAACACAAGTGTTTGACCAGGAGGAACTCGCAAAAGCAACGGTAAAGGTCAAAGAACTGAAAGAAGACCGGCGCGATGCCGGCGCACGCATTTTTCAGAATGCTCATGCGAATAGCGGCACCCGGACATTGCCCGACGCCAAAGCGGCCCATGCGCGGTTGGAGGCGGCTAAGTCTCGCTTTGAAAATCTCATTGTGCCGATTGAGCGGCTGCAAATTGATTTAATCCTTGCCGGCGCTATGAAACCAAGCGATTTTCGTGTGACGCCGCTGCTCTTGCTGGGCGATCCCGGCATTGGAAAAACTTTTCTAGCAACGCAGCTTGCGGCCGCGCTTGGTGTATCAACGGAGAAAATTAGTGCCGGCGGCGCGCAGGGCGGTTTTCAACTAACCGGATCGCATAGTTCGTGGACTGGTTCGCGTCCGGGTATGCTTTTTTCGTTGCTCGCCGACGGTGATTCGGCTGCGCCGGTCGTGGTCATCGATGAGGTTGATAAAATCCATGACACTCAATATCCGGTCTTACCGGTACTGCTCGACTTGCTCGATACCGGCAGCAGCAAACAATTCAAAGATGAGTTTTTTGAACTGCAATTCGATGCCAGTCGAATCATCTTTGTCCTAACTGCAAACAGCATCGAGAACGTTCCTCCTGCCCTGTTGTCGCGTGTTGAGGTATTCAACGTGCCGGCGCCTGAGCCGGTGCAACGGCTGCGCATCATTCAAGAAACGACTGAAATTTTACGCAGCAAAACAAAGCGGAAGATCACTCTGGACGAAAGGACCGGGGGCTTGTTGTCAGAACGCGTAGATATTGATCTCCGGCGAGTCACCAGGCTGGTCCATGAGGCATTTACTCGGGCAATGCAGGCTGGTGATATGGTGGCGCATATTGCAGTGCCGCAGCAAGATGGGGGACGTAGCATCGGTTTTTATTAACGAGTCACGTCTTAGTAGTCGCCTTTTAGCCACTCGCACTCATCTCCTGCGCGAACTGCTGTGCGTGAAGGAAATAACCGGACACCAATGGCCGTAGGCGATGATAGAATTTCTGCTTAAGGTAAACCAGCTGGCCGAGCCTGCGCGACAAACTGATGTCAAATTCAGCGTCGCCGACGTCGCCGCCTTACGGATATTTTACTATGCCATAGGGAGCGAAGACGAGCAGCTCAATCCGGAGGCCGCGAGCCCAAGCGGCAAGCGCGTATGCCCGGGGCTGTTCCGGCGGCGTTTTCTTAATGTACTGGAAACTGCTCATCGGGCTGTCCATTTGCGCTTCCTTAGCGAGTAGGCGGCGCTGGCAGAAATGGCATCTTTTGCGCGCTTGATGGCCACCGCTGCTGCATTGCGAGTGAGTGGTGGTCTATTCAAAACCTCCATTTGTCGGACCAGACGCGGGGGTGCTAGCTTACCTGTCGCGCCATGCATAGTACCCGCTAGATCGCATCCATCGCTGCCCGGTTTGCTACCCGTGGCCGATGGCACCCAATGGATGCGGCTTCGGTGGTGTTCAACAACGGCTCCATCCGTCGCCACAGCGCATCCGTCAATTGCCAGCCGTCATCTCGCCTCTCCACATCCATGATCGCCACTCCGGTCCAAAGCAATGTGTTCTTTAGACGGCTGCGCGCGCTTATGATTCTGCTGGTCGCCTAACGCAATAGGTTGTTAGTCTTGGCCCCGGCCAAAATATGTTCTGTCATAGCTTCTTGGCAAATACCCAAGTGTCTTCGGGCCATTTCGCTGAAATAGGTTCGGACCGTCGTGGCTTGAAGTTTGAATCCACACTTATCATTGAGCAATTTTGTGATCTGTTCCCAAGAGCACCCTTTTTTTCTAAGCACGAATAAATGTGGGATTAATATTTCGAAAGCTTTTTTTTGTGTCAAACCTTTTTGTTCATGTTTTTTGTGGATAACATTAAATATATCTCTAGAATTAGATGTATTTGAATTTGATACTGGTATTTCTGACTGGTGTTTTTTCGTTTTGGTGGTCATTTAATGATTTCACTTTCAAGTTAATGTAAAGTACTGGTTTCGATAATTTGCGTTATTGTTATTGCTGCTGCTCCAATTAGATTTTTTTCTTTTCTGCAGCCTCTCGAATTTAGTTTTAGTGTTGCTGGTTGAAATAGTCCGATCGTATTCTCGAGCTATGCATCTGGTTTGTTTTTATTTGGTATGCGAACCAATTTTTGATTTGTCGAAGCGATTCTCTGGCGATCTTTTTGTCCGTTTTTGGAGACTCTTGCATTCGCTGCTGGGAATTTATCTTCTGGACTTTGCTCTTGCGACGCTCTTCAATTCTGATTCCCCCTGCTGGCACAAATGCCCCGATCTTTTGCCGCTCAACGAGTCCTCTAAACCAACATAGCGGGCTGGTCTTAATCGAGGTGGTTTCGATTGCATCAGAAAGTTCGTCAAGTAGCGCTTGAGCATTCGACTGGTCCAACGTAAGAACTAGGCCGCCTATCGTTTGCCGCTCGGCAGCCGATAGCTGTGGGGGGAAGTGTGTGGTGGTCAAGTAATTTCGGACACAACGATAGGTTCACGTCCTGCCATTTTCTGTTCGTAGACAGAGGGCGGCAAATTACCCAGTACTGAATTGATGCGCTTGCAGTTATAGAAGCCGACGATGTAGTCGATGATGTCGGCTTTGGCCTCAGCGTGGTTTGCATATTGGCGCTGCCAGACGCGCTCCATCTTGAGGTTCAGGAAGAAGCGTTCGGCGACGGCATTGTCCCAGCAGTTTCCTTTGCGACTCATGCTACAAACGAAGCCGTTGCGCGTTAGCAGATCTTGGTAAAGCTCGCTGGCATACTGACTGCCCTGGTCCGAATGAACGATCAATCCGGGTGCCGGCCGGCGCTGTTCAATGGCCATGCTCAGCGCATCACAGACCAGCTTGGCAGGCATACTCGGCGCCATGGCCCAGCCCACTACTTTGCGCGCGTACAGGTCCAGCACGGTGGCGAGATAAAGCCAACCGGCGCCGGTGCGGATGTAGGTAATGTCACTGACGTACGCCAAGTTCGGGGCGCTTGGCTTGAACTGCCGGTTCAACACATTATCGGCCACTGGCAAGCCGTGCTTGCTGTTTGTCGTATGGATGAATTTACGCTTCCAAACGGGTTTTAAGGCAGCCTGGCGCATCAAACTGCGCACCTTGTACGCCCGATGTGGATGCCTTCGCTGGCCATGGCCGTGAGCAGTCGGCGGCGGCCATAGCTTTGAAGGCTTGCCATAAACGCTGCCCGCAGATGAATGCTCGCTTTGCACAAAACCGGTTTAGCAGAACGACGCTGCGCTTCGTAAAAGCCGGATCGACTGACCGCCAAGACGCGGCAACTTTGCTGGACTGGGGTTGCCTTCTGTTGCAGCTGTTCAATGAGTTTATAGGTCATTTCATTTCGCGGGCAAAGAAGGCCGATGCTTTTTTTAAGATCGTGACATCCTGCCGAAGTTGTTGGTTCTCCAGCTCCAGTTGGCGGATCCTTTGCTGCTCGGCGGTCAGCGGTTTGCCTATGCCAGGTTGCCCGCTCTGTTCGGCACTATACTGCCGCAGCCAGCGCCGGATCGCGGTCTGGCCGATGTCCATGCTTTCGCTGACGTTCTGGACGCTCTGGCTCTGTTCATTGATCATCCGAACCACTTCCAGTTTCAGACTCGGATCGAAGATTCTTCGTTTTCTTGTAGACATACTTAACTCCTCAGATGGTGTATTTTGCACCTATCGAGGTGTCCGGGTAGATTAGACCACTACAGTGTAGTGGTTGTTGTTCGGACTCCTGTGATGGTTTTAGGGGTGACGTAGTTTTGTCATCCACGACGGTGACCCTTGACGTCACCCCCGTCCCCGACAAATTGTCGCCCTCGACTTTTCCTGCTTCGTCGACGGATGACAATTTGTCGGGGCTTACCTTAGCGGCTATGCATAATCGGTATCCATTTGATGTTTGTCTTCCTGCAGACGTGTATCGTGGGCTTACTGAAATAAGGCCAGCGGCCTCAAATTTCTGTATGCTGCGCTGAACGGTGCGGCCCGAAACGGAGCATTTCCCCGCGACAAATGGAATACCTGGCCAGCACTCATCGTAGTCATTTGCAGAGTCCGCTAGGGCCATCATTTCGGAGTGGGTGCCAACTTTTGTGCTCATGCCCAATTCATCGCGCGAATACTCATGTTTTCCCTCCTGCAGAAAGTCGCGGTCGCCCCAGCTTCACCGCATTACTGGTGTCCCCAGGCAAGATGTTCGAGCGCTTATCGCTAGAAATCGAGTCCAGCCGTAGCCTGATGTCCGCAACGAACCAACAAGCTCGTCGTTTCGCCGGGAATGCCGTCATGGGAAGTTCTCCCCGGTACGCCATCTGTGAGACAGCTCCCTCCGTAGTCTTCAGCAGAGAAGCGAGCTCTGATCGTGAGATGATGGCCTGGGGGGCCATTCTTCCAAATGCCTGCCGAAAGTCAGTGTCAATTTTTGCCATTCGAGATCACCCGTTGATTGCAGTTATGATTGCCGTAGACTATTTTCTTATGGACCGTTATGGGAGGGCCAGATTTTGAAATCACAGAGGAGAAAAGGTGAATTTAGGACAAAATAGAGGGAAGCGATTGAAACCGGCATTGGCCCGTTTTGCTTCGATGCTGATTGAAGAGGCTAAAGATATTACTGGTCTTACCTACCCGCAGCTTGATGAAGCGCTTGGGATAGAAATTGGGCAAGCAATAAGGTATTCTCAATTTTCCAAAGGTAAAGAGAACCCTCGTGCGCCGCATGCCGCAGGCATACAAGGGTTGGAAAACCGCGTTGCGCGATTGCTGAGAAGAACGGCGCACGTAGTCGTCGTTGAGAACAATGCCAAGATAGGTCCTGGTGGATTCGAGCAGCCCGATTTTATTGAAGGAGCTCCCGGCGACGGTTTGAACTTGCGAGCCGGCGACTCTGAGGACTTCCAACTTGGGTACGATGGAGGATGGCCAACGTACCGGAGTCTAAAAGCCGATCCCACTACTATTTTTTGTCGCTACCCGCCGATATACGAACTTGTAACTCAAGAGCTGCACGACGACTGGCATGAAATGCTGCAAATTTACTCATGGCAGTGGGGAGTCCTGTGGGATCGAGGTTTGCCCTGGCTTTCGCGAGAAGCGATGGAAGTGGCGGCCAACACTTCCATTGACGCAGCCGTTGAAGAAATGACTGCTCAGGCAATGCAGAAGCGTGTTTATTTTGAAAAATCAAATGGCACTGAGGAGGGTAGGATACTGATCAAGCACATAGCAGCGGCGTATTTTCCTTCACGGCAGGAGCCGGAGCTAGAGGACGCGTGGTGTTCTGAGTCTACCGGAAATTTGCCGGAATCGCCGAGTGATGTTCGGTGAACGTCAGTTGCCTTCGGTTATGGAATCCCTTGTAAAATCAAGTGATTAGCAGTAGT